>JAIEOW010000119.1 GCA_019750095.1 Phycisphaerales bacterium
CAACAGACAAGAGCGAAGAGCACTATACAAAGACGGTTCTTTTGGCACTTGGCGCTGGCGCTTGCGTTCCGAAGAAGTTGGATGTCGAATATCCAACCGAACTTGAAGGCAAGAACATTTTCTACGCCGTCAAAAACAAAGAAGGTTTCAAAGGAAAAGACGTACTCATCATTGGCGGCGGCGACTCCGCTGTCGACTGGGCCAACGAATTCTCCGGTTTTGCAAAAGTAACCTTGATTCACCGCCGCGATCAGTTCCAGCAACTCGTCGGCCGTCGCAAACGACCCGCCATTCTCCACCACCACCCGCACGCCCGACTTGTCGGCGTGATCCACCACCTTGCCAAGCCGACGCGCAATCCGCGAAATCGCCGCCGCCCGCTTCTCACGCGCCGGAAACTCAAACCCGAACACCCGCACCAGCGGACACTCAAGCCCAACGGCCAGGTCCACCGCGCGCTTGCCCTCGCGCACCGCTCGCTCAACATGATCCGAGAAATACCCCACCACCGGCGGCCACACCGGCTCATCAAACCGCACGCCCGTCGCCAGCGAACTGATTTCCACCCCGCGCTCAAGGAACATCGACCGCACCTTCGCTTCACCCGTCATGGCCGGGTCACACGCAAAACGGCGCGAGTCATCCCCAAACGTCCGCAGTTCCACCGCCTCAAACCCAAGCTTGAGCGCTCGCTCCGCGACCTCGCGCAAGAGCCAATCCGGACAGGCCACCGTGCTGAAAGCGGGCTTGAGCATCATGCTCATGGTAAGTCCATTCCCCTCAGGATTCTCCACTCACCCCGCAGACATCGACGGCTTTGCCCCACTCGCCCCCGGCACACTCAAAGGCAGCACCACGCAGAAATCCGATCCCACGTTCGGCTCACTCGTCAGAATCAACCGCCCCCCGTGCTCCTCGATCAGCCGTCGCGATGTCGGAAGCCCCAGCCCCGACCCGCCCCCCTTGGTCGTGAAGTACGGCTTGAAGATCTGCCCGCGCAGTTCCTCCGACACCCCCGGCCCGGTATCGATCACATGAATCTCCGCCACCGGCGTCGCCTTGCCCGCCACCAGCTCCCGATCCATCGTCTGCCGCGTCCGCAGAATCAGCTCACTCACCCGCCCATCGCCCGTTTGCCCCGCTGCAGAACTCTCGCCCCGCCCCTCCACCCCGGCCATCGCCTGCGTCGCGTTGATCATCAGGTTCAACATCGCCTGCTTCACCGCCCGAGAGTCGATCGCCGCCACGATCGGCTGATCACTCAGGTCCGTCCGAATCCGCACCCGATGCCGCTCGGCCTCCGGCAGATAAAAGTCCGCAAGCTCGCGCACCAGCTCATTCACATCCAGCGGCCGCCGATCCAGGTGAATCTGCCCCGCAAACTCCAGAAAGTCCTGCAGGATTCCCCTCAGCCGCTCCGTCTCACGCTGCAACGCCTTGGCCCGATTCAGCAATCGGCTGCGCTCGTCTTGTGGAATCTCCAGATCCTGCACACCCTCCACCAGCAGCCCCGCGTTCAGCCCGATTGTCGAAAGCGGATTCTTGATCTCATGCGCAAGCCCGCCCGTCATCGAGCCGATCTCGGCCATCCGCTCGGCCTGCCGCGCACGCCGCTCCGCCACCCGCACGCGCTGCACGTGCCGGCGCACCAAGGCCCACGCCGCCAGCGTGGCCAGCAGCATGCCCATGCCCAGCCCAAGACTGAGTGACCCGAGTTCCATGCCAGCCACCGTAGCGCACCACACGCCTTCAGCGTGCTCTATCGCCTCGGCGATCTGGAGTACGCCCGCTTGGGAATCGTCACTTCCAAAGCGTCATTGCGCACGACTTTGGAGGCATGCCAACCCTTGTCGGTCAGCTCCGCGTCGTACACCACCGACGATCCGTCCTTCAAAACCCGGAACCCATCCCCCTGGATCTTCGAGTAGTGGACGAAGATGTCCTGACCCTCAGGACCAACGATGAACCCGAAGCCCTTCTTCGGGTCAAACCACTTCACCTGCCCGGTGATCTCCGTAAGCCGATCGGTTGAGGCGTCTGACATTCCGATCTCCGCTAGGAGGGCGACAAAGCCGTCGGTCGGAATGCTCCGATCAGACGTTCCTGCCGCGAACAACAAGGATGTGCCACCACCCCGCCCGGCCAGCAACTCCCCACGAGCTGCTGACCACTGAACGTGCCGGGACTCAACACCTCCCCGCCTCGCCAAGCACCCGGTTCGACACCCGGCAACTCCGGGACGCCCGAACCACGCTCGCTTGGCACGAAACTGGGAACTGTCTTCATCACAACTTCACCAGACTACCAACAGCGCGAGCGATCCGCCAAGAACCGTCTCACTTCGTTGTGCATAACTTGGCGGAACCCCGACACTTTTGGCATGAAAAAAGGCCGTGGGCACCATCGCCCACGGCCTCAAAACTCTTGTCAACACAAAGGGTTGAGCGAACGCGACAACGCCGCTCACTCATCCCGGCGAGGCCGACGGTCGCCGCCGCGCCCGCCACCTCCACCACCACCCCCACCACCGCCGCGACCACCGCGGCCGCCGCGATCGCCGCCACGGTCACCACCGCGGTCACCGCCGCGATCTCCACCACCACGCTCGCCGCCGCGAGACTCGGCCGGTGCCGGAGCGCCCGCCATCGCCGGGTCCTGCTCGCCACCACCACCGCCGCCCGCGCCTTCCATCAGCGCCTTGCGGCTGAGCTTGATGCGACCCTGATCGTCCACCAGGATCACCTTCACCTTCACGATGTCGCCCACACGCACGACATCGGTCACGTTCTTCACATACCCATCGGCAAGCTCCGAGATGTGGCACATCCCGTCGGTCCCCGGCGCGAGTTCGATGAACGCGCCAAAGTCCTTGGTCGAGACCACCTTGCCCGTGTAGATCGTGCCGACCTTGATCTCCTCGGTCAGCGCCTCGATCTCGCTCTTGGCCATGTCGATCGACTCGCCGTTCGGAGCCGCGATCATGACCGTGCCGTCGTCCTCGACGTCGATGCTCACGCCGTACTTCTCCTGCATCCCGCGGATCGTCTTGCCGCCCGGCCCGATCAGCTTGCCGATCTTCTCCGGGTTGATGTGGATCGTCACCAGACGCGGCGCAAACACGCTGATCGCCTCGCGCGGCTTGGCGATCACGCTCTCCATGATGTCGATGATCTCCAGCCGACCCTTGCGGGCCTGCTCGAAGATCCGCTCCACCTGGCTCAGCGTCAGCCCGCGGGTCTTCAGATCAAGCTGAATCCCCGTGATGCCCTCGCGGGAGCCCGACACCTTGAAGTCCATGTCGCCGAAGAAGTCCTCTTCGCCGATGATGTCCGTCACGAACACCTCGCTCGCGTCGTTGTCATCACTGAAGCGGCCGACCGAGATGCCGGCCACCGTGTTCTTGATCGGCACGCCCGCGTCCATGAGCGCAAGGCACCCGCCGCAGACCGAGGCCATCGATGACGACCCGTTGCTCTCGGTGATATCGCTCACCACGCGGATCGTGTACGGAAACTCTTCCGGCGACGGCAGCACGCCCATAAGCGATCGCTCCGCCAGCGCGCCGTGACCGATCTCGCGACGGCCCGGAGCCATGATTCGCTTCGCCTCGCCGGTTGAGAACGGCGGAAAGTTGTAGTGCAGCATGAACTTCTTGCTGTACTCAGGCAGCAAACCATCGATGATCTGCTCATCCTTGCCCGTGCCCAGCGTCACGCTCACCAAAGACTGCGTCTCGCCGCGCTGGAAGAACGCCGACCCGTGCGTGCGCTCAAAGACGCCAACCTGACCCTCGATCGGGCGAAGCTGCGTCGCCCCGCGACCGTCGGCGCGGATGCCGCTCTCGACGATCAGCTTGCGTGTGATCTTCTCTTCAAGCCGACGCAGCGCGTCCTTGGCCTGCGAGCGACGCTTGCTGGTCGCCGCATACGTCTCATAGTTCCCGGACGAATCGACCTTGAAGTGCGTATCCAGAACCTCGGTGATGATCTTGTCAACCGCCTCGCCGCGTTCCTTCTTGCTCTTGATCTTCCGCGCCTCGGTCATCTTCGCCGTGGCGAGCTTCTTCACCTGCTCAACCACTTCCGGAGCGGGCAGCGTCCGCTCGCCATCGCGCTTGGGCTTGCCGGCCTTCTTCACCAGCTCGTTGATCAGCCCAAGGGTCTCCTTGACCTGGTCATACCCAAACTCCATCGCCGCCAGCACGCCCGCCTCGTCCACCTCGGCGGCGCCGACCTCGATCATGTTGATCCCGTCCTTGTGCCCAGCGAGCACCAGGTCAAGATCGGAATACTCCATCTGCGTCACCGTCGGGTTCACGACAAACCGCAGCCCGTCGTCGGTGTGCACCCGCGCGACGCGCACCGTCGCCGTCGGGCCTTCAAACGGCGCATCGCTCAGCGCAAGCGCGGCCGAGGCCGCCGTGCACGCCAGCATGTCCGAGTCGTTCTCCCCGTCATGGCTCATCACAAAGACCTGCACCTGGATCTCGTCGATGAACCCATCCGGAAACAGCGGGCGCATCGGGCGATCGATCATGCGCATCGTGAGAATTTCCTTCTCCGATGGCGGGCCTTCGCGCTTCCGGAATCCGCCCGGAAACTTGCCCGCGGCCGAGGTCTTCTCGCGGTAATCCACCGTCAGCGGGAAAAAGTCGATCCCCTCACGCGGCTTGGCCCGCACCACCGTCGCCAGCACCGATGTGCCGGCATAGTGCGCGATCACGGCGGCGTCGCACAGCTTCGCGACCTTCCCCGTCTCCATGGTCAACGTGCGTCCACCGATCTCGCGCTCAACGCGGATGGTTCCAAGTGCTGTCGTCATTGCTCTTCCACCTTGGCCGCGCGAACTCTCCGCGCCGCTCAAATGGCCCCGATCGCTCAAGGCGTGCGCCAATCGCACATCCTGAGAGCGTCCAACGGCCGTATCCATACTCTGGATCGATCCGCTCTGGACCCTAGAGGCAGAAGACAAACATCAGTCGAATCTCGCAAGACCGACTGCCGATTGTCCACTGCCACCCGGCTCCGCAGCAAAGCGACCCGGCGCATGCCCGCCCACCCGCACGCGCGTCGTGGGACCAATCGGACGTACGCCCAAAACCGAAAAGGCCCGCGAGTCTTTCGACACGCGGGCCCGTGTGGCTTACTTGCGCAGACCAAGCTTCTGGATCAGCGCGGAATACTTGTCCGTATCCTCCCGCGCCAGATACTTCAAAAGCCGGTTCCGCTGCGACACCATCTTGGTCAGCCCAAGACGGCTGTGATTGTCCTTGTCATGCCCACGCAGGTGATCGGCGAGCCCGTTGATACGCTCGGTGAGCACCGCAATCTGAACTTCCGGTGACCCGGAGTCCGTGGCATGGCGGCGATGATCGCGAATGGTCGTCTGCTTGTGCTGCGCGGAAATCATGGAGATTGGTTCTGCCAAAAAACGTGGTCTGTTCGGGTCACTCGGCCAGACCCAAGAATAGTCACCCCGCCCATACGGATCAATCACCCCATCGGCCCCTCCTTCTGCCCCCCCGTCGCGGCACGGGCAATCCGCATCCGGACTCCGCCCGCAACGCCCGTGGCGCGGCCGACCGCCTCAGGACCTCTATCCGCAAACCCGGGAAGTTCCCATTCCCTTTGGCTCCAGCCCGCAACGCGGGCGGCATCCCTTTGCCAGGGGCGTAAGCCCCTGGTGACCTGCTCCCCCTCTCAAAGCCCGCGAAGCGGGCGACAGTACTCCACTCGACAGGTGGCCCCGACCGCAATGGCCAAACTCTCGTGCCCGTGCCACCGACCGCGGCTCTGAGCGGTCGGTGTGCTTCGGAAGGCTCGTGCTCCTCCACGCTGTCCGATGAAGCCCTGCCACACGACCCAGTCGCGCGGGTCTCTGGGTCTTCAGTCGATCTCTACGTCCATCGTCCGTATCATTGGACTCGCCGCGTGGAGCCCTCGCCCCGGGGAGTGCATTCCGATGATGGATCTTGCTGTCACTCGATCAAGGCACACCGACCGCTCAGAGCCGCGGTCGGTGGCACGGCGTGATGCCGCGAGGGTGCCCAGAGGTGGTTGGTGCCACCGGCCGTCTGCGATCCGAGTCTGGGTCAGCACTCAAAGCGAGCAACGCATCCAATCGCCTTCGGACTTCAGCCCGCAAAGCGGGCGGCATCCCGTTGCCAGGGGCGTAAGCCCCTGGTGAACCGCTTGATCTCTTCAAGCCCGCGAAGCGGGCGACAGTTCTCCACAACCAACTCCCGGCACCCCGCCTCCGGAGAACCTTGACAAATACCAAACACAAGCCATACTCTCACAATCAGACCGACCGCGGGTCCAATCACCGGGCTCCAGGTCCAAGGGGAACACAGGGGGAAACACATGTCATCGTCTCATTCCGATCACGGGTACCGCCACCCTCCGGGTGGCGATCGGGCCGCGCACGCAACTCAGAAACCGCCATCACTCCAGAAACCCGGCAACCCCCACCGCCTCGCCGTCGATCCCGACGACGAGCCCGAACTCCTCGCCCTCTTCTTTGACCCTCAGGAGAGCTTCCACTCCATCGCCGAGAAGCTCAAGGTCTCCATCCGCGACATCGCCGCGTGGGCCGCTCGGTCCGACATCCTGCCCCAACTCGAATCCATCGCCAAAGTCTCCGAGCTCCGCGCCCGAATCCTCGCCGGCGAACGCACCGTCCAAGCCGTCCAGGCCCTCGCGGCCTCCGCCGACGTGCTCCACACCGACTCCTTCGCCCAGGCCTCCAGCGCCACCAAGTCCCGCCTCCTCGAAACCGCCCGCAAATCCGCAAACGTCATCCTCAAAATCCGAGGCCTGGACGCAGACCCAGGCACCCCAGAAACACCATCAGCAGAGCCCGGTCCCATACCTCCCATCCCCTCGGCACCGGAGGACTCTCCGCGCAATGATCCGAAAGAAACCACACATTTAGCATCGGCGCCCAACCCAAAGAGCTCCGCCGCCAGATCGATCGACCAGCGCGAACCGGCTGCGGCGCAAGGCACTCACCCGGTGCCCACACCTCAGGCCCCAACCTCGTCCCCGTGCTCGGAGATGCACAGCCGCATCCCCACCGTGCCATTGCGGCTGCTCGGCGCCAGCTTGTTCCGGCACGCCGACCTTGCACAGCGAAGGTTGTTGAACCAGGACGAGCCTCGCACAACCCGCTCCTCCGACACCGACGACCCCGTGCTCGTCGAATCGATCGACGGCCCCGCTGGATACGGACCATACCGATCCTCGCACCACTCCCACACGTTCCCGATCATGTCATGCAGCCCAAACTTGTTCTTGGAAAAGTGCATCACCGGTGAAGTCTCGGCAAAGCCATCATCCCAAGGCGCTGCTTCCCAGTTGTACGGATACTCGCGCTTGGCAGACTGGTCGTACAGATTCGCGTGCTTCTGCCCGTCACGTATCGACGGCCCCCATGGATACGCCTGCTGCTCCCCCGCACGACACGCATACTCCCACTGAGCCTCCGTCGGCAGACAATACCCTCGCTTCTCCTTTGCTCCGAGCCGCCTGCAGAACTGCACCGCTTCGTGCCACGTGATCGATTCCACTGGACGAGTCTCACCAGGAAACTCGCTCGGGTTGCTCCCCATGACCGCACGCCACTCCGCCTGAGTCACCGGCGCGACGCTCAAGTAAAACGGCCTGCTGATCGTGACCTGAAACGCCCGCTCGTCGTCGTTACGGCCAACTTCTTTCGACGGACTACCCATCTGAAACGAACCCGCGGGTATGCGCACCATCGTCATGCCCAACGTATTCAGAAACTGTGCCGGTTGCGCGTGAGTTCTCTTCTCCATCCGGTGAATCGGAGTCTCGGGCTCACCACGCTTCTGATTCACGGGCGGCTTTTCGGGACGCGGGGGGGGCGGGGGGGGCGGGGGAGGCGGAGGGGGTGGGCCAACGCCGAAGACGCGCCCGAGATGACCGGCTATCAACCTCGCACATTCCTCCGGCGATCCGGCCTGCACCATCACCTGATTACGAGCTCGAAGCAGGTGCGCCATCTCCCCGGAATACTCGCTGGCGTCTGCTCGGGCAAGCACAATCTCCACACCCGCGGCCTTCGCTGAGTGCACCTCGTCGAGAACATCGATACTCGCGTACGAACTCCGAGTTCCGAGCACCAGCAACCGCTGCGAGGCGCGGATGTTGCGATCGAGTTCCTCGGCCCATCTACGCCCAGGAATCATGTCCTTGTGGTCCACCCACGACGACAACCCCCACCTCGCCAGTTCGGCCCATATCACATCCACGAGCGCATCATCCTTCGACGAATGGCTGATGAAGACATGACGCTTGGTTCGCGAACCGAACATCGTGATCACCTCACAGGACGCGGCCGCACCGCCGTCTTAGGGTCCGGAAGATACTCGCTCCGCCCCCATTCTCCAAATCCAAATGCCCGAACAACGCCCCGCTGGTACACTGGGCATCGATCGCCATCGCCCCCCCCGAGTGTGGACCGCCCATGTCCGAAGACCACGTCGCCTCCGACCACCGCCTCAAAGATCGCGCCGAGAAGCCCGGCGTCACCTGCCCGCATTGCTGGCACAAGTTCGCTCCATCTGAGGCTCTCGCCGTAGCGCGAACCAGCGCCCTCGGACCCGATCCCGTGGTCGCGGGCGAACCCCTTCGTTTTCTTCCCTCCCGCTTCAATCGTGCGGGCAATCCGATCGATCCGGCTGGGGCCGAATGCACTGAACTGGCCTGCTCTCGGTGCCGCGCCACCATCACCCGCTCAAATCTGTCGGCCAAGCCCGTCTTCGTGTCCATGGTCGGCGGTCCACAGTCCGGGAAGTCGTTTCTGCTCTCGTCGGCCGTTCGCCGGATGCGGCAGGCGCTCCCCGACATGGGATACCGGTTCGTCGACGCATCTCCATCAGAGAATCAACGCATTGTGGATCTGGAGCGCAAGCTCTTCGAACCCGCAGACCCTGCGGCCCCGATCCGCGAGCAGACCGACCCGCAGCGTGAAGTCCGCGCTTTTCAGTTCCATCTCAAGCCCGAACTCCTCCATCAGGCCGACGACTTCCTTTTGGTCCTGTATGACAATCCCGGTGAGCACTTTCTGCCCAATCACGATCGCGGGACCAAAGCGACGCGCCACCTCGCACGCTCAAAGATCGTCATCTTCGTCCTCGATCCGCTCGCCGAACGAGGCATCCGTGCACGCTGCATCCCCGATCACCCGCTGGTCAAGGGCTGGCCCGCCTCCGGCGGTTACAGCCACGACACGCCACCCCCGAACCTGTTTCTGAGCGAGATGGCCTCGCGAGCCATGAAGTTCAAGGGTGTGCACTCTCTCGACCAGATTCACACGCGCCTCATCATCGCCATCACCAAATCCGACCTCTGCCCGGATCTCTACAAGCACATCGGCGAGTATCCATGCACCACGCCCGGCCCGGGCGGACGCATGGCGGGCTCCAGAATCCAAAGTGTCTCCCGCGATGTCGCGGCGTTCATGGATGACACGGCCCGTGAGTTTGCCTCCACCGTGCGTGCCATCGATCCGCAAGCGATCTACATGCCCGTGAGCGTGCTCCGACCCAACCCGGCGGCGAGCCAGGCGGCCGGAGAACGATTCGAGTGCACCGCCATGGACGTGCAACCCAAGTGGGCCGAAGCCCCTTTCCTCTACGCCGCCCTCAGCGTCGTCCACCATCAAACCGGAGGACGCTGATGGTCGGTGAGCTTGTGAGCACGACCGCCTCCGTCGGGCTGTTTCCCGAGATGAGTGGGATGTGCACCGTTGCCGCTACCTCAGGCATGAGCCGACAGCTTGTCGATCGTGTTGAATCCCTGTCGGCGTACCGCCACTACTTCGATGATCCGGTCGGGCCCGGGTCCAGGAACCTGACCTGCTTCAGCCACTGCAGGATCGACCTGGGAAACGGCCGCCAGAGCGTCGTCTCTCGCGTCGCGCCGATCCCCGCGGGACTCGGCAGCCGGAACAACCGCATCGCCCATCACCTCATCCTGGACAACGCCGATCGCCTCCCCTCAGGACCGCTCTCGTTGATCGGAGCCGAAGCCATATTCATCACCTCATGGTCCGGGGAATCGCGCTGGCTGTCGCCGCGTCGGGTCCCGCGCCCGGTGCAGATGCCCGTTGCCAGGCCCTGCCGCACGTGGGCGCTTCTCACCGGTGACGCGGGTTGGGCCGGAGCCGCGCTCGAACTAGTCATGCAAAGCCCCAAGCGGCCGGTGTACATCGCATTTCCGGAACACGTTGACCCGCTGGCGCTTCTCGATGAGATGAGCTCGCTTCTGCCGAGTGGCAAGTCGTGGGATCTGACATTCTCGACCTGGTTTGGTGAGTCCTTCGACAACGCGGTCGACTGTCAACTGCGATTTGTCCCAGACACCTCAAGCGGGCTGAGTCTGGCCCACGCGACTTTCGACGCCGTAGTGCTTGAGATTTCGCAGCTTCGACTCCAGCCACCTCGACCAAGCGCGTGGGTTGAATCCGCTCGGGCGGGCGCACGCGTGCCGATACGCGAAAGCGTCGATCGCCCGGCTGAGGCGAAGCTCGTGGAACCGGTCCTAGCAAGTCTGCCGACCCCCGCGTCGCCGAGGAACGAGCCGGCCCGTGCGATCGACAGGCAACCACAATCCGGGCAATCCGAAGCCGCGTGTCCGGCTGAGGAGTTTCGCCGCACGACAACAGAACAGCAACCGCCACGACCCGCCGCTCTCCCGAAACGATTGGATACCACCATGGCTGCCGTCATCACCGGCGTTGTTGGAACCTGCGGCGTCATCGGCACATGTGCGATGTTCTATTTCGGAGGCCCACCGCCGTCCGGCCCGCCGGCGAGCACTGCAAAGAGCACCAAAGCCGATGGTCGCCAACGCGTACAGGACGTCTCGCCACAGAAGCCCGCGAGCGAAGACAAACCGCGTACCGAAGAACCGTCCGCGGTCGAACTGACCAGCAGGATCGAAACACCCTTCGTGCAGGACAGCGAACCAGCGCTCAAAGATCTTCGAAAGCAAGTCGAAGAGTTGAAGAGCAAGCTGAGTACGCTGCAGTTCAAGCTGTTGGCCGGGCGAAGCACGCAATCCACGGTTGAGATTGAGACTCCGAGGAAAGTCACGCAGGAGCAGCCTCAAACGCTTGCCACAATCGATCAGAGCGATGATGACTTCGTCTTTGATACTCGAACCCCAGACCCCTCCTCCACCCGCTCAAAGTTGGTTCCCGGTGAAGATAGCCGTTACCTGATTCCGGTCGACAAGGAGTTCTTTGTGGGCCCGTTCCAGATTGAATGGCGGGACAAGCCGCCGCCGACGGAGAGCAGGCTCGTCTTTGATCCATCGAAGCGGAATGTGTGCAGCATCGATCGCAAGGGAAAGATCGAAGGCCAGCTTGAGCTCGACCCAAAGAACAAAGAGCTCGTGTGGACGCAACTGTTGAACCCGAACAAGCAGCACAATCTTCGCATGACCAACGGTCGGGGTCGCTCGATCACGATCACGATTGACAAAGGCGTACCCGCACGCACCTCAGCCACAGCCCCCTGAACACCATGCTTCACGCCGCATCACACCAGGAAATCGCCCAAAAGATCCGAGCGGTGCTCGAGCAGGACGCCCCGCTGAAAGAGCACGAGGACCTGATCCGGCTCTATCGCGAGAGCGTCGCCAGCGTCAACGCGCGGCTGGCCATCACCCAGGAGTGGCTCCGGCGCGGCCTGGTCTTCGAGGCGCTGCATCACTCCGAACTCGCACCCGACGCGGTGGATTCGGCGCGCGATCTGGACATCGGCGTGGCGCATCTCGTGACGCTCGGACAGCGCTGCCGAGCGAGCAATGTCGAGGTTCCGACCAGCGTGAACCTCGACGCCGCCAGAGAGATCAGCAACGCCTATTTCCTGCTCCACGCGTTGCAACCGACGATGTCGGTGTATCGCGGGCTCTGCCTGCTGGGAGCATCGAACCAGACGCGGCTGAGGGCGCTGAATGCCGCGTTCGACGCCGCCGAGCAGTACAGCGCAGACCCCAAAGGTCCGCCCGACGCGCCGGTGATCGCGCGCGTGATCGAGGAGATCACCGTGCAGAGAGCGCACCTGATCGAACAGCGGCTGCGCGACATTCGTCGCGACATCCGGGAACTCCATCGCGGACAGATACCCTCAACCGTGGATGAGATCAGGGCGCTCGTCAGCGAGGTCGCTCAGTATCGACCGGTTCAGAAGCAAAGACTCGAAGACGAAGACCTGCTTTACAGCCTGCATCTGAAGTTGCTGGACTTTGAACTCGACGCAGCGCCGCGTGTGGCAGAGCAGGTGCGGCGAACAGTCGACGAACTCCGCGCCGTCGAGGCCCGGGGGATCGTGCGACCTCAGGCAGGCGCAACAAAGCGCATCGCGGAGGCCGAGGAGTTTCTGGCCGCCGAATCGGCGAGAGAACGCCAGAACGCGACGCAGGCCAAGAGATTTGTGGAGATCCGACAACTGCTTGACGCGAACGCGCCATGGCCGGACCTCGCTTCGCACTGGGAGTGGATCACCGAGGGCAGGGATGCCGCACGCCCCCCCAAGGACATCTACGCGCGACTGAAGCAGCGATTCGAACAGCACGATGGCGCGGAGAACTCGGCCGCCAATGCCCGACTGATCAAGCGTGTTGTTCGAACCACGGCCGGCGTGGCCGCATTGGTGCTGGTGTCGTTCGCGGTTGTGCTCCTCGTGGCGCACCTTCAAAGGAATGCCGCAGAACACCGCAAGAATCAGACAGAATTGACGCTGATGCGCGATTTCCTGGGTCGCAAGGAGGTCGCCAAAGCCCGCGCCACGTATGACGCGTTGAGTGACGAGGGCAAGATGATGGCCGCGGCCGTCCCGAAAGTCGGGGACGGAGAAGTCCCGCCCAAGTCGCTGAAAGAACAGCTTGACGATCTCGAGAAGGTTGCGACAGCCAACGTCGCCGACCTCCAGGCCAATAGTCTCGATAAAATGGCCACAGACGCCCTCCGAGAGCTGGATTCGTCGGCATCCGCCACGATATCGGAGTTCGATTTCAAGCTGGCGCCCGTATCTCAGGGGTATCAGGAACTGCTTCTGGACAACACCTCGGAGAAGTCCATCTTCACAGCCCTTCAAGCTCGGCAGGAAAAGACGAAGAAGACAATCGATGACGCTCGGACCGCGTTCCTCAACAAGGCGCAGTTGCGGAGCGCTCTTGCAGATCTCAAGAAGCCTACGAGCGAACTGAGATCCCACCTGGACGCTTGCGAACGATTCACGACGGAGTTTCCAAAGGCGCCCGCATCGACGCTTCTTGCGGAAGTACTGCGGCAGAGACCCGCACTCGAGCGGGCCGAGCGGGCAACGCGCTCCATGGAACTCATGCGCAAGAGCACGAAACCGCTCACACGCGACGACGCCGCCGAACGATCGGAGTTGAGCGGACCGTCCTTCGCGGGGCTCTACGTTGACCTTGATGCCTCGGACGTCGAGCTGATCAACGCTCATGAGATGGCCCGCGCCATGGTGCTGGACAAGTCGGACAAGCTGAATCTGAAGACCTCCAAGGATGTCTTCTCCCTGCCCGCATGGGACAAGGTCAAGGTGCTGACCGATCGAAATAATGTGCCATGGCACACGCTGGATGGTGAGCTCTTAGCGGCACCCGAGTCTGAACGGTCACAGCAGGTTTGGCTGACCAACGCCTTGTTTCAAACAAGCGAATTTCTAGGAAAGGGGGACTCACTTGGGAGAAAGCTGATCGAGCGGACCAAGGACGACACCTCCAAGCCAAAGCCGACCCAATGGGCCGGAGCCGCCAAGAAGATTGCCCCGCTTTTTCGGTTCAGTTCTGAGACGCCGTACGACGCACTCACAGCTCACCTGACGGCGGCGCGGATGGTGCTGGAAACCGAAGACATGCCAGCCGCTCTGCGGCTGGAACTCGCGCTTGGCGAACTTCGCCATCAAGCGGCGATTCCTTGGCCGCCAAAGTCCGAGTATGAGAAGTTACTCTCGGCGCTGGAAGGCCTTCGCTCTGGCATGAACGAGAAAGACTCCTGGAACATGACCCAGGATCACGCAAAGAAGCTTGCGACGGACCTTCGGGGAAAAGTCGTCGAGTTCCCCCTGCGGCCAAACACAATGGCAGCACACGAGGACAACGTCGCGAGCGTGTACAAGAAGATCGTGCCCCTTCGATTCAGCGGCGTGGCATGGAAGGATGTTCCCGGTGGAGTCTCGTGGTCGGCATCGCCAACTCGAGGAAGGGCGTTCGCCGTGCGTGCCGACGAGAAGCCCGAGAGTGCTCGGTTTGAGAGGGTTGGCGATATCAACGCCAACGGCGCGATCATCTGGACTTCGGGACCACCGCCGGATGGCACCCCGATCTTTCTTCCTCAAAGGGGACCGTGAGCAAGAGTTGCCGATCGCAAAGCGATCACGTGGGAAGCTCGGCAAGGGCACTGGGAGAATCTCACCCCGAGCACATTGGGTGCTCAATGCAGGCGGGCCGTTGCGAGATTGAGAGTTCAACAGATTGGCAATCGGGACACCAACCATGGCACAGAACTACAGCGTTCGATACAAGGGCGAGATCGAGGAATACACGGCGCACCGGCTCGTCGAACTCTCTCGCCAGGGCCAGTTGTCCGGCGTGCATGAGTACTACGACGGCCAGGTCTGGACGCCTGTGAATCGCATGGAGTACGAGCGCGACGGCTTGGATTGGCGAATCAAGGACTCGATGCTGAATGCCGTCACGCCGGTTGCGCCCGCACGGGGGCCTGCGGCGGAAGCGGCTCCCGTGCCGCCGCCCTCGGCACCAACGATGCCGCCGATGAGTTCGCCGACGGTGGTACAGCACATTCACTCCGCGCCGGCGCCCGGAGTTGTGTCAACACCGGGGATACCTGCGTCTTCGAGCGCGCTCGGGATTCTCGCGATTGCCGGATTCACGTTCAGCACCGTCGGATTGCTCGGCGTGCTCGCCGTACCGGTCTTTTGGGCGATCCGCGGCCGGATCGAGAGCCCAATCATCATGGCCGCAGCCGTGTTCGCGGTTCTTGGGGTGGTGCTTGGTGCGTGCACGATCGCGAATCCGGCTCGGCGCGGATTCGCGGTCGCTGGGCTGAGTGTCGGGCTTGTGGCCACGTTCGCATGTGCGGTGCTTTTGGTGCTGATGTTCGCTCGGCCAGAACTCCGGACTGGCTTTGCATTGCCGCCGGACGACGTCGTCATGTGCCTGATTGCCCGATCGCATCTACGCTAACGCCATGAAGCTTTCACGCCGAGTCTCGGACCTCAAGCCCTCCGCCACCGTTGCCGTCACCAACCGCGCCAAGGACATGCAGCGGGCCGGGGTCGATGTGCTTTCCTTTGCCGCTGGCGAGCCGGATTTCGACACGCCGCAGGCGATCAAAGACACCGCGATCAAGGCCCTGCTCGCGGGTCAGACCAAGTACATGCCCACCATGGGCGATCTGGAGACCCGCGCCGCCATCGCCGACAAGGTCTCGCGCGTCAACAAGATTCCGAACGTCACCGCCGAGCACGTCGGCATCTCTTCCGGCGGCAAGCACGCGCTCTACACCGTGCTCCAGTGCCTCTTTGATTTTCCAGCACCGGGCGAAGCGCCCGGCGAGTGCCTGTTGCCCGTCCCCGCATGGGTCAGCTACGCGCCGCTCGCCGAACTCGCCGGGGCCAAGGTCGTCGAGATTCCGACCACGATCCGCTCGGACTTCAAGATGTCGCCCGAGCAGCTCAAGGCCGCCATCACGCCCAACACACGCCTGCTGATCCTCTGTTCACCCAGCAACCCCTGCGGCACGATGTATTCCGAAGCCGAGCTTCGCGCTCTCGCCGCCGTGGTTGATCAGGCGAGCAAAGCCGTTGCCCCCAATCTCGTCGTGCTCTCTGACGAGATCTACGAGCGTGTCGCCTACGGCGGGATCCCCCACTTCTCCATCGGCAGCGTCAATGAGATCGCCGAACGCGTCATCACGCTCAACGGGCTCAGCAAGGCCTACGCCATGACCGGCTGGCGCGTCGGCTATACCACCACCAGCGGCCCCTGGGGCCTCAAGTTCATGAAGGCGATGGCCACGCTCCAGGGCCAGATGACCACCAACATCACCAGCTTTGTCTATCCCGCCATCCGCACCGCGCTCAAAGAGTGCGACGCCGACGCAAGCCGCATGTGCGAGGCCTTCGGCCGCCGCGCCAAGCTGATCTACGACCGCCTGTCATCCATCCCCGGCATCGTCTGCGCCAGGCCCACCGGCGCGTTCTACGCCTTTCCCGACATCTCGGCCTACTTCGGCAAATCCTCCCCCGAAGGCCGCAAGATCGCCTCCGCGCTGGACTTCTGCGAAGCCCTGCTTGCCGAGGCCAAAGTCGCCGCCGTCCCCGGCGAAGACTTCGGCGGCTGCGGCAATAATCACATCCGCTTCAGCTTCGCCTGCTCAGAAGAACACATCACGAAGGGCATGGACCGGCTGAGCGCGTTCGTCAGGTCATTGAAATAGCCCGGCTCAACCACTTCTCACGGCGTCGGATCCGGTGTGCCGCCCTCAGGAATCTTGAACATTCCGGGCTTCTCCGCCAGCGCCGGCTGCTGCTCAGTCACCGTCCACAGGTCGGGCAATGGCTCCAGCCCAACGCTTGCGCGCAAGCCGTTCTGCAGTTCCAGTTCGCCCCTGCGCTCCGACTTCGGAACGAGCGTCGTCGTGCCATCGGCCAAGCCCACGAAATAGAACTTCTGCCAGCTTCCTAACTGATCGTCCGTAAAGACCACCCACAGCTTCCCCGCCGGATCGCCCGCGGGAATCACCGTCGGATCGAAACCGCAATATGTGAACACCGTATCACCGAGGCGATACGCCACCACGTTCGGCCCGAGGCCGTTCGCCGCTTCCTTGACATATCCCGCCTGCAAGTCTGTCGGCGCGAGCTCGAAGCGGTTCAGCGTGATACTGCCCAGCGGCGTCGTCATGCTCCGTGTCATGTACGACGGCGCGGACGCACTCGACGCGTCGTACAAGTCGACGACCGCGATGTCACCGGTTCGGATCAACTCCGCGACGTGCGTTGGCGGTGTCGCGGTCGTTAGCGCAGTCGTGATCGTTTGCGTCCGCGTCGTGGACATGGCACCCGCGACACCACCTCCGGTCATCGAGTTGATGCTCGCAAATGCGCCGAAGATCAGTACGGCATACAGCGTGATCACGCCCGCCACCATGAGCATCGGAATCGTGAGCACCGCGGCGGTGGCTCGGCCGCCGTGGACTTTCTGGGCTTCCTTGACCGCGATGCACCCGCTTACGAGCCACCAGATCCAGCCGAAGTAGCCGCCCATGCATGGCACGGCACTGACGATGTTCGCACCCGACGCGTAGCAGAGGGCTTGGAAAGTGCGTCCGATGCCGTGGGCGCAGCCGCCGGTGATCTTCAGCAAGCCGTGGGCGCAGAGCGTGGTGAGCAGGAGCATGATGATCCACGCGACCAGCGCAATGCCGCCCATGCCGGCCATCACGCCGATCATGGCCCCCATCGCGGCACCCGCACCCGGCCCGGCACCCCCGCCGCGCCCGCCGCCGCCTGCGAACGCGCCCATGAGCCCGAATAAGACCGCGCCAGGAATGACCAGCACGAACGCGGTGAAGAAGAACGTGATGAGCGCGAAGATGAACGCGGCACCGCTGGAGCTTTCCGCCGGTGTCAGTCGGAGGAGGCGCCCCGGGGTGATGAGGGCTTGGCCGACGGTGGCGAAGAACGCCGACCAGAAGCCGCGGCGGATGCCGCGAAGGAGCCAGGGGTTGTTGCCGACTTCGGTCTGTTGTTCGGTGACGCCGAGCGCGGGGAGCAGGACCATCTCATCCATGGAGATGTGCTTCGCGCATTTGACACAGTTGAAGGCGGGCGGCACGAGGTGGCCGCGTTCGCCGGTGCCGTAGTACTCCTGTGCGCAGTGCGGGCAGCAGAAGCGAACGGAGTTGATGTTGAACTCGTGGTCGCTGGGCTTGAACGCCGCGCCGCACTCGGGGCATTCGCGGTCTTTGATCTGCCAGAGGGGATAGTCGCAGGACTTGCAGCGCATGGGCGGAGTGTACCGAATCAGGGTCGGGCGATGCCAACGTGGTTGCGACGCCAGCGGTCGATCTCGGCACGCACTGGCTGGCGGCGGAACCAGATGAGGAGAACGAACGGAAACGCCATGGCCCAGAGCAGGCTCAAGAGAATGCCGAAAATGCTTATCGCCGTCATCGCGTTCGCGGAGATGGGCATCGGAGCACCGCCGGTGGGCGTGCCGGCGATGGCCTGCGCCTGCTCGAGTTGCATGAACGTGGCGATGACGCCGCTTCCGAGTGCGAAGATGATCTTCAGGACGGCCCAGACGGACAGCACGCGGATGCTTGTGGGGTTCCGCCGCAACAGCAAGATGGCACCGACGAGCAGGACGATCGCGATGAGTCCGCCGACGATCCCGGTGGCCATGGAGACGTACATCCACTTGCGAGCGACCGCGAAGGCGGGCTGATCGCCGGCGATGCTGGAGGCGAAGCTCATGATGAGCGGCTGGAGCGCGGTCGAGGCGCCGATAAACACACCGCCAACGCTGAAAACCAAGGAAAGAACGCCGAGGACTGTTGGCCAGGCGGCGGGTGGTCTGACTCGGACAATCTCACCGGCCAGCGTTGGCGGCGCGACCGGAACATCGGCTGGGGAGTCTTGTGGGATTTGCTGGTCGGACATCGCGATCTCTTCACGTTGTGGATGCGTCCGATGCGGGCAGTCAGTGCGTCGAAACGTCTGCGGCGGAGATCGCCGACGCGTCGGCGGGGGCTGGTGCGTGGTCGCTCAGGCGGAGGAGGATTTTTCGTCCCGAACGGTCGTCGTCTTCCTGGCGGACGAGGACGCGTTGTTGTTTGACGAGTTCGAGGATGGCGAGGAAGAGGCCGATGGCTTCGGAGCGCGAGCGGCCGTCGAAGACTTTGACGAACTCCATCTCGCCGGCGGCGGTGCCGGGGTCGAGGCCGGAGGCAAGGGCGTCGGTGCGGAGTCGGGAGAGGCGATCGACGATGTCCTCGGCGTGGAGTTCGACGGGGGTGTCGTCCATGACGACGCGGTGCTCGCCGACGCGGGAGAGATCGACGGTCTCGATGACGCGGGCGAAGGCCTCGACGAGGTCGATGAGTTCGATGTCGTCGAGATCGACCTTGACGGCGATGTCGGGATCGATCGCCGCGAGGGCATCGGCGGCCTGCTCGGCCCGCGGCGCGAGCGCACGGCCGGCGGGGAACATGTCTTCCCAGCGGCGCTTGGATTGGTCAAGCGCCATGCTGGCGTCGCGGAAGCGCTTGTATTCGAGGAGCTGCTTGATGAGTTCGGCGCGTGGGTCGGCTGGGGCTTTGGCGGACGTGGCGTCGGGATCACTTTCGGAGTCGGTCGATGCGGCGGTGCTGGCGGCTGGGGGCGTCAGCATCCGCGACTTGATTTCCATGAGCGTCGCGGCCATGACGAGAAACTCGCCGGCGCGTTCGATGTCGATGCGGCCGGTGGCGGCGGGGTCGCTGGTGAGCTGCCCGATGTACTTCAGGTACTGCTCGGTCACCTGGGCGATGGGGATGTCGGTGACCTCGACCTCGGCGCGGCGGATGAGGAAGAGGAGGAGATCGAGGGGGCCTTCAAAGGCGTCCAAGCGCACGGTGTATTCGGCGACGGGCATCCCTGCTCCTTGGGGAGGGCACGCGAGTGGATTCGCGGGCGGTGGCGGACTGGGGAGCGTATTCTTGCGGCGGAATCTCGGAGCGGGGGTTTTGAGGTTTGTATCGGGGTGTTTGGGGAAACTCCTTCGCCCCTGCCGGGGCGAGTGGAGCGGAGAGACGTTTTCCCACGGGTTGCGCTGCGCTTCACCCGTGGCTACATTCCGGCGGCCCTCCGGGCCTCAGAACGGATGATGCGATTGATGAGTAGCCGACCCAGAGAGACGATCGAAACCACTGAGCGTGGTCAGGAGATGGCGATGTCACCGGGCGTCACGGCTGATGAGCGGGCGTTTGCGGTGAAGTTGCTGGAAGCCGAGGCGGCGTGCGTGAAGGCGCTGGCGGTGAATCTCGGGGCGGAGTTTCATGCGGCGGTGGATCTGATCGTGAAGTGTGCCGACGCGGGGGGGACGGTGCTGGTGTCGGGGCTTGGCAAGTCGGGGAAGATCGGGGAGAAGATCGCGGCGACCTTGAGTTCGCTGGGGATCGCGTCGCACTTTGTGCATCCGGCCGAGGCGGCGCACGGGGACTTGGGACGGTTTCGGGCAGCGGACATCTGCATCGCGCTGTCGTATTCGGGGGAGACGGATGAGGTGGTGAATCTTGCGGCGATCCTGCGGCAGGATCAGGTGCCGGTGATCTCGATCACGCGGGGAACAACGGGTGCGGGAACTCGCGCTTCGCTGGAGCGTGTCGCGGCGGTGGCGCTGGCGATCGGGGCGTGTGATGATCCTGAGTTGTCGCCGGCACCGACGTGCTCGACGACGGCGACGCTTGCGCTGGGCGATGCGCTTGCGCTCTGCGCGGCGCGGCGGCGGAACTTTACGGATGCGGACTTTGCGAAGCGGCATCCGGGTGGGTCGCTGGGCGGGTTGATGCGGCCGGTGGTGGAGGCGCTGCGGTTTGTGGTGGGATCAACGCTGAAGACGGTGCCGGATGATGTGTCGGTGGCCGAGGCGTGCAGATTGTCGGAGACGGCGGAGCGGCGGCCGGGGGCGATCCTGCTGGTGGACCCGCGCGGGGTGCTGACGGGGCTGTTTACCGATGGGGACTTGCGGCGACTGGTGGAGCGGGATCGGACGGCACTCGATCGGCCGATTCGTGATGTGATGACGCGGAACCCGGGGACGCTGTCGGATGCTTCGCTGGTGAGAGACGCGGTGGCGATGGTGCGGGAGCATCGAAGGGATGAGATTCCGGTGGTGGATGCGGAGGGGAGGCCGGTGGGGCTGCTGGATGTGCAGGACTTGATTGCGCAGAAGTTGATACGGGAGGGGTGAGGGGGATTGAAACACGGAGGGCCGCGGAGGGCCACGGAGATCAAGGCAGGAGTTTTTTTGAGTTGGGGCGAGGGGTTGGATGTTGAGGGAATGGGTTGCGGATCGGCGTGTTGGGTTGGGAACGTGGGGTTGGTTTTTGGGGGGAGGGTTTGTGGTCCGTCCTTCGCCCCTGCCGGGGCGAGTTGAGTCGGAGGACGGTTTTCCACGGGTTGCGCTGCGCTTCACCCGTGGCTACATTCCGGCGGCCCTTCGGGCCTGGAAAGAAACGCTTGGCACTTCTCTTCGTCTTGGACTTCTGGTCTTGTTGATCTTGTCTTTGTCTGATCACACTTCTGTGTTTTGACTTTCTCCGTGGCTCTCCGTGGCCCTCCATGTTGAACATCTGAACGCAGAAATCCCATGAACTTGATCCCCCCACTGCAGCTTCAACCCGGCGGCGACCCTTCAAAGATGGCGAACGCTTCGAGGGTTCGGTTGATCGTGCTGGATGTCGATGGTGTGATGACCGATGGGTCGATCATGCTGGATGATCAGGGGGTGGAGACCAAACGGTTCAATGTGCGGGATGGGCAGGGGATCACGGCGTGGATCAGGTTGGGGCATGAGGTGGCGATCATCACCAAGCGGGGCGGGCCGGCGCTGATGCATCGATGCCGCGAGCTTGGCATTTCGCGCGTGGTGCAGGGTTGGGGGCAGAAGGCGGGGCCGGGGTCGACGGTGGGGCCGATGAACAAGGCAGCGGCGCTGCGGCAACTGAGCGAGGAGACGAAGGTCTTGCTGGAAGAGATCGCGTATGTTGGCGACGATTGGCCGGATATCGCGGCGATGCGTGTGTGCGGGCTGCCGATCGCGGTGGCGGATGCGGATCGGCATGTGAAGCAGGCGGCGGCGGTGGTGACGCACGCGGCGGGTGGGCGCGGCGCGGTGCGCGAGGCGATTGAGTTTGTGCTGCAGGCGCGGGGGGAACTGGGAATGGCACTCGAGCTCGTTGATTCGAAATCATCGGGCAAGAGCTGAGAGACGCCCGACTGAGCGTCTCCCTGGGACTTCTCTATTCAGCAGCCGAGGAACCAGGCGTTGAGGAAGGCGAAGATGTCCTGGAACTGGATGGTGGAGTCCATATCAAAGTCCGCAAAGGGACTGCCGTCGAACCACAGATTGAGAAACTGGAAGAGGTCGGTGAAGTCGGGTGCTCCGGAGCAGTTGATATCGACGGGGCAGACCTGTCCGCTGAAGATCGCGGAGGTGGAGAACGCGGAGAGGCAGAGGGTTGTGACGACGCAGCGGACGTGGAGCGTGGCCGAGTTCGGGGAGACTGAGGAGATCATGACGCTGGGCTGGGTTGAGCCGACGGCGGAGAAGAATGCGCAGGGGCCATTCTGAACACCATCGGAGATGGGGGACCAGGGGCCGGCCGGATTGCAGGCGTACTGCCATTGATAAGAAATCGCCGCACTGGCGGGATGCGGAGCGGTTGCGGTTGCGGCAACAGAGAGCACCAGCGGCAAGAGCGTGCAGGCCATTCCTGAAGAGGGTTGCTGGGTGATCTGGAGCGTGCTGCCTGAGCCGCTGGTGCAGTCGAGGGGTCTGACGGCGAGGGCGGTGAAGAAAGGATCTTGGAAGTTTGGGCCGAGTCGCGGCTGAAGATCGGCGATGGCCGTGAGCTTTTTGCTGTCGATATCGATGGACCAGACTTTGTTTGGGCCGAAAGTGGAGCAGAAGGCGAGGGTTCGGCTTGATCGCGGCTGAAGCGCGGTTGGCGAGGTGGGAAATGCGGAATCGGAGCCCGGGCCGGGCGGGACAGAGACGGTGCTGCCAGCCAAGATTGCGGAGCCGACCAGAAGGGTGCGATCTCCGGTGGTGAGATCGACCTCGATGATGCCGCCTTTGTATCCGTTGAGCCCAAATGAAGAGCCGGCGACAAAGAGGCGTCCGCCGAGAAACGCGACTCCACGAAGACCTTCGACAAAGGTCGGACCAGAGCCGACTTGAGGAACGAGTGCGGGCGGCTGGATGATGCCGTTGACGCGCTTGCGTCTTGGGGTGGGGCCATCGCTGAGCGAAGAGAGGACGGTTCGTTCGCCGGTTGCGGCGTTGATCCGAAAGAGGAGTGCGCCAGAGAGACTTGACGCGCTGATTGGACCAACTTCGACGACGGCGAAAGTGGAGCTATCGAGTTTGGCGATGGCGCGAGGGCGATGCATGATGACGCCGTCGCCGACGGTAGAGCTTGTGACGACGGTGGCGGCGTTGGTTGCCAGATCGAGGCGCAGGATCTTTGGGTCGTCTTGATGCTGGACAAGCCCGCCGACGAAGTCATCGGCGACGACGAGCACGCTGCTGGGATCCCAGAGGATCATGTCGCTGGTGGATGCCCAAAGCGGTTGATCTGTTCCTGGGATGATCGAGCGATCGCCCGTCGCGGGATTGACTGTGTAGACACCAAAGGTGCTCCACTCGCCCGCACGCGCGAGGATGCGTCCGTCGGGGAGAGCCAGAAGGGAGAGGTGTCCGTTGGGGCAACTGAACTGCGGACCGGTACCTCGGATCTGCGCGTTCAGGAGGTCCAGGCCGGAGAGCAGGTCGTGAGGAAGCGGGTTGTTTGAGGAAGGCAGGTAGATGGAGCCGAAGCCGCGCGAGCCGACGAGCAGGTCTCCGGGGGCCTGAGCTCGCAGAGAGGCGGTTAGAGCCAGGACGATTATGCAGGAGCATCCCAGCGGCGATGGTGACGGACCGGTGAGGCGCGTTCTGATGCGGTGCATGAGGGTGCCCACGAGAGGGGAAACAAAGCCAAAGATTGAGTGATCGGCGAGCGCGAGTTCTTGGGATCAGCAGCCGTTGAACCAGGCGTTGAGGAAGGCGAAGATGTCGTTGACATCGAGCGGGCCGCCGTCGAAGTTGGCGGCGGGGTCGCTGGCGAACCAGGCGTTGAGGAAGCTGAAGATGTCGGCGACTTCGAGGTCTGCGGAGCAGTTGAAGTCGGCGGGGCAGGTGCCGAGGGTGCCGTCGAAATCGATGAACTGGGCGAGGGCGTCGAATGCGGATGCGCCATCTTGCCAGACGCAGACGACGGCTTCGCGATTGGCGGGCTGAGCCGCGCTCATGCGGCCTTTGGTGGTGGCGTTGCTGGAGGCGACGAGAATGGTGGGAGTCCAGACGGGCGTGCCAGTGGAGTCGAGGCGTGTGGATTGGATCTGGTGTGGAGAGCTTGCACCCTGGAACTGGATCCAGGAGATGACGGCGTCGCCGGAGAGGGTTCGACGGACGTCGATGAAGCTGGATTGGAAGCTTGTCGCGGAGATGGGGATGATGTCGACGCCTGCGCCGCCACCCCAGGCGAGGGTGCCGGTGAGGGTCATTGGATCAAAGTTGACGCGCTGTGCGGCGAGGCCGAACTGGGTTTGGTTGGGGATGCTGCGTTGATAGGCGATGACGTAACTCTCGGAGGGTGGGTCATAGGCGACGCTGGCGGAGAGGCGGCTTTCGGTGGCGGCGGGGACGGTGGAGAGCGGGAGGCCGCCAGTGGGGAAGCGTGGAACGCCTGCGCTTGAGTAGTGCTGGAGATATGCAAGTCGGTCGGTGCCGTTCTCGTACCAGGCGATGATGGCGCCGCCGGCGGGATCGGGCTGCATGGCGGGGAAGTAAGCGGGTGTCATGCCACGGGTGGGCGCGACACCGGTGGTGGTGAAGACATCGAGTGGGACGCCGCCGTTCCAGAGGCCGGCGTTGGTGGAGCTGTACTTCTGGATTTTCAGGCCGCGGCGAGAGGTGTTGGGGTTGGTGCCTTCGGCGCGAACCCAGAGGGCGATGACATCGCCGCCGGGGCCGGAGGGGAGCATGTCGCTGATGGTCTGGTTGCGCGTGGTTTCGACGAAGGACCATGCGCCGCCGGGGGGGATGGTGCCGTCGGGGTTGAAACGCTGGAAGAGGATCTGGTTGACGGCGGAGGCACCGGTGACGTTTTGAGAAGCGGCGACGACGATGGTGCCATCGCCTGCGATCGCGAGTTTGGGGCCGAGGAGGTTTGCGGTGCCGGGCATGAGGACGCCGTTGGCACCCCAGGGTGTTGAGCCATCGGCGAGGATTTTCTGGAGGAAGATGCCGTTGTTGTCGAAGGCGATGATGCAGTTGCCATCGGCGTCGACGCGCATGTCGTAGGAGAAGATGGTGCCGCTGGTACGGCTGGGTCCAGCGACGATTCCGGGGCTTGGGAAGACGGTCTGGCCGCAGGCGGTGAGGCGCTGGACGGTGGGTTTCGCGCTTGCGCCGGATGAGCTATCAAAGTAGCTGACCCAGATGCCGCCATCGGAGCGAGCGCGGGTGATGGTGGAGGCCTGGTCGTTCGCGGCGGCGGCGACGGTGGTGTTGACGGCTGGGTTCGAGGACCACTGGGCGTGGGCGGCGGAGGAGATGAGGCCGAGGGCGAGTGTGGTGGCCATGGTGGAGGAGGCCAACACGGACCCGGCGAAACGCAGAGTGGAGCGGCGGATTGACATGTAAAAAAATCCCTTCGGCACGGAGGCGGGAGAATGGCTTGAAAATCGCTCTCAGAGCAGCATAACTCGTTTTCGGCGAGAACACCAGTGAGAAGCTTGGAATCGAGGAAGCTCGACGGATGCGGATGCGATTTGGCAAGCGCGTGTAAAGCGGAATTGGTCGCGAAGGCAAGGAACTGGAGGCAGGAGTGTTGAAGATCAGAACGACAGATGGCCTCAGCTGCGGGGTTGTGACAAAAAAGGCACACAGGCGGGACGCCTGTGCCACCAGAATCGGCACAGAGGCGGGATGCCTGTGCCATCAGAGCTGGGGCCTACGAGATGGGGTCTAACACCCGGCGAACCAGAAGTTCAGGAAGTCGAAGATGTCCTGGATGTCGACGCTGTCGTTGACGTTGATGTCTGCGGATGGAAGAGCGGCGAACCAGGCGTTGAGGAAGTCGAAGATGTCCTGGATGTCGGCGATGCCGGAGCAGTTGAAGTCTGCGGGGCAGAAGGTGAGCGTGGCGACGCCAGAGTTCGCGATGCCGCAGGAGCCGATGACCTGGCAGTAGTACTGGCCGGCGTCCTGGCTCTTGAAGTTGGAGATGTTGAGTGTTGGGGAGTTGGCACCTGAGACGAGTGCGCCGCTTGGGAGTGTGCCATTGGAGACTTGTGCGAAGATTGGGAAGGCGGGAACAAAGCGCCACCACTGGTAGGAGACGGTGCCGTAGTTGCCAGGGACGAGCGTGGTTGAGAGGGTTGCGGAGGCGTTCGGGCAGATTTGGGCGCTGGCGGGGCTGGAGGCGATGACTGGGTTGGAGTCGAGGGCGAAGGCGACTTCGGGGCTGACGGCGGGGGTGAAAGCGCACGGGCCGAGGGCGATGCAGCGGTAGCTGGTGAGGGTGTCGGCGGGGGTCACGCTGTTGATGGAGAGCGTGGGCGAGGTTGCGCCGGAGAAGGTGCCGCCGTTGCCGGTGGGACCGTTGGCGAGGTTCTGCCAGCAGTTGATGCAGGGGCCGACGTATCTCTGCCACTGATAGGTGCTGCCTGGCGGTGTGGCGGTGACGTCGATGGAGGCGGTGCCGCCGGGGCAGGCGGTGGTGACGTTTGGCCCGGAGGTGATGGTGGCTTCGGGGATGGGCGAGAGGAGTGCGTTGGCGCTGGTGACGCTGAGGCCGCAGGGGCCGGTGACGACGCAGCGATAGCGCGTGAAATCACCGGGATAGACGCCGCCGATGGCGAGGTTTGCGGATTGGGTACCGCCGAAGAATCCGCCGTTGCCGGTGGGGCCGTCGAAGATGTTGGCGTAGACGTTGGGAGGAGCGATGAGTTTCTGCCACTGGTAGGTGACGCCTGGACCCGAGGGGGAAGACACGACGGAGAAGAAGGCGTCGTTGTCGCCCTGGCAGATGGAGGTTGGGCTGGGGTTGGTGAGGATGGAGGTGTCAGGTGTGACGGTGATGAGCGCGTTGGGTGTGATGATGTTGGCGGCGGGGCCGCAGCCGAGGACGCCGAAGACGCAGCGGTAGCGTGTGGCGTCTGCGGGCTGGATGTTGAGGATGGAGAAGGTGCTGGTGCCGGTGCCGACGTAGGTGCCGCCGTTGCCTGAGGGGCCGTCGAAGATGTCGGCATAGACGTTGGGCGGGGAGATCAGTTTCTGCCAGCGATAGGTGACGCTGCTGGGCGGGATGGATGGCGCACTGGGGACGGCGAAGAGGAATGGGTTCTGGCCGGCGCAGGTCGAGATGGGCGTGGGATTGATGTTGAGGGCGAGGGCGGCGGGGCCGTTGAAGGTGAATGCCGGAGTGAAGGATTCGCACGCGCCAAGGGCGCTGATGGCGCAGACATAGGAGCCGGCGTCACCTGGTTGCATGTTGGAGATGTTGAGGTTGACGGTGTTCGTGCCGCTGAAGGTTGAGCCGCTGGGTTGGAGGCCGTCGAAGATCTGGACGCCGTTCTTGAACCAGCGGAAGGTGACGGAGGCGAGTGCACCGACCTGCATGCTCCAACTGCCGCCGATGACGGCGGAGCCGCCGACGCAGCCGTTGTCGCCGAGAGCGCCGAGGGGTTGGATCGCGGGGCAGGGGAGGTCTTTGACGACCCAGCCGACGGGGTTGCCGAGGTATGTGCCGTGGCCGCACATGGCGCGGCCGTCGGGAGAGATGCCGGTGACGTCGGTGATCGTCCACCCGGTCATGTTCACGGCGCGGGCCTGGAGGTGCGGGATGATGGTTTGAGAGCCGACGGATGGGGTCCAGATGAAGCCGGTGAAGCCGGCGAGGTTGTCGACGACTTGGCCGACGATGACGGAGCCGTCGCCGTTGATGGCGCGCGGGCGGAGTGCGAGGGCGCCGGCAGGGGTGTTGGGGAGCGCGACCATGCCGCCGGTGGAGGTCCAGCGATAGCCGAACTCGCCGAGGCCGCTGTTGTAGCGGCCGGTGATGACGGTGCCGTTGGTGTTGGCGGCTTTGCCCTCGGCCCAGATCATGAGTGGGAGCGAGCCGAGGTCTTGCATGCCGCCGGCGCTTGTCCAGCGGAAGGCGCGGGAACCGCTGTTGCCGACGACGGTGGAGCCATCGCCGCTGATGCCGAGTGCGGCGGAGGAGGTTTGAAGCGGGAGCGTGCCGAGATTGGTGGAAGTTGCGGGGCTTGCGGAGTTCCAGAGGAACGCTCGGTTGCTGCCGCCCAGGTTGCAGGAGCCGACGACGATCGCGCCGCTCTGGCTGATGCCGAAGGCCTGCATGAGGCCGCTGCCTGCGGGGATGTATGGAAGAACCTGATAGCCGCCGCCAGTGGTCCAGCGGAAGGCGCGGGTGGTGCCGAAGGAGTCGCCATAGCCGGCGAGGATGGTGCCGGTGGAGTCCATGGCTTCGCCGTAGGAGTTGAAGACGCCGCCGGAGAGCAGGCCAAGCGAGACCGAGCCGCCGGGGTTAGTCCAGCGGAGGGTGGTGTCGATGCTGGCGGCGTTATCGGTGTACCCGGTGGCGGCGGTGCCGGTGTTGTTGACAGCGTCGGCGCGGGAGAAGGAGCCGCCGGAGATTGGGGCGACGGGATTGATGGTCTGGGCGGCGGTGGAGCCGACCAGGGTAAGGAAGACGGCGGTGGCGGAGAGGATGGTGCCGATGGCGGGCGATGAGGGCATTGGGAGAACGTACCACAATCGTGCGGGAATGCGACCGGTGAGACGGGCGCGGCGCGTGGAATACGCGGACTTGATGGAGGGCCAGGCCGTGCACCCTATCAAAGCTTGAACAAGCAGCGTGTCGGTTTTGGCTTGGCGCTCACGGTCGGAAGCGGCTGGTGTCCAATCGAAGGGGCGTTATTGCGGCGGGTAGACATCGGGCATCTCAAGCGTCGATCGCGTCAGACTGCGCATGGTGAGAAGTCCGAGAGCACACACCGCGTTGCCGATGCGATCCTGAATGGGGGTGGCGCGGAAGGCCGGGATGGCGATGGGGAGATTGCGATCGAGGCACTTGTGTGCGAGCACGCCCAGATCGTGACGTGCCGTGGGCTCGTCGCAGGCGCAGAGGACAACGGCGACGCCCGCGTGAACAATGCGATGGTCATCGGCGAGCTTTCGCAGATCGGCGACCGGGTTGCGCGTCAGCTCCGAGGAGTACGTCCGGTTGGGGCCGGGGACGCCGGAGCTGACGCAGAACTGGTTGACGAGCTTGATCTCGAGCCAGAGGGCGTCTTCGGGATCGAGAAGTGCGGGATCGCGACTGGTGGTCGGTGGGGTGGCGATGGACTCAAAGAGCGAGCCGCGGAGGCGATCGGCTTCTTCGCGTCGCGAACGCTCGTTATGGAGCGCGTCGTTGAGCCGCTGGCCGGGGCTTGGAGTGAGCACGAGATCGCAGCGTTGGCGGTCGCGGTGTTCGGGCAGGCCGATGCGGGATTTGGAGGATGGCTTTTTGGCAAGCCACTCGTGGGGATAAGGGTGCTCGCGCAGCACGCCGAGGCCGGCGCGTTCGAGCCCGCTCGCGAGGAGGGGATGAATGTCGACTTCGGCAAGGGCGTCGAGGCCGTAGACCGCTTGCTCAGCGCGCAGCTCAGACTCTTGCGTTTGCAGCGCGTCGATCAGGGCGTCGGCGATGGCGTCGATTGACCACATCGGTGTGAGAAGGTGTCATCGTAGTGTGTCGTATGTGAACGAAAAGACCCCCGGGCATTGTGCCCGAGGGTCTGTGTTTTCACTGATGCCCAGTGCCTAGTGCCCAGTGCCTTGCTTCAGCACCCGCCGGCAAACCAGGCGTTGAGGAAGTCGAAGATGTCGGTGGTGTCGGGGGTCACGGTGCCGTTGCCGCCGACATCGGCGAAGGTGCTGGATGCGAACCAGTCGTTGAGATAGGCGAAGATGTCGGCGGTGGCGATGCCGCCGACCTTGTCATAGTCGGCAAAGCAGCACGGCGTGGTGAAGTTGGTGTTGCAGGTTGAAGCACTGGAGACGAACGCCGCACCGGCCTGAGCGCCGGAGATGGAGCAGTTGGCCTGAGTGACGGTGGTGCTGCAGGTGGTGCCGCGGCAGCAGACGCCGGAAGCCGTCGCACAGGTGGTCGGAGTGCATGCACCGCCGGAGGTCCAGGTACCGGTGCAGCCGGCCTGATAGGTGATGGTGCAGGTGCTGGTGATGCAGCAGGAGCCGGTGGGCGGGCAGGCGGGGGTCGGGGTGCAGACGCCGCCGAGGACGAAGCCGCTGCCACCGGTGCACTGTGTGCTGAGGGTGACGGTGCATGCGCCGGCGATGGTGCAGCAGGAGCCGGGCTGCGGGCAGGGGTTGGTGGGTGTGCAGACCGCGCCGGCGGTCCAGAAGGTGCTGGTGGAGAAGCACTCGGCCTGAGTCACGACGGTGCAGACACCGGCGTTGACACCGACGGACGTGCCGCAGCATGAACCGGTCGGGCAGGTGGACCCGGCCGCACCAGCGACGCCGCCGACGGAAGCGCAGACATTGGCGGGAAGGATGACGCATCCGGCGTTGGAGGGCAGAGCGCACGAGCCGGGCTGGGTGTTTGAGAAGAGGTACACGCGACGGGCCTGGAAATCCATCACGGCGAGCACGCCGAGGGCGGAGTCCCAGCCGAAGTCCAGGATGCCGACTGAGGACGGGAAGGTCGGGGTGGTGCCTGAGGCCGTCAGGAAGTTGACCGTGACCGGGGTGCCGTCGCTATAGCGGTTCGCACGGAAGGCGGTGTTGAGCGTGGTGGTGTTGGGGCGCGAGTTCCAGACGACCAGGTCGCCGACGCCGGCGTCGGCCCAGCCGTGGAGCAGACGGACGGAGCGTCCGATGATGCCCGACTGCGGATAACGCGGGCCGTAGATGCGGCGCGGGCCGACCTGTTCAGGGCAGGATGCGCAGCCGACGCCGCTGGGCGGGAGCGGACCCGGGCTACCGGCGCTCAGGGCGCCGTATTTGCCGTTGAATGAGCCGTCGATCGTGCGGAGGGCAACCACAACCGAATCGTTGGCGGCGGCGAGCACGGTGCCGTCGCGCGGATCGATGTCGATGCGCCGCCACTCGGTGTTGGCGACGCCGTCGGGGAGGATGCGGACATCGGAGGGATAGGTGAAGACCGCGCCGAAGTCCGGGATCGGCGACATGTCATCGAGGATGCCCGTGACGATCTTGTCGCCGAAACGCAAAGAGGCGGCGACGGGGCGGGGGTTGGGATTGGTGCCGTAGACATAGCCGAGGCCATTTGGGCCAAAGTCCCACGCGGGGCCAGCGGACCAGCGATTGAGGACGGGCATGCCAGCGGTGATGAGCGTGGGCGAAGCGGTTTCGGCATCGAAGAGCTTGAACGCGCCGGTGCCGCCGGAGCCGTCATCCCAGCCGACGATCAGCCGAGACTCGAAGCCCGAGCCGGTGTTTCGACGGTAATACGCCATGCCGACGGTTCCACGTCCGCCCGGGATACCCGGGAAGGTGGTGAAGCGATCGAAGCTTGTGGCGGTGAGCCCGAGGGTGGTGTACAGCCCGGAGATCTTGATGGCGCCGAGGTCCTGATCAACGCCGGAGTTGTTCCAGCCGGAGACGAAGAGAGCGTTGTTGCCCAAGGCGATGGCGGAGGGGTTGTTTCCGATATAGACCGGGTTGCCCGCGGTCGAGGGAGCCGATGCGCCGTAGTTGGTGAAGAGGTCGATGTCGCGGAAGAGATACATGTTGGTGGATTGACCGAGTGCAGAACCGGCGCAACAGCCGATTGCCGCCAGCGTGAGCCAAGAGGTCTTGCGCATGATGCCGTGCTCCATGAAACAGGGTGTTCTGGGTGTGCCTTGGGACGGATTTCAACCCCCGAGGCGGCGTGCTGAGGATCGCCGGAACGAGGAGTCCCTGTTGAAGATTCTATAACGAGCTTCGGATTTGCCCAAGAGAAACTTGCGGCAAAGGGCGTTTGGACGCGTATTGATGAGGCGGAGGATGAATTTCCAAGGGAATGTACGGGGTCAGCGGCTGCTCTGACCGGCGAGTCTGGCAACCCCGGACGCTGCGTGAAAATCGGAGTCTCCGGACCTGAGTTCCCAGCCGGGGTGGGCGAGGCCGGTGAGATCTCGGCTGGCGGCTGCGTGGAGGTCGTCGATCAGCGGGGAGAGGCGAATGCCGACGCCCCCGAGCAGGGCGATGGTGTTTGGGCGATAGATCGCATGGGCGATGCGGAGGGCTTTGACCAAAGCCGCGAGCGGTGGGTGATTTGGATGCAAGTCGGCATGTTCGAGCACGCGGCCGAGCTGTGGCCCGAATCGTGCACGCAGGGCAGGAAGGCCCATGTATGCCTCGAGAGAGCCGCGGCCTCCATCGGGCCCGATGGGGACGTTTGCGTCGAGTTCTGGGAGGGCGACGTCGAGCTGTCCGAGGTGTCCTGGGCCACGTCCGGAAACGATGAGGGGGCGATGATCCGGGCCGTCGAGGACGGCAGCGCCGATGCCGGTGCCCATGCTGATGGCGAGGAGGCGGCCTTGGATGGCGTGGGTGACGGCGAAGTCGAACGCTGCGGCGTGGGTGTCGGTCTGAGGGACAACCGGGAGGCCGTGCGGGAGTGTTTCTTGCCCGGCGAGTGAGACGATGTCGGCAGGTGTGAGTCCTTCAAGCCCTGGCACGTTGACGGCCTTGATGATCCGACCGGAAGCGTCGACCAAACCCGGGGCGCAGACGCCGACGGCGGAGAGGGCGTGTTGCATTTCACCGGGGGTCTGGGCGAGGGCGGCGGCGAGGACATGGACGAGGCGTTGTCGATCGGGGCGTTCGTAGGTTTTGGAGCGGGCGGTGTAGAGCGGCGGATTGGCCGGGTTCCCAACCGGGTCGGCGAGGATGGCCAGCTTGATGGAGGTGCCGCCGATGTCGATGCCGAGGAGCATCCTGCAGCGTATCGGGCGCGGGGGCGCGCGTGGAGATCGTGGAAAACTCGATCGGAGGGGAGGGTCGGTGCGGGAGACGTTGAACTGCGGTACCCTGTGGGTCGCATGACGCGACGCAAACACATCAATCTGCTGATCGGGACAACGTGCGCGGGGCTGATCGTCGCCCACGCGTTGGCACAATCGCCCGAGTATCGCATGGATGAGTCGGGCAACTGGGTGCTGGTGAGCACGCCCGCGGCGGGGAGCGACGAGGCGGTGATCGCTGTGGCGCGCAAGGATCTTGCGGAGGATCGCCCCGCGGATGCGCGGCGCGTGATCTCGGAGTGGATCGAGCGAAACGATCGGACGCGGAATCCTCGGATGGCCGAGGCGCTGCTGATTCGCGGGGATGCACAGACGGCCGAGGGCGAGGAATATGAGGCGCTCTACGACTATGAGCGGTTGATCAAGGAGTTTCCGGCGACGCCGAGCTTCGTGACGGCGATTGAGCGCGAGCTGGACATCGGCGTGCGGTATTGCGCGGGCCTTCGACGGAAGTTTCTGGGAGTTCGGGTGCTGGATGCGGCGGACATCGGCGAGGAGTTGCTGATCCGTGTGCAGGAGCGGATGCCGGCGTCGCGGCTGGCCGAGCGCGCGGGGATCGAACTTGCGGATTACTACTACCGAGAGCGGAACCTGGATCTGGCGGTGGACGCGTATGACCTGTTCATCCAGAACTACCCGAAATCACAGTATCTTCAGCGGGCGATGCAGCGGCGGATCTATGCGACGATCGGTCGATTCAAGGGTCCGCGGTACGACGGGTCAGCGCTGATCGATGCGAAGATTCTGACGCGCCGCTACGCCGCGTTGTATCCCGCCGAGGCGCAGCAGGCCGGGCTGGATGACGGGCTGCTGACGCGATTGGATGAGTCGTCGGCCGAGGAGTTGATGGAGAGCGCGACGTGGTATCTTCGTCGCGATGATGATGTGTCGGCTCGGTACATTCTGAAGCGGTTGATCCGGGAGCATCCGAAGACGAGTGCGGCTCAGAAGGCCCTGGGGATGTTCGAGGAGCGCGGGTGGGCGCTTTCGAGTCCGGCGAAGAAGTCGGCTGCGGACGATGCGTCGAAGCAGGAGATGCCTGCGCCGGCGCGTGTCGAGCCCGATCCGAAGAGTGCAGCGCCTGGGGCGGAGAATGCCAAGCCGGACGAACGACCGCCGCCGGTGACGCCGCGGCGTGTGCGGACGGACCCAGATGCGCCCAAAGCCGAGCCATCTCCCGCTCCCGGTTCGACCCCATCGACGCCCCCCACCCCCCCCACTCCCGCGACGGAGCCCACCAAGCCATGAGATTCCGTGAGCATCGCATTGAGGGTGTGTGGTTCCCGATCATCGCGTGCGCATCGGCGTGTGTGATGTCGCTGGCTGGCGGGTGCGCGTCGGATCCGACGAAGGGGTATGCGTTCGCGTCGGCACAGGACGAGACGGTGCGGACGGTGGCGGTGCCGGTGTTCAAGAATCCGACATACTCCGAGGGCGTGGAGGTCGATCTGACCGACGCGATCATCAAGGAGATTCAGCGGTCCACGCCGTGGCGCGTTGCGCCGGAGGGGACCGCGAACACGACGTTGATCGGGACGCTGACCGATTCGCGGATGCGTCGGCTGTCGATCGCGCGGGGCACTGGGCTTGCGCAGGAACTGCTTGTGGAGCTAACGGTCGACTTTGAGTTCAAGGATGTGCGCACGGGCAAAGTGCTGATCGCCCGCAAGAACTTCACGGCCAGCGACACGTTTGTGCCGACTCGGCCCGTGGGCGAACGCCTGGAACTGGGCCAACATGGAGCGGTGCAGAAGCTGGCCAGAGATATTGTGGCCGAGCTGCGGTCAGACTGGTGAAGTTCGGGCATGTTCGTGTTTGTGGACTCCCTTTTTTTGGCTGAGAAAGGCCCACAGGCGGGACGCCTGTGCCACCAAATGCGTGGGATCTCTGGCACTCTGGCCAGTATGTTCTAGAATCTTAGTGGTCGGGACGATATCCCGAACTGATCCCGTGCCTGGTGACTGTCCGGAGGTCTCGCTCATGCACGACGGCCACGATGCCGCCGGTTGTTTCTCGCTTGGTCGTGGATTGGCTGTTTTGGCCATGGGCGCTGCGACGTGCGCGATGAGCCTGCCGAGTGCGGCGAACCCGATCACGGTTGAAGAGGTCGTCCGCATAACTCCGGGCGGGACGGTGCGCGGGTTACTCGCGACGGTGGACCTGACCGATCCGCGTGTACAGATCGTGACCACCGGCACGAGCACCGGGGCGTGCGGCGATGCGACGCTGACTACGGTGCCGAGCTGGCGGACGGCGGTGGCGGCGGACCTTGCGATCAACGCGAACTTTTTCTCGACGTGTTCGGGCACGCGGGCGGACATTGTGGGGCTGGCGTTTGCCGACGGGGTGGAGGTTTCTCCCGCGCGGCGGTATCAGCCGACGTCTGTTCCCGATCCGGCGATCACGTTCACGCAGAGCCGCGTGGCGGCGATTGAGTATGTTGCGCCGGGGACGACCGCGGGGATCTGGGACGGCGTGGCGGGGGTTGGCCCGTCGAACACCGACGCGGATCCTGGCACGATGCTGATTACCGATGGTGTGAACACGGGCGCGACGGCGCGCGTGACGCCGCTGACGCGCGAGCCGCGGACGGCGGTGGCGGTGAATCGGGCGGGGACGACGCTGTACATGCTGGTGATCGACGGTCGGCAGGCGACGTGGTCGGTGGGGATGACGCTGCCGGAAGTGGCCGATCTGTTCCTGGAGCGCGGGGCGTGGCGGGCGATCAATCTTGATGGCGGGGGCTCGTCGTCGTTTGTGTATCGACGGCCGGACAACTCGATTCAGCAGAACAGGCCGAGCGATTCGGGGAATGTGCATCGCGCGGTGAGCAACCATCTTGGGATCAAGCTTGCGGCGAGCACGGTGACGGATCGGTGGGAGCGGCCGATCCGCGGGGTGTGGATGCGGCCGCCGGGCTCGATCGGAACGGGCTATCCGAATGGGGCGAACTTCGCGGTGTTTGAGTCGACCGTCCAGACGCTGGCGGCGAATGGGATCCGAGATGTGTACCTGGAGACGCTGTTCTGGGGGCGAGATTCGGGCGTGGGGAACAGTTCGAACTTTCCATCGCGATTCGGAACGACGGACTATCTCTCGCAGGCGATCGTGATTGCGGCACGCTATGGCGTGCGGATCCACTCGTGGTGCGAGACGGGGTATCTGGATTTCGGTTCGAGCCCGTCGGCATTTCTGGCGGCGAATCCGTCGTTCGTGGTCAAGCATGTTTCCGTGGCCCGCAACGAGGCGACCGACCCCGATCCATGTGCGACGCCCAGTACGTTCACTGGCGATCTGGCGAACCAACGATTCGTGAACCTCGGCAACCCGGGCGTGCGCGGCGCGCTCAACGAGTACTTCGCGAATGTGGCGTCGCGCTATCCGGGGCTGGCGGGCATCCAGGCCGACTATCACTTTTTCCCGCTTGGCGACGCGCCGGCGAACACCAGCAACAACGCGTGCTGGAGCTATGACCCGTGGACTCTGTCGAACTTTCGAGATGCCGGCGGCACGCTGGTGAATCCGCTGCCGTTCGCGGTGAACTGCACGGGGAACGTGACGATCAACGGGACGACGGGCGTGATCTCTTCCGGAGCGCACCCGAACCTGATCAACTTTCACCGGGCGAACATTACCGAGGCCCTGGTGCAGCTGCGTGCGAGCACACAGAGCGCTGCGCCGACGATCGCCTTCTCTTCGGTGAGCTTCGGGGCGTGGGATTCGGCGCTGCACGTGAGCAAGGCGATCGATCTGCCAAGCTGGGGGACGCAGATGGGCACGCAGAGCGTGTTCATCATGGCGTATCAGACCTCGACAACGGGCATCCGCAACGAGCTGCAGTTTGCGCAGACCGCGCTGCCCGGACGGCGCGTGGTGGCGGGGCTGGCCAACCTGACGAACACGACACGTCCGACGATCACACAGCAACTCGACGCAATGCGAGCCCGGGGCATCGAGGACTTCTGCTGGTTTGACGCACCGACGTTCATCAACAATCCGGCGTTCCTGACTCAGCTCAGCACGTGGCTGAACACCACCGGCGCGGCACAGGTCGGCGACATCAATCGCGACGGCTTCATCGACGCCCGCGATCGCTCGCTGTTCAGCGCGCTGTTCACCGGCGCGCCGATCACGACGACGGCGGGCACCGTTCGATATGATCTGAACAATGATGGCACGATCAACGCCGAGGATCTGCGGCTGTTGAATCGGCAGTTTTCGCGCTGGCGTTTTGGTGAGGACGGCGTGGTTGACATGCGGGATCTGCAGGCTCTGCGGAACAGCTTTGTCACGGCGGGCACGCCCGGGCCAAGCACGCCGTTGAATCTCTACGATCTGAATGGCGACGGATCGGTGAACCTTGCCGACGAGCAGATGCTGTATGGCTTTGCCACGGTGCCGCTGAACCTGCCGCCGGATACCGACGTGAATCGCGACGGCGTCGTGGATGTGCGCGATCTGGTCGAACAGTTGACGGGCGTCGCGGTGGATGTGAACCGTGACGGTGTCATCAACGCCGACGACGCGACGGCGCTGGTGAATGTGCTGCGGGCTGGTGAGCCGGGGGATGTGAATCAGCGGTAGCGGCGCGGACGCGCTGCCATGGGCACTTGATTCGCGGGCCCGCAAAGCGGGCTTTCTCTTAGAAAAAATAGAGGCCGGGGCTTGCGCCCCGGCCTTTTGGTTTTCTCGCCGACTTTGTCGGCTCTGATACGAACTCGATCGGAAATTCGCGCTCGAAGGGTCAGATGATCGCGAACGCGGAGAGTTCGGAGGGTCGGAGCGCGCGGAGAAGAGTCTGTGCGCGATGCACGATCCGAGACCTCTCGATCAATGCTCCTCAGAATCGACCTCCGCGTTCCTCCGCTACCTCCGGCTCTCCGCGTACGGCCTTGAAAATCGTGCCGAGCGAGATAGATGAACCGAATCGGTATGATTCATCGCTGATCCACGATGACCGCGTTTCACGCGGCCACACGCGGAAGCGTGTGTTCTCAGTTGCTGCCGCCCTGATATTCCTTCAGGGTGTCTTCGAGCTGCGACTTCATCTCGTCGGCCTGCTCCTTGGTGAGAGACGCGATGGCCTTCTTCTGGAGTTCGATGGCCTTGAGCTTGTCGCCCTTGAGCCAGTAGCAGCGGGCGAGGGTGTCGAGGATGGCACCGTCTTTTTCGTTGGTGAGCTTGACGGCTTCGGCGGCTGCGCGCATGGCGAAGTCGACATCCTTCTTCTTCACTTCGCCGTCGGGGTCGACGATGTTCCAGGCGATCATGTTGAGCGTCTGCGGATCCTTCTGGGCGATGGCCTGATCGACCAGCGTCGCGCCGGTCTTGTACGCGGCGTCATAGTCGCCGGCCATCATCTGCAGTTCGTACTTCACGGGCAGAAGGTCCTTGACGGCCTTGGGGTACTTGGTTTCAAAGTCGGCGAGCAGTTTGAGCGAGGCCTTCGGATCGCTGTCGGCGTCGGCGAAGATCGCCTGGCGCTCTTCGCCCATCTTCTTGAGCTTGGCGGGGCCGGCCTTGTAGTCCCAGGTTCCGCCGACGACCTCGTCGAGGACGAAGTCGAGCTCGCTGGGCGCGCCGTACCAGGCAACGTTGCCCTTCTGATCGATGACGAACGAGGCGGGGATGCCGCGGAGCTTGGCGGCCTTCATGTAGTTGTTCACGGTCGCGCCCGCACGGTCCCACACCACGGTGTAGCCCATGATGTCACCCTTCTCCGTGACCATCTTCTCAACGTCTTCGATCTTGTCGCGCAGGCCGGGCGACGAGACGCCGATGACCGTCACGCCCTTGTCCTTCATGGTCTTCTGGATCTCGCTGAGGTGCGGCATCGCCGCTCGGCATGGGGCGCACCAGGTGGCCCAGAACTCCACCACGTAGACCTTGCCCTTCTCGAACTTCATCTCTGAGCCCTTGACCCACTTCTCGACTTCGAGCGCGGGGGCCGGATCGCCTTCGGACATTTTGGGGCTGTCGGCTTTCTTCTCTGCAGCGTCCTTCGCGGCGGGCTGCTTAGCGCTGGCAGGAGCCGGTTCAGAGTTCTGGGCGTGGGCCTGCCCGACAACGGCGAGCAGGGCGGCGGCGGTCACAAGCATCAGGCGATTCATGGTCATGGCTCCTTCCAAAGCGTGGGTCTTCAGTCTGGCACCCGCCCATCCCATGGGGATTGCTCCCCAGTCTATCTGATACCGAGCTATCGGCCTTGGGTGGTCATTGGACCGACTTTCCGAGCCAAACCGCGAATTGGCTGGGGTGAACCGAGCTTTTCGAGGTGCAATTGACTGGTTTCTGCAAGCAATCGGCTCAGATCGTCGGGGGAATCGATGGCTGGGTGTGTGTCGCCTGCCACTGTGTGATCGCGGCGTGATGGTCGGCGAGCACGCTGAGAGCGATTCGGGTCTCGCGGAGGAGGATCCATGTGCCGTGGACCAGGCCGCCGACTCCGGCAACAGCGGCGAGAATGGTGCCGACCTGCGTGATTCGGTCGACGGTTCGGATGTCGAAGTAGTCCAGGAACGCACCGACGAGGGCGACGGAGGTGCCAAGGGCAAAGCACCCGGCGGCAAAGTAAAAGCGACGCAGGGCATCGACGAGCATCTGTGCTCGTCGTGTGGCCTGCTGGAAGTCGATGCGATGCAGGCGGACGATCGGATCGTCGGGATTGGAGGCCTTGATGATGTCCTGGGCGGAGGCGCGGGCCCGGTCGGCGGCCCGGGCGAGGCGGTTGGATGTGCCGAGGGCGAGGAGCGTGCAGGCGTTGGTCAGGATGGCCGGAGCGGCGAGGAAAGAAAGCACTGCGAACGGACTATTGATCATGCCTGTCGGATCCATGTGGTGAGTGTAGATCCGTTTTTGCTGCTGCCCGCTCCCTATGGTCCAACATGGATACCCCTGCAAAGCCCGGTTCAGAGTCTCCCGCTCCCCCGACCCGTGATCAGGTGTTGAAGTCGGCGTTCAACGCCTTCAAGAAGCGATACAAGGTGACGAAGCTGGATCAGGAGTCGAAGATCAGCGGGCACCGGGCGATGACCGGGGGGAACAACTCGGGACTTGCGGGGATCATGCCGCCGAGGGAGTTTCCGGCGGACGTGTGGCAGGAACTCGCCAAGCAAGGCCGGATCAAGGATTATGGGGGCGGGTTCTTTGGGATGCCGTGATCGGTATGGATCTTGTGAACGCGGATTGCGAGGACTTTGGTAGACTCCGGGGATGATGACCCGACTGTCTGCCGTGCTGATTCCGCTGGTGTTTTCGCTCCTGCTGCTGACGGGCTGTGAGGAGAAGATCACGCAGTCGAACTTTGACAAGATCACCAACGGCATGACGCTGACGCAGGTGGAGAAACTGCTTGGTTCCGGGACTGATGACACGCCGGCAGCGGGGTATGGGGTTTCGTATGGCGGCGTGGTCGGGTCCAAGGCGTCGGAAGAGAAGGTGTTCGTGTGGAAGGGGAAGGGATTCCGGATCATCGTGAAGTTGAAGGATGGGAAGGTGGTTGAAAAGTCGAAGGTGTCGACCTGACCTAGAAGGGTGGAGCGCGGCCGCGGGAGACGTTCCGTCATGGTTTATACCGATGGCCATGCTCGTGTTCCGGACGGCAGATAACCTGCCATAACTGCCTGTTTTAGCAATCGAAATAGATTCCATGGTTCCGGCAGTCAATCGGTGATTCGCTTCGGCCGAATGTTTTGGGATGGAGGCGTTCACCATAATCCGGCGTCCGCGGCAGGGGTTCACGCTCATCGAGTTGATCGTGGTGATCGTGGTGCTGGCGATTCTGTCGGGCGTTGCGATTCCGAAGTACATTGACTACGCCGAGAGTGCTCGGGTGACGGCGATCGCCGCGAATCTGAAGATGATCCAGCGGGCGATGCTTCAGTATCGCGTGAACCACGATGCGTACCCCCCGGATCAGAATGGCGGGATCATGCCGCCGGAGATGAATACGTACTTTTCCAGTGACACGTGGGCAACCCCGATTGAGGGGATTGGCGTGTACAACTGGGAGGGCCCGCCGGGGTGGGCCGGGATCGAAGCGATCGGGGTGGGGTCGCTGGTCAGCGTGCCGGCGAACCCCACGGCGGATGCGTTCTGGTTGAAGATCGACGCCCGAATCGATGACGGGGACTTGACGACGGGGTACTTCCAGTGGGATTCTGGGAGTCAGCGATATCAATTCCGCATGAACTAGGGCGACTTGAACCGGCGAACAGCATGCGAACTTGCCCCGGGCGGGCTGGTGACTACACTTGCGGCCCAAGTTGGAGTATTTGTCATGCCGAATGTCTGCTTTTTCACCGGTCGGAAGTCCTCGTTTGGCAAGCAGCGCACCTGGCGCGGCCAAGCGATCAAGCGTGGCGGCTTCGGTTTGAAGCCCACCGGAATCACGCGTCGGAAGTTCAAGCCGAACCTGCATGTCGTGACGGCGTTGATTGATGGCGCGCCCAAGCGTGTCAAGGTCTCGACCCGGGCGATCAAGGAAGGGCTGGTCATCAAGCCGCTGAAGCGGAAGTATGGCTATACGCGTCAGCAGAAGGCCGCGGCGGCAGCGGCGAGCTGAAGCCGGGGTACTGACCCCGGTCAGGTAACACGGACAATGCTCACCGAGTCCCCGACCTTCGGGGACTCTTTTGTTTTTGCCTCCGCGGCTATGCGATGGCGTTGTCGGCAGTCGATACGATGTGCTCGTGAAGTGCGACAAATGCGCCAATGAAGCCACCGTGCACGAGGTCGTCATCAAGGGCGGCAAGCAGCACGAGAAGCACCTGTGCGAGCAGTGCGCCAAGGGCGATGGTCTGCCGGTGCAGACGCACGCGCCGCTGACATCGCTTCTGACGCAGTACATCACGCAGCAGACCGACGCCGCGGCGACGATCGCCACGGGCGTCGCGCCGGCGTCGGCTCAGGCGACGTGCCCGGCGTGCGGGCTGGGCTTTGCGCAGTTTCGCCAGTCGGGGTTGCTTGGGTGCGCGGTGTGCTATGAGGCGTTTGAGCAGCAGCTTGGGCCGCTCTTGGCAAGGGCGCACGAGGGGGGGACGCATCATGTGGGGAAATCGCCAAAGTCGGCGGAGCGTGTGCCAGGGGTGAAGACGTCGGCTGTTGCGCCCGGGGGCGAGGGTGCGTCAGCGAGCCAACCTGCATCGGTCCGCGCAGCGAACCCCAGCGAGATCGAGGCTCGCAACAACCAGCTCGCGGCGTTGCGAAAACAACTCTCGGAAGCGGTGGCGGCGGAGCAGTATGAAAAAGCCGCCAAGATCCGGGATGAGCTTGCTCGGCTGGATTCCGGAACCGGGCCAGCGGTGAGAGACACCGCCCCGAAGCGCCCTCGCAAGAAGGACAAGGAAGGCGACGCATGAGCGCTGGCGCAACACCTCCCCCCCCACCACCTTCGACTCCTCCCCCACCGCCCCCCCCATCGCCACAGCACGGCTTTGTGGCGGCGGTGAAACGCGGAGCGGGGTGGCTGCGTGGGCTGGGCGCGGATGCGGACGTGGTGGTGTCCAGCCGGATTCGCATGGCGCGGAACCTTGCCGGGTTTCCGTTTCTGGCGCGGTCGACGCGTGCGCAGCGGGAGCAGGTGCTGGACATCTGCCGCGAGCGGCTGATGTCGTGCGGGATTTCGAATCAGATGATGTGGGTGGACGTGCATGATGCGCCGCCGCTGGATCGCACGCTGATGGTGGAGCGGCACCTGATCAGCAAGGAACACGCCAAGGGTGTGGTGCCGGGTGCCGGGGCGCAGAAGACTGACAAGACCGCGGAGCCGTCGGAAGCGGCGGACGTGGGTGATCCGGCGGTGGCTCAGACCGGGGCGAACGAACCAAGAGGCGTGGCGATCTCGCTGCCCGATGAGCGGGTGAGCGTGATGGTGAATGAAGAGGACCACCTGCGAATTCAGGTGCTGGTGTCTGGGCTCGCGCTGGAAGAGGCGTTTGCGCAGGTGTCTGCGGTGGATGATCTGATTGAGGGGCCGTGCGGGCGAAGCGGGCACACGCTGCGGTATGCGTATTCGCCGCGATTTGGATATCTGACGTGCTGTCCGACGAATGTGGGGACGGGGATCCGGGTGAGCGTGATGCTGCATCTGCCCGCGCTGAAGCTGACGGGCGAGATGGACAAGGTTCGTCGCGCGGCGCGGGACATGTCGCTGGCGGTGCGGGGGTACTACGGCGAAGGTTCAGAAGCCGCCGGGGAGTTTTATCAGATATCGAACCAGACGACGCTTGGGAAGGCCGAGAGCGTGATTCTGCATGAGTTCCAGCAGGAGATCATCCCGCAGGTGATCGCGTATGAGCGTGCGGCGCGGCGGTTCATGCTGGAGAAGCGCCGGCGGCTGCTTGAAGACAAGATCTTCCGCGCACTGGGGCTCTTGCGGCATGCCCGATTGCTGTCGCCGGAAGAGGCGCTGACGCTCCTCTCCGACGTGCGTCTGGGCGTGGTCACGGGCCTGATCAAGGATGTCAACGAGCAGGATGTGAACCAGTTGATCCTGCTGACGCAACCGGCGCACCTGCAGCGTGTGCTGGGCAAAGAGATGGACCAGAATCAGCGGCGTGAAGCGCGGGCGGATCTGGTGCGCGAGCGGCTGGGCAAATAAAAAGGCCGGGTGCGGGGCACCCGGCGTGATCGAGGCATGGTCAACGCGCGGCGCATCGGGGTCGACCAGATACACACCGCTCAGCAGCCAGCAAACCAGGCGTTGAGGAAGGCGAAGATGTCGGCGACTTCGATGCCGTTCATCATGTCGAAGTTGGCGGTGGGGCTGCTGGCGAACCAGGCGTTGAGGAAGTCGAAGATGTCGCTGACGGTGAGGCCGTCGGTGCCGTTGAAGTCGGCTGGGCAGGGTGGTGGCGTGGTGGGGCGGAGGAACTGGATGCCGCGGGCGTTTGGGCCGCCGAGGGTGGCGATCTGGGCGTCATTCATGGCTTGATCGGTATAGAGCATGTTGGCGACGTAGATGCTTTCGCCCGCACCGAAGAGGTCTGCGAAGAGGGACATGGTGCTGAACATGTAGCCGCCGGTGGTTGCGGGGCTTTGGGCCCACGGCGATGGGAACTGGCCCCAGGCGGTCCATGTGGCCGGGGCGACGGTGGTGCCGGTGGGGTTGGTTTGCGAGATGTCGCCGTAGGTTGGGGCGGCGGACTTGCAGGCGGTGTAGGTCCAGTTGGCGCCGGTGGTGCCGACGAAGTTGCCGTTCACGTAGATGCGGGATTGGCTCTTGCCGTAGAGATCAACGCTGATGGCGAGGCGGAACCAGGTGTTGGGCTGGATGGCTGGAGCGGCGGTGGCGCTGGAGCGGGTCTGTGTGTAACCGACGCTGGCGGCGCCGGCCCCCGCGCCCGCGACACGCAGGAAGACGTCGGCCTGGCTGTTGTTGTTCGATGAGTCGTCGACGAGAGGGATGCAGAGGTTGCCGCCGGCGCTATTGGCGTGGGCGGCGTTCCACGCGGCCTGGGGGATGTAGATGTCCCAGATGAGTGTCCACTGGCCGTGGCGGTCTTCGGGCCAATAGTCGCGGGAGTTTGGCCAGAGTGCGAGGCCGATGCCGCGGCTGAGTGCGGAGTCTGCGGGGTTGGTGGGATTGCGTGGCGCGCTGGTGCGATAGACGGTGTCGATCTCGCCGTTGATGGGCGGGAGGCCGAAGCTGGAGGTGGTGCCGAAGCTGGATTGTGCCTGCGTGCGGCCCGTGGGTGTAGGTGTGGATGGATAGACATCGAGCGCGCCCGAGCCGCCGAGAATGGGGCCGAAGGCGGGATCGTCGAGATAGCGGAGGCGAGCGGGTCCGGAGGATGGGGCGAGGCCGGATTGCAAGACGGATTGCAGATCGCCTTCGAAGTGCCACTCGGTGAGGCGTGGTGTTGGCGGGGTCCAGGTGTTCACGAGGAGGCCGCCAGAGACGACGTTGAGCCCGATCAGTGTGGATGGGCGGGAGATGTTTCGGATCGCGCCTTGGCCTCGGCCGTCGGCGAGGAGCTGATGATCGAGCGTGAGGGCGAGTGTGAGTCCGCTGAAGCTGCCACTGACGAGCTCGAAATCGAGTCGCGTGGGGAGCGTGCCGGTGGGGTTGCGAACGGCGCCGAAGAGGACGCGTTGGCTTCCGACGGCGAGGGTGTTGAGGACGTTGCCGAGGGGCTGGTTGGTGCCGCCGAAGAGCCCGGTGCCGGTGACGTTCGGGTTGAAGGCGAACTGGTAGCCGAGGGCGACGTCGATGGTGGCGGTGGAGGTGCGGACGATGTCGGGCGTTGAGCCGAAGGAAGGGATGACTGCGCCGGAGCAATCAACGAGGATGGAGGGGGCTTGGGCGAGCGTGGTTGGCGCGAGGGCGAGTGCGGAGAGGAGGGCTGAGTGGAGGAGGAGGCGGGCGGGGCGGATCATGAGGACTCCGGTGAGTGCTTGGCGGGGGGCGCGGGGGGGGGACGGACAGGGAATAGCGAACCGCATGGGGGCGGAATGCCCAAGGGGATTGGGTGTGGGATCAGTGATGGACGTACGAGGT
>JAIEOW010000031.1 GCA_019750095.1 Phycisphaerales bacterium
ACCTACCGCATGATCCAGTTCTTCCCGTTCAGCGTCAGCCCCCGTGCCGCCACCCCGGAAAGGTCGCCCGGGGGGGCAAAGTCCAGCCGAAGCGTCTTGCGGAGCACAAACTTGGTCTTCCCGTCGTTCCCCGTAACCGTCGCCGTCTCTCCGCTGAAACCCGCGCCATAGACGACCACTTCGTCCGGGCTCAGGTTCGCCGCCGGCCAGATCACCACCCCATCCCGCGAGTTCTCCGACCCCTGCAGCAGCTCGCCGATGATCGAAATCTGGTCCTGAACATACACATTCTGCGTCGCGGCCAGGATTTTCTGAGTGACCGTCAAAGGCACGTCACGCCCAGACCGAGACACCCCACCCTCGCCGTCGGACATCTCAAACGACGGGGCAAACAGGAGGTCCTTGCCCGAGTTGTTGGTGACCCGATAGGTCATGTAGAAGTACTTTCTCGCCCCGACATTCGGCACGTCGATCGTCGTCAGGCGAAGCTCGCCCGGATCCACCTGCAGCTCCCACCGCTGCGGCACAGGATCGGGTTCAGGGGCCATCCCCATCAACCCGGCGGCCCCCGAAGCGGTCATGGCGGCAACGCACCATCCAGTGATGGTCCAGCGGGCGGTGCGTGAGGTTGTGCGTGCGGGCGACGTAGAATCGGTCATTGGGCTTCCCGTTCGATGGTCCAATCGTGCGTGTCGTGAGTGTACTGCCGACCGGCACACTCGGAAAGGGCCCCCTGCGAATGGCGACGGCGTTTGGCAAACCCGGCCTTGGTTCCAACGACCCGCGCCCCGGTCACGCCATTCGGGTCGTCCAAGTCCCATTCGACCTTCGCCTGTCGGCTGCTGCCCGTCTGTTGGGCGATCAAGCGGGCGATCCGCTCATTCCCGCCCAGCGGTTCCTGGAATCCGCCCCGCAGCTTGGGGTTGATCTTGATCTTTTCTGGTGCGTTCTGGAAGATGCCCCACCGGGACGGATGCCGATCGTGAGAAACGTCTCCCTCGCCGTGCTTGGCACGGGTCGGACGGCGATGATGTTCGTCTCCGGTCCGGCACGGCGAGGTCTGAAATCCGCGCTCCTTGGCGGCAAGCCGACTTCGATCGACCATGCCGAGCGGGTCGCGCTGATCTGCCACGCCAGCGAACAGGCCGGCCAGATCAAACTTCGGCCCGCTCGGCTCGCCCAATCGCTTCTGGACACCAAAGAGCACGATGCGGCCCGGGCGTTTGTGGATGCCGGCTACATGCGACTTGGCGATCTGGCGTATCTCCGTCGTCGTCTCCCCAAATCCGGGCCTGGTTCCAGCTTGGATTCGCCCGCCGTGCCAACCTGGCCTGCGGGCATCGAAGTGATGAGCATTCCTGATTTGTTCGCCCAGGGCCATTCCGCGAGCACGATCGACGGCTGGCTGATCGATGCGCTGGAGCACTCGTACATCGAGACGCAGGATTGCCCGGAGTTGTGCGGCTTGCGAGATGTCGCGGATGTGTTGGAATCGCACCGATCGGTGGGGATTTATGATCCCGCGCTCTGGTGGGTGGTCTTCCGAAATGGCCAGCCGCGCGGGTGCATGTTGCTCTCGGCGTGTCCGGAGCACCAATCCGTCGAACTCGTCTATCTGGGGCTTGCCCCCGAAGCGCGGGGTATTGGCCTTGGCTCAATGCTGCTGGGTTTCGGTATTCGACGCCTATACCAGACCGTGCTGGCTTTTTCGCCGAGCGCTCAACCGCCGGAGCCGGGACATCCGGTGGTGAGCGGAGCGGGTGGGTTGACGTGTGCAGTGGATACGCGGAACTCGGGGGCGATGAAGCTCTATCAGCGAGCGGGGTTTGAACGGTTTGCGACGCGAGTACCGGTCGTGCGCTCGCTGAAATCGGCTTCGAACACAGTGCAGGGCGCGTGAGTCTGCGTTGAACGAATCGATAGCGATGAATGCCTGGCCAAGTTCTCCACATCAAATCCGCAGTCGTAGTCGGCGCGTGGGTAAGTTTTTTTTGTGATCGCCAACTCCCTGCAATTGCCGAGGATGCGACTGCTCTCAGCGATGGTGAGCGCAAAGAACGTGTTGAGCAAGGGTCGAAGTTGCGATACATTTCCCCTCTCGGTCAAGGAGCGACCAACGGTGTGTGACGTGGGACCGTCTTGCGAATAATGTCTGGCGATTCGAAGAAAATCGCCACATGTTCGCGAGCGATCAGTACAAGCACACCGAGTTGAACGGACTCGGACGGTTGCGAGTGAAGAGATGTTCACCCGAATCGTCTTGCCCTTCACCCCCTCGTATTGTTCCGCCCCTATACCGGGGACCGACAATCGAACATCGCCCTGAAAGGTGTGACCTGTGGAGACACGTCACGCTTCGGAGTTGTCCCTTGCCCATGATCGACCTGGACACCACAGTGCTGACGATGTTGTTTCACAGCCGACGCGCGACCGGACGTTGAACGGGAGCGCGAGCAGCGAGCAGGCCCACAAGCCCGGCGACGATGCGCTGGCCCGGATGAACGGGCACGAGGCAGCGTCCCGCCGCGTGCTGGCGCAGCCCATGCACCGCGCGAGCAAGTCGGCGGCCTCGGCGACGGGCTCGGAGCCGGCGATGCGGATCGCCGCACGTCTGAGAGCGGCGATCGGACAGGAGCGCTACACCGCGTCGTTTGAGAAGAAGGTGATCCTTCGACTGGACGAGGGCACGCTGGAAGTGGCCGTTCCGAACAAGGTTCTGTGCGGGTTGCTCGAACGGCGATTCGGAGCGTTGATCGATGATCTGGCGGCGGAGGAGATCGGTCGGCGACCGATTCGGTTTGTGGTCGCTCCGGATTTGTTTGGCCCGCGGGCCGAGGCCGCGGCGGAGCACCTGACGGCACCGGCCCCCGCGACGATCGAAGCGAAGCCGATGAGCGTCGCGAATGTTCCATCGCGGAAGCCGAGCCCGTCGTCGACACCCAGCGAGCGGTATCGGCTGGAGACGTTCATCGTCGGTGAGAGCAATCGATTGGCATACAACGCGGCGGCGGCGATGGCCGACGCCGGGCCGGAGAGCGCGGGATACAGCCCGCTGTTCATCCACGGGCCGTGCGGTGTGGGCAAGACGCACCTGCTCAGCGGGATCGCGCAGCGATTCAAGGAGCGGCACCCCGGCGCGTCGGTGCGCGTGACCGGCGGCGAAGCGTTCGTGAATGAGTATGTCGCGGCGGTGCGTGCGGGGGATGTCGAGAAGTTCCGGCGGGCGTGCCGACGCGTGGACCTGTTGTGCATCGACGACGTGCACTTTCTGACCAACAAGCAGAGCACGCAGGGCGAGCTGCTGCACACGCTGGACGAGTTGCAGCGGACGGGGGCGCGGATCGTGCTGGTGAGCGACGAGCATCCGAGGCACATCAAGCAGTTCTCGGCCGCGCTGGTGTCGCGGTTCATGTCGGGCATGGTCGCCGGGATCGGTGCGCCGGACCCGGAGCTGCGCGAGAAGTGCGTGCGGATGTTCGCGAAGCTGCGCGGGCTGAGCATCGATGATTCGGGGATCGCGCTGCTGGTGGAGCGCACCGGGCAGTTGCCCGGGCAGGATCCGACCTCGATCCGCGACATCGAAGGGCTGATCACGCGCGTGGACGCGCTGCATCGGCTGGTGCCGGAGTATCGCGTGGGCGGCGAGAACGGGAGTGCGGGCGCGGTCGGCGCGCTGGTGGTCGAGCGGGCGCTGGGTGGACCGGGCGGATCAACGGTGACCGATCCCGGTGCGTCGCAGAGGCCGAGCCGGCCCGTGCGGATCGAGGCGATCATCGGACACACGGCGGCAGCGATGGGAATCGAAGTGTCGGAACTGTCGGGCAAAACGCGGCACCCGCGCGTGGTGCTGGCGCGGGCGATCATCACGCACATCGCACGGCAGATGACAACGCTCTCGTATCCGGAGATCGCGCGGGCGATCGGTCGCCCGAACCACTCGACGGTGATCACCGCGTTCCAGCGGTTTGCCAAGCAGCTTGAGGCCGACGAAGCCGTGGACGCGCCGGGCGCGCCCGAAGCGCGGACGCTGACGGTGCTGGTACGACAGATCGGGCAGGCGGCACAGGCGGCTGTGCGCCGGTGAGTGGGAAGTGGGGGGTTAGAAGAGGGCGGGGACGATCGTGGTCCGCCCTCAGACGGGCGGGGGACAAATAGAACCGGCTACCGGTGGCTGGCTCGCGTTGCTCGCTGCGCCACCGGCAACGATTCGTGCGCACTTCGTGCGAAAGGCGAGAGGTGGGCGTTACCGATCGGTCTTTGCTGGCGCGTCTATGGCCGGTGTCGTGGCCGGTGTCGTGGCCGGTGTCGTGGCTGGCGGTTTTGGGGCTTCGGCCGAGATCGGATCGGTGGTGAGGGCATCTCGGCGCGGCATGCGCTCGTAGGGCCAGGCCGACGTGCGGGTCGGGCGGTCGATGCGGTGCGAGGCGATGAAACGCGGAATCGCGAGCACGACATCGCCGGCGGCGACGAAGGGCGCGACGAGGGCTTCTTTCACTTGTTCGTTGTTGTGACGCTCGGAACCCAGGGCGAGAGCGGATTGAGCCGTGGGAAACTGGCCGCGGGCGCGCGGGGTGTCGTTGGCCAGGTAGCTCCAGGTCATGCGCGGCTGGTGGGCGGGCAGATCGCTCGGGACCACCACGGGGGTCTCGGCCCAGTTGCGATCAATGCCCGTGACGCTTGGGGCGGCGTCTTTCGCGGCGACCGGGCCGGCGGCACCAAAGACCGGCGCGGTCCGCGCGTCGGTGCTGGGTTCGAGCCCTTCTTGCGGCGTGGGCAAGAGTCTCGCGCTGAGGGTGGGAGGTGACCAGACGCCTCGACCATCGACCCGACCGGTGTTGCCGATGCCGATCTCGTTGTTGAGCGGACCGGCGCAGGCGGCGAGGAAAACGAGCGGCGTGAGCGAGAGAAGTGTGGCCGTGGCCTTGAGAGAGGGTCTGGACATGATGACAGGATATACGAACCGGCCAGCCTCTGGCCTGCGCCGTTTCATTCGCACTCATCGTCAGCAATCGGCTGGGCCACGGCCTTGGCGAGGGCTTTGGCGCAGATGTCCGGGTCAAAGCCGCGGCGGGCGAGCTGGGCGTAGAGGCGGCGTTTGATCCCGATCGCGTCGAGTTTGCGGGGCATGACGCGGAGTTTTCGGCGGGCGAGTTTCAGGGCCTCGGCGAGGGCGTCGTAGCTTGGGTCGCTGGTGGCCTTAGTGACGGCGGATCTGGCGACTTTGCCATCGATGCCGCGGGAGCGGAGCTTGGCTTCCAGGAGGCGAGCGCCGGCGGGCTTTCGACGCATGGTGGAATCGACGATCTGCTCGGCGAAGGCGGCTTCATCGATGACGCCGCGGCGGGCCAGGTCGTCGGCGATTTCCCGGGCCGAGGCCTGATCCAGCTCGCGCTGGCGCAGCTTGGTCACCAGCATCTGGCGGCTCATGGGCCTGTAGGCGGCGGAGTTGAGCGCGAAGGAGCGAGCCGCGGCGAGGATCATCGCGCGCTCGACACGCGAGCGCAGGTCATCGGTCCACGCGACGCCGATGTCGATCCCGAGCTTTCGGCAAGAGGATTCATCGATGCGCCCGGCGGTCTTGCGTCCGAGACGGATGCTGACCATGCCCGGCACGGCGACGGACTTGGCGAGCGCGGTGATCACGCCGCCTGCGGGGGGAAGCGGGGTTCGGGGAGCAAAGGTCTTGCGTTTGCCTCTGGCCATGATGGGAAGGGGAAGAGACGATCGGCTGCGGCGAGATTCCTCGCCGTGGGTTGTCTCAGGTGATCGTGTCGAGCAGCGTGGTAAGCTCGCTCAAGGCCTTTGCGTCGCCCGCGGATCGGGCTGCGGGAATTGCGGTTTGAAGCACCGTGATCGCGTCTGGCACGCGGTCGTGGTCGGCGAGCGTCTTGGCCTTGTGGTAGTGGGCGTAGAGATAGTTCGGGTCCGCCGCCAGGCATCGATCGAAGTAGGAGATCGCCTCGGTGACGTTGCCGAGTTTGGCGTGCTCGGTGGCCAGGCCGTAGAGCACAAAGGCGTCGGTGGGATCGACGGCGAGGAGCTGGGTGAGCTTGGAGAGGCGGTCGGACATCCCGCGATCGTATGAGCCGCGATCTCGCTTCGGGGTCGCCCCGGTTTGTGGCGTGAAACGCCCGACCGTGTCCGTGCGTCGTACGCTGTAGCCAAACACCTACGGAGTGATCGGCATGTCGAGCGAAGTGAAGACGATCGGCGTTCTCGGTGCGGGGCAGATGGGCGGCGGGATCGCCCAGGTGGCCGCGGTGGCGGGGTTCAATGTCACGGTGTTCGATGCGTTTCCGGGCGCGATCGACCGTTGCAAGGGTGTGCACAAGAAATCGCTCGGCAAGCTGGTGGAGAAGCAGAAGCTCGCCCAGGCCGACGCCGACGCGGCGGTGGGACGCATCCGGTTCGTTGACAAACTGGATCAGCTCACTGGGTGCGACTGGGTGATCGAGGCGGTGGTGGAGGATGCGAAGGTCAAGAAGGATCTGTTCGCGCAGCTTGCCAAGATGTATGCGGATGAGCAGGTGGTGCTGGCGACGAATACGAGTTCGATCAGCATCAGCGAGATTGCGACGGCGGCGGGTGGTGCGGGGTCAGCGGGGCGCGTGGTGGGGATGCACTTTTTCAACCCGGTGCCGCTGATGCAGCTTGTGGAGGTGATCCCGGCGATTCAGACTTCGCCGGAGGTGACGGAGCGCACGATCGCGCTGGCGACCAAGATGGGCAAGACGCCGCTGAAGGCGAATGACCGGGCGGGGTTTGTGAGCAATCGCGTGCTGATGCCGATGATCAACGAGGCGTTTTATGCGTGGATGGAGGGCGTTGCGGAGCCCGAGGCGATCGACGGGATCATGAAGCTCGGCTGCAACTTTCCGATGGGCCCTTTGCGGCTGGCAGACTTCATCGGGCTGGATACGTGCGTGCACATCATGAACGTGCTGGCCGAGGGGCTGAACAACGATCGGTACCGGGCGTGTCCGCTGCTGAAGCAGCTTGTGACGGCGGGTCGGCTGGGGGATAAGAGTGGGCGTGGGGTGTATGTGTATCCGGGGAAGTGATGCAGCCAAGCGGCGGCGGGCTGGTAGACACGTTCAGGAGCACGCCGCATGCGACTGATGGTGGTTGCCAGCATTGCCAGAGCGTTTGGGTCGCTCAAAGGGTTGGACGACGCCACGGCACGCGCATTTGTACGTGATGCGCGAGTCGGGCTGCGGGGCACGGTGCTGCGATGGGGGGCGAGCGCGTTTTGCTGGATCGTGGTGGCGGTGGTCGGGATCATCGCGGGGGCGGTCTACGTCGAAGGGCGTCCCGATCTGGACGTGCCGAGGTTCGACTTTGAGTCGGACTGGTCGGGCATCGTGTACTTTGCGGCCGCCCTTGCGCTGATCGCGACGGTGTGCGCGCTGTTCGCCCGTGATGTGGTTCTGGCACTCCAGATTCGGCGGGGGGTTCGTCGACGAGGAAACTGTGCTCGCTGCGGGTATGGGCTGAAAGATGCGGTCGTCGATGCCGGCGGTGTCGCCCGGTGTGCCGAGTGCGGCACGGTTCGGCGGTCGCGCCCCGGTGAGGTGCGCATCGATGAGTCGGGTCGGCCGGTGCTGGCTGTGGTTGGCCCGGCGCGAGATGACGAGGCCATGGCGCGTCGGGGCCAGCGGAAGTGGCGGGTGGTCGGGGTGGTGTTCGGCACGCCTTTGCTGATGCTGCTGATCGCGGGCGTGTGGTTTGAACGGCGACTCGCGTCGGACATCGCGATGGCGCGGAGTGAGAGGCGGAGCATGGCGGCGTGGCGCGAGCTGACGGCGTCGGCGCAGCCCGTGCCGGTGACGTTTGCACGGGGCGAGAATCAGTGGCCGAAGGTGTTCATGCCGATCGCGCACGCGCGGCGGGTGACGACGCATGTTGGCAACGCGGCGGAGATGATCGGCGAAAGCAAGCCGTTGCCTGATTTCACGATGCTCTACGCAGACGACACGACGAAGCCGGGAACGATGGCGTCGACCGGTGACCCGAAGCAGGACGCGTTGATCGCTCAGGCCGAGCGCGACATGGCGATGGAGGTGATCCGGCGCTTGCGGGCGGACGGCACGCTTGATCAGATGGCGGAGTGGCCGAAGCTCACGATCGTGATGCGTCCGCTCATCGGCGAGCTTGATGCCGAACTGGCGGTGAGCTTGCTGCTTCCAGAACTTGGGATGATGCGGAACACGGCGCGGATGAACGCCGGGCGGATGGAGCTTGCGCTCAAGGCGGGGGATCGTGCGGAGTATCTGGCCGCGCTGGAACAAGCGCTTGTGCTGGGCGAGTTTGCGATGCGGCAGCAGACGCTGATCGATCGCCTCGTCGGGGTTGCGATCCAGGCGCTTGCGCTCGGTCGCGTAAGAGAGCACGCCGCAAAGTACCCGGACGCGGAGTGGATCGATGCCGTGGAAGAGTGCCTGAAGCGGCAGCGTGTTCCGGTGGGGTTGGACCATGCGATGCGCGGGGAGCGCATCTTCGGGCTGGATGCGCTGCAGTGGGTCTATTCCAGCCGACGGCGATTCTTGCGAACGGTGACCGGTGGCAATGATGAGCTTGGAGTCGGCGCGGGTTCGTGGATGACGTATGCGTTTCTGACACGTCGCTACGGTGCGATGCGGGACGAGATGGTCGCCGAGTATGAGCACATGATCCGGCTTGGTTCCACGCCGCGTGGCAAGCGGGCGGGCGTTCCCGCACCGACGGCGTTGCTCGGTGCAAACGCGATGCGGAACCCGATCGCGGCGATCATGACTCCAGCGCTCAGCCGGGCGCTCTCTTCGGACGATCAGTTGCTCAGCATGCGCCGCGGCACGTATGTCATGCTCGCCATCGAGCGTTCCCGGCGCGTGCACGGCACGTATCCGGAGTCGCTCAGCCAGATCGTGCAGAATCCCGACGGCACGCCATTTGACCTCATCGATCCGTACACGGGCAAGCCCTTTGGCTATATGAAGCTCGTTCCAGCCGCTGCCAATGGATGGCGGTCGTATCTGCTGTACTCGCTTGGCGAAGATGGTGTGGACAATGCGGGCACGCTGGACCCCAAGGGCATGCCCGGCGTGATCACCCGTGCTCCGAACACTGATGCGGCGGTCAACCCTGTGGGAGTGCCTCCGCCCGAGGCGTTGCCGACGCCGACGCCGCACTGAAGTGTGCCACGTGTCGTGTACGATCGAGCATGCCCGAAGAGTTCGCCCCCGCCATCACGATGCAGAGCGCGGTCGTCACGCTGGTACCGATGACCGTCGAGCACATCGACCCGCTGTTTGCCGCTACGCCCCGTGAGACGCTTCGGTACTTTCTCTCCTGGCCGAGGGAATGGACGCTGGAAGAGTTCACCAGGTACATGATGGTGAACATCCACAACCCCAAGGCCCGCGTGTTTGCGGTGATACAGAATGCGACGGGGGCGGTTGTTGGTACGTCGTCGTACATCGATCTTGATCCCGGCAACCGTTCGCTTGAGATCGGTTTCACGTGGTACGTCCCCGGTTGTCGCGGCACGGCGGAGAACAGTGCGAGCAAGCTGCTTCTGCTGGAGAACGCGCTTGAGCGCGTCGGATGCGAGCGGGTCACGCTGAAGTGTGACAGCCGAAACGCGCACAGCCGGGCGGCGATCGCCGCCATCGGCGCCACGTTTGAGGGCATCCTGCGCAAGCATCGCATTCTGCAAGACGGCTATGTGCGCGACACGGCGTATTTCAGCGTGATCCGGGAAGAGTGGCCGCGGGTCAAGGAGCACCTGCGGGCGCGCATCGCGGCCCGCGCCGGGTCGGGCGCATGACCGGTGCCGCGAGCTTTACGATTCGATCTGCGACGGCGGGCGACGTACCACACGTCTTGCCGATGGTCCGGGCGATCTGCGACCTGCATCGCGACTGGGACGGCAAGCGATTTCCGATTCGCGATGATGTCGATCGCTTGTACGCGGAGTGGTTGCCGAAGCGGGCGGCGGACCCGCGCAGCGTGTTTCTGGTCGCCGAGCGATTGATCGATTCGGTTCCGACGCTCTGCGGCTTTCTGGTCGGGTCGATCGAGCAGAACATCCGCATCTACACCCTCACCGAGTACGCGTATCTGCACGATCTGTGGGTGGAGCCGGAGCACCGGGGCCTTGGCATCGGCGGCGCGATCATCGCGGAGGCGGTCGCGCGTTTCGCCCAGATGGGCGTGCAGCAGATGCGCGGCGAGACGGCCCTGGCCAATGACGCCGCTCGCACATTGCTCGCTCGGCATGGGTTCCGCGTGGGCACGATCGAGATGATCTTGGATCAGCCCGGTCAAAACGAATGATCCGAGTTCTCGGACGCAATGAAATGGCCGAAACTGGCCGTGGGCAGCTCTTGGGACGCATGGAACAGCTTGGTTCTTAGCGTTTCATCGCTTGCAGCGGGCGATCCCGGTGGTATCCTCCTGTGGTCGCATCGGCGACTTTTTCAAAGCACAAGGCGGGAGAGAGAGCACCCCTCGGAGCTCTCGATGTCTGTGTGCGCGACTCGTTCCATGTATCAACTGGCCGTCGGTTCGTTCATCGCGGCCGCCGCCATGTCTCTGGCCTCGCGTGCCCATGCTATTGATCTGAACACGCTCGATACGTTTCAGGATCAGAGCGTCCTGAACTGGCTTGGGGGCACCTCGATCACGAACAAGCCCGGCGGGCGTGGCGGGGCGGCCGACCGGTATGTGCAGGTCGATTCCAACGGCAACTCCAGCGGCGCGGGAAGCCGACTGGCGTTTCACAACTCTGATGCTCGCTGGACCGGGGATTTTTTGTCGGCGGGGGTGACGGGGGTCCAGTTTGATGCTGCCAACTTTGGCGCATTGGGCGTGGAGTTGCGCGTTGTGCTGTTCTCCAGCGGATCACGGTGGACGTCGGTGCAATCGGTCGCCCTGCCGGCCGGGGCGGGATGGCAAACGATTACGATCCCGATCAACCAGTCTGCTCTCACTCGCGTGCTGGGGACGAATGCCTGGCCGGATTCGATCACGAACGTCAGCCAGTTCATGATCCGCCACGATCCGGGCACGCCCAGCTCGGGCGGGTCGGCGGTGGACGCGACGATCGGGTTCGACAACATCCGCGCGGTGCCATCACCCGGGGCGGTGTCGATGCTGGTCGGAGTCGGCCTTTTGGCCACTCGGCGTCGGCGCCGGCTTGGTTGATGTGGAAAACCGAAACTGTGGTACGCTCTTCCCGAACATGATTCGGCGTCGGAGGGTGATTGCTGCGCGACGATCGCGTCAAGCACCAATCCGGCGTCCCTAGGGAGGTTTGCACCATGATCGCGTCCTTGTTCTCGATTTCGAATCGCGCCCGCCGTCTCGGTCTGCTCGCGGGCACATGCGCCATGGCCCTTTCGGTGCCGGCGTTTGCACAGGTCAAGCCCGAGCCGATGACCGAGGACAACGTCATCGCCGGAACGATGGACATCGCGTTTGAGACGCGCACGCGCCCGGACACTTCTGGAGACCTCAAGGAAGGTTCGCCGGCCAAGGGTGCCAAGGACAAGTACACCTTCGCGCTCAGCGTCGCCAAGACGACGGAGTTTGCCGGATTTGTCACGCGGCAGCCCTCGCTGTACACCAAGACGCTACAGCGTCGCCAACAGGACGCCGAGTTGTTCTACAAAGTGGACCTCGCGGTGCTGAACCCGCGCGATCTGAAGCAGAAGCGCGTGGTCGGCACGTGGGTCGGCACGGTGCCGATCGATCCGGCCAGCGGCGCGTATGACCTCTCGGGCGGCGGCAAGCTGAAAGACCCGAGCCCGCTGCGCATCGATGTCAACGCCGTGGGCAAAGCCCCGGCGTTCAAGGACGCCTTCGACGGGCGACTCGTTGGCAAGTCGGCCAACAAGGCGAACCTCGCCTCGTATACCTACAAGCGTCTGGTCGGCGACAAGACGGTTGAGGTGGTGGTCAAGAAGTCCGACCCGATGCGGTTTGAGAACATCACCCTGGCCAAGGGCCCGGCCGAGATCTACCCCCGCACGATCGTCAGCGGCCGTCTGGACTATGACTACGAGACCGGCAACTACTTCGCCGACAACATCCGTTTCAAGTACAACATGGACGGCACCGACTACACCGATGTGGTGACCGGCACGATCAAGTGGATCGAGGACCCCGACCGCGCGACCAACGGCAAGGGCTACTACGACTTCAACCTGCGCTGGAACGAAGAGCAGAACAAGGGCGAGGGCGCGGCGTTCGAGAAGATGTCGGGCGAAGACGCGTTCTTCGCTGTGGACAACAGCGTGCCGTGCCTGACGGGGCGGATCACGTATGTGGACACGATCCCCGCGGGCAGCGAGTTGCCGACGAGCAGCAAGGTGACCTATGCCCTCAACGCCAACAAGCTGACGAAGCAGCAGGTCATGAACTTCTTCAAGCTGTGGATGATCGCGGTTGGTCCGACGAATGATGAGTGAGTGAGCCGGGGCTCGGGAAACTCCTCGGCTTCTGGTGGCACAGGCGTCCCGCCTGTGTGCCTTGATGCCTGGAGTTCTCCCGATCTGGCCGGTTCCTGACGCTAATAGAGTTCGTGAGTTGTTGAGTCTTCCGTCTAGCAAGGCAACCAGTTGGCGAAGCACACAGGCGGGACGCCTGTGCCACCAAAGGCGAGTTCCCTGATGTCCCGATCCATCTATCGCACGCTCAATCGTCAGTTCGGCCCGCGCCCGGATGCCTTCACCCGTCGCCAAATGCTGCAGGCGGCACTTGGCGTGGGCGCGGGGCTGCTGCTCTCAGGTCCAGCCATGGGGATGGCTCGACGCTTGAACAGCAACGCGCAGGGCGGCAAGCGCGTCGTTGTGGTCGGAGCGGGTCTCGCTGGGCTTGCCGCGGCGTATGAGCTCAAGAGCGTCGGCTATGACGTGACGGTGATCGACGCCCGCGACCGCGTCGGCGGGCGTGTGCTCTCGTTCAATGCCGAGTTCAAGAACGAGTTTGTCGCTGGACGCAACGTCGAGGGCGGGGCCGAGCTGATCGGCTCGAACCATCCGCTGTGGGTCACCTACGCCGAGCGCTTCAAGCTCGAGTTCCTGCCGATTGAAGAGGGCGAGGACCTGAAGTATCCGATCGTGCTCGACGGCAAGCTGCTGGACTATGAGGCCGCGAGCAAGCTGTGGGAAGACATGGACGCCGCGCTCAAGCAGCTCGATCCGCTCGCCGAGCCGATCAACGCGGATGCGCCGTGGACCTCGCCCAAAGCCGAGGAGCTCGATAAACGCAGCGTGCAGTCCTGGATCGATGTGCTGGATGTTGAGCCGCAGGTGAAGCGGGCGTGCTGGATCAACCAGAACGCCGACAACGGCGTGGACCCATCGCGGGCGAGTCTGCTCGGCATGCTCGCGTGCATCAAGGGGCACGGGCTGGAGAAGTACTGGTCCGACACCGAGGTGTATCGCTGCAAGGGCGGCAACAGCAAGCTGGCGCACGCGCTGGCCAAGGAGATCGGCGAAGACCGCATCGTGCTCGGGCTCGCGGTCACGCGGATCGAAGTGAAGGGTTCGAATCTGATCGTGACTTGCAAGGACGGGCGCACGCTGGAGTGCGATGACGTGGTTTATACCGCGCCGCCGCCGGTGTGGGCCAAGACCGAGTTTTCGCCCGCGCTGCCCCCACAGTTGAAGCCGCAGATGGGTGTGAACATCAAGTATCTCGCCGAGACCAAGGGGCGGTTCTGGCAGGCGGACAAGCTCTCGCCCGACGCGCTGTCGGATGGGCCGGTGAACATGACGTGGGAGGGGACGGGCGACCAGGAGGGCGATGGCCCCGCGTGTGTCGTGGCCTTCTCCGGCGGTGCGAGCGCCGAGCGCTGCATGTCCTGGCCCAAGGAGTCGCGCGACGCGGAGTACGCCAAGCTGCTCTCGCCGATGTTCCCGAAGTGGAGCGAGCACTTTGTCCGCTCGCGCATGATGGACTGGCCGAAGGATCCGTGGGTCCTCGCGGCGTACTCATTCCCCGCACCGGGGCAGGTGACGACCCAGGGACCGATCATGGCCAAGGGCGCGATGGAGATCGCGGGCAAGCCGCGGCTGCATTTCGCCGGCGAGCACACGTGCTATCAGTTCGTCGGGTTCATGGAGGGCGGCTTGCACTCCGGCGCGGCCGCGGCGAAGAAGCTGGCGATGCGGGATGGCGTCGGCAAGTGATCCGGGTGGCCCGCTCGTCCCGAGCGGGTCGGCATGTGCTGTGATGGACTCTCAACCGGCTCGGTGTTCCATGCCCTGTGTGCAGAACACGCCGGGGACCGGCGTGCCACCCAATACCGGTTTTCGGTACAATCACTGAAGATGATCGACACCGCCAAGAGCCCCGGCCATCGCACGCTGCGTTTTCGGTCGCTCGACGAGGCCCTGATCGAGGCCGAGCGTCTGGCCGTCGCCGACGCTGTGGGCACGCTGGTCCGCACGGGCAACTGGACGCTCGGGCAGATCTTCTCGCACGTCGCGTCGTTCATGAACTATCCGTATGACGGCTACCCGCCGGAGCTGCCGACCCCGCCGTGGTTGGTGCGCGTGCTGTTGAAGATGATGAAGGGCAAGTTCCTGGGGGGCAAGTTGCCGCGGGGATACAAGATCCCAAAGCTTCCCGGGGGGACGGCGGGCGTGCTGGATCTGCCGACGGATCGGGCGCTCGCGATGCTCCGCGCGGCGATCGCGCGGCTGGAGGCCGCTCCGCCCTCGGTTCCGAATCCTGTCTTTGGGCCGCTGAGCCACGAAGAGTGGAAGGCCCTGCACCTGCGGCACATGGAGTTGCACTTTGGGTATGTGTGTGGAAGGAGTGACGAAGTGACGGAGTGACGGAGTGGGGAGGTGGAAGAGTGGTGCAGCGGCGCGGCGAGAGACGCGATATTGGGACGGGCTGAACGGGCGTAGCGGGTGCGGAGAGCGTGGTTGCGTATGTCGACTCCCTTGAACTATGGCGGCGTGACCGAGGCCGATCTGCCCGCTCTCTCGCGCATCATGCAGCACGCCTTCGCCGGCGACGCCGAGAGTTGCACCAAGTGGCTGGTGGCGGCGGGGATCGAGCACCTGCGTGCAGTACGGTCCGGGAATGCCGGCGCGGTCGGCGGTGCCATCCGCGGCTCGCTGTTGCGCATCCCGATGGGCCAGTTCTTTGCTGGCCGCAGCGTGAGCATGCTGGGGATCGCGGGCGTGGGCGTGCCGCCAGAGGCGCGGGGCTCGGGCGTGGCCCGGGCGATGATGGGCGATGCGCTGCGCGAAGCGCACGAGGATGGCTTTGCGCTCTCTGCGCTCTATGCCTCAACGCAAGCGCTCTACCGCCAGGTCGGCTATGAGCAGGCGGGCTTCCAGTTTCGCACGCGGATTCCGGTGCGGCAGATCGACGTACGCCCCCCCGCCGCCAAGACGCCCAGCGTTCGCCCGCTGACGCCCGACGATGAGAACGACGTCCGCGACTGCTACCGCGACTTCGCAACGAACTTCTCAGGACCATTGGATCGCGGGCCATACGTCTGGCGGCGGACGCGGGAGTGGCGTGACAAAAGCTACTCCGGCTTCGGCGTCTCCGAGGGAAGATCGCTCGAGGGCTACGTCTTCCTCGCCCAGGAGCAGGGTGAGAACATCTACGGCAAGCACGACGTGCTGATCTCAGACATCGCCTTCACCACGCCGCGTGCGGCCCGGCGGCTGCTCGGCTTCCTCGCCGACTTTGCCACCATGGGTGAGTCCATCGTCCTGCAATGCGGCCCGTTGCACCCGCTCATCTCACTCACGAACGCGATCATGCTGAAGATCGAGAAGCAGGAGTACTGGATGCTCCGCATCGTCAACGTGCCCAAAGCCCTGGAGCAGCGCGGCTATCACCCGGCGGCCCGCGGCGTGGTGCAGCTCGATCTCCACGACGAGACGATCCCCGCCAACTCCGGCTCCTGGACTCTCGCCGTCGAACGTGGCCAGGCGACCGTGAAGAAAGAAAACCAGATCCGCCCGACCATCCGCACCACCACCCAGGCCCTCGCCCCGCTGTACACAGGTCTGTACACCGCCCGCCAGCTCCGGCTGATGGGCTGGCTGGAGGGCGACGACGCCGCGATCGACGCCGCCGACGGGCTGTTCATGGGCACGATGCCTTGGATGAGCGACTTCTTCTGATCGCCGGTTCGGGCACCGGCGAGCCCCTATCGCCCGTCTCGCGAGACCGGGTTGCACCACAGGCGGCTGGGGCCGCTGGTGCGTTCTCTGGCGAACTCTGGCCCCGTGATGTACACCGACGATCCGTCGGCGGCGCTCACGTTGATGCCCTCGCCGTGGTGGCCGGCGGTGATCTCGGACGGATACGACGCGCCGTCGTTGAAGGCGACGGGGCCTTGCTCGTTGGCGTCCCACATGAGCACGTCGTTGCCATCGAACTGGTCGATGCGGTAGCTCTTGGCGCTGTCGCCATACGCCACCAGCGCGCCGTTCATGATGAAGCTCGTGAGCTTCGCCGTGCCCTCGAACGGCTGCTTGTGCGAGGGGCAGCGATACGCGCCGTCGGATTCAAAGTAGGGATACAGCGCGCCCGTCCGCCGATCTTCCGGTTCGAACGCTCGGCTCGCTGCCGGACCGGTGGTCTCGTCATACAGCCAACCTGGCTGCCGCGCGACCGGGCCCCAGTTGGGCAGCGGGAGCTGATCCTTTGAATCGACGGTGTACGTCGTCAGCGCGAGCGAGAGCTGGTGCAGCCCGCTGTTGCACTTGACCTTGCGGGCCGAGTCGCGGGCCTTGCCGAGCGCGGGCAGGAGCAACGCGACGAGCACGGCGATGATCGCGATGACCACCAAGAGCTCGATGATCGTGAACGCACGCGGGCGGAACATGACGGGAGACGAGTCGGTCCGAGGCATCGGGGTGCTCCTTCCGCATCTCTTGATCGGCTTGGTATACCCGCAGATGGCCGCCGCGGACGCGCTGAATCCCAAAGTTCACGAAAAAATCGCGCGGGCGGGCGGAGCGCTCGGTCAGGAAGAACGGAATGCGGAGGTGCGCTGAGAGGTGCGGCGCAACGTGGCCAAGAGCATGAACGCGGAGCAGATCCGGGAGGGGCGGAGAGGCGCGGAGGAAGGCCTGTTCGACAGATATGAGAAGACAAGGCCTTGATCCCTAAGGCCATCCCTCCGCGATCCTCCGGCTCTCCTGGCTCTGCTCCGCGTTCAGGGCTTGTTCTTACTCGCGCGGCGAGCCCTGCCGACCGGTCGTCTCGCGGATCACCGTCTCGGAGATCACGTCGTAACAGGTCGCCAGCAAGCCCGTGATCGGGAACTTGGCTCCGGTAAATGGGCTGGGACCCACACGCCGAAGCAGTGGGTGGCTGACCTCGGGCCGGGCAATGGGCATGTCCACGCGGCTGAGTGCGTCGGGGTCTTCGCTCGACCAGAATCCGGCGGGATCAAGATCGGCATCAAGCGGGGTCGGGGCCGCGCCCACGCCCGAGACGTGCGGCGTGTACACCGGTGCCGCGCTGACTCCGGCTCGCGCCAAGCCCTGGAGCGCACGGGCCTGTCGCAAACGCTCGAGCAAGTCCTGCTCGGGCAAGCCGCGGAGCATGAAGATGCTGAGGGGCGACGACGCGAGCCGGTCTGCGACCAGATACATCGTGCAGCAGACGTGCTTGCAGAACTGCACGCCCACCGGCCCGCCGGACTTGCCCTTTCTGGATGACGACGTTGGCGGTGGCGCCGCAGGAGGCGGCATCGGCACGCCGCCGCCCGGAGCAAACTGCGTGACCCGACCCGTGAACACGTCGCACTCGCACGAACACGAAAGGTCCGAAGCGTCCGCGGGAAACAGCGAGAGCCCCGCGGGCGCGAACATGTCCTCGATGTTGCTCGGCAACTCGCCCGCGAGCAGCGACGCCGCGTACTTCGCCTGCCCGATCATCAGCGAGAGCACCTTGTCCCACTGCTCTGGCGTGAACGCCGGAAGCCGGACCGAGGTCTTGTACGCCTGCGGCATGCGCCCCTGAACGCGGGCGGAGATCATTCCTGACCGAATGTCAATCGAGCGCGTCTGCCCCGCGCGGGCGTATTCAAAGCCCTCGGCGAGCTGGTCGCCCGGCGCCCGCTCTTCAACGATGCGCATCCAGCGTGCCGCGGCCCATGTCCACCCGCTCGATCGATCCGGCTCCTCCGGATTGCCCACCACCATGTCGGCGACCGTCGGCGGGCGATGGTTCAACCGGAACCCGCCCACAACACGCCGAGGATGCAGCGTCGGACGGATGATGCGTTTGTCAAACCCGCTCAGTTGAGCGGCGTTGGGTGATTCGGCGCCGACCGGGGCGTCTGTTGCCGCCGGAGAGACTGCCTGGGTCGCCGGAGCCGTGGCGATGGCGGGGGGCTGCACCGCTGGCTTGGCCTCGGGCGCGGGTGGAATTTCGGGCGCGTCGCTGCCGAGGGACTTCTTCAAGGCCGCGCTGAGCGGCTCCGGCCGCGCAGTGATCACCTTGCGCCGAGGACGCTGCGGCGGGGGCGAACCGCCAAACGCCGGGCGCGGCGGAATCGGCGAGGGATTCGGCGGCGTCGGGGGAGACGGAGGAGTGGGGGGTGGAGACTGGCTCATGGGAGCGCCCCCGTATCTTCTTCACGCCCGGCCACCGGTCTGTCCTTGGGAACGAACACCGGCGCAGGTTCGTCTGCGTCGGTCTCCACGGCATCGGCGCGGAGCGTGAGCAGATCGCGCAGCTGCGAGGTCGAGAGCTCGGTGAGCCAGGTTTCGCCGTGCCCGATGATCTGATCCGCGAGCTGGGTCTTCTCTTCGATCATCTGGTCGATGCGTTCTTCCAGCGTTCCGCTCACGACGAACTTGTGCACCTGTACCGTGCGTGTCTGGCCGATGCGATAGGCCCGGTCGGTCGCCTGGCTCTCGACGGCGGGGTTCCACCAGCGGTCAAAGTGGAACACGTGATTCGCCGCCGTCAGGTTCAAGCCCACGCCGCCGGCCTTGAGCGAGAGAATCAGCACGGGCGGCGCGGGCGCGTTGCCCGGGCGGACCTTGCTCATCTTGGCCTTGTCGCCCTGGAACTCGGCGATGATGTTCTGCCGCTGCGCCGGAGATGTGCCGCCGTGCAGGAGCAGCACGTCGCGATCCAAGGTCTGGCGGAGCATCGAGGCGAGCAGGAGCGACATCTGGCGGAACTGGGTGAAGACCAGCGCCTTGTCGCCCGCGGCGACGACCTCTTGCAGCATCTCGACCAGACGCTGGGTCTTGCCGCTGCGCCCGGGGGCGATGGCGGGAACGTTCGACGCGCTCTCGCCAAACTCCTTGAGGAAGTGGGCCGGGTGATTGCAGATCTGCTTGAGCTTGATGAGGCCCGCGAGCACCACACCGCGCCGCTGGATGCCCTCGGCACGCTCCGCCGCGCCGAGCATGTCGGCAACGCAGGTCTGATACAGCGTCGCCTGCTCGGGCGTGAGATAGCAGTATTCCTTGCTCTCGACCTTGTCCGGCAGGTCGGTGATGACCGTCGGATCGCTCTTGAGCCGGCGCAGGATAAAGGGCTGCACCAGCCCGCGGAGCTGCGCCCCGCGCAGCTTGTCGTGATAGCGCTCAATGGGCACGGCAAACCGCGTGCGGAACTCGCCCGCCGGCCCGAGATACGCCGGGTTCAGGAAGTCCATGATCGACCAGAGCTCGATCAGGCGATTTTCAAGCGGCGTGCCGGTGAGCGCGAAGCGTCGCGGCGCGGGGATTGAGTGGATCGCCCGTGTCTGCTTCGCCGTGGGGTTCTTGATGTTCTGCGCTTCATCGAGCACGACGCGCCCCCACGGCACCTTGCTGAGCTGCTCACGATCGCGATGAGCCAAGGCATAGGTGGTGACCACGATGTCGTTCTCGAGCGCGGTCTGCAGCAGCGATTCGCCCATCTGCCGCGTGAGACCGTGGTGCACCAGCACGCGCAGATTCGGCGTGAACCGCTTGGCCTCGTGCACCCAGTTTGCCACGACGGACATCGGAACGATCAACAGTGTCGGCGAGTGCACCGGCCTTGCCAGCCCGTGGGCCTGCGCGTGCTGCACCGCCAGTGATCGCTCGTGCGCCAGGAGCGCAAGCAACTGCACGGTCTTGCCGAGCCCCATGTCATCCGCCAGGCACGCGCCGAGCCCGAGCTTGTCCAGGAAGGCCAGCCAAGACAGGCCCTTGAGCTGATACGCACGCAGTGTGCCGACGAATCCCTGCGGAGATTCGAGCATGGGCATCTTGGTGTTCGCCGCGGCGTCACCAAACACAGCGTCGACCCACCCGGTGGCTTCCATCCCAAGGATCGGAATGCCCGTGTCGCGCACGTCGCTGGCATAGGCCAGCCGCAGGGCGCGGCCGACTTCCATCTTGCCCGCCGTCTCACCCGAGCCCTGGTTCTCACGGATGAACTTGATCGCGGCCTTCACGTCTTCCGGGCGGATCTCGACCCAGCGACCGTTGAGCCGGATCAGCGGCGAGTGCTGCGCTGCCAGCCGCTCAAACTGCTCAAGCGTCAGGTTCGTCTCGCCCACGGCGATCTGCCAGCGATAGCTGACCAGCGATGACAACCCCAGCTTGGGCGCGCCGCCCACGCCCGCCCCCGCGCCGCCCGCACCATCCAGCCCGATCGCGCCGATGGTCGAAAGGTCCACGTCCTCGCTCTGCACGATCAGCTTCGCGCCCAGACGCACGGTCGGCGAATCCCACCAGACCGGTGCGGCGACGTTGTACCCCTGCTCGATGAGCACGGGCCGCACTTCGCGCAGGAACTTGTACGCGTCGCTGGTCGAGAGCTCGAGCTCCGTCGGCTCGGCGTCTTCGAGCACTTTCTCCAGCTTCTTGTACAGCCGCGCGGCGCGGCCGAGTTCGGCGAGCATCAACTCCTGCGGCTGCTCGATGCGCAGCCCCTCGACGCTCGCAGCGCCCGGCGGCAAAAGCCAGATGTCCGACGCATCGACGACCACTTCCGGCGACATCACGTTCTGCAGATGCAGTGAGAGCGTCCAGCGCACCTTGTCGACGCTGTCGATCTGCGCCCCGCTGTCGGGGTCGGGGGCGGCCAGGTCGCGCAGGTCCAGCGGCTCGGCGAGCTTCAGCATCAGCCGCCACGCCGCGCCGCTGCCGCGTTCTTCAAGCCCGCCGATCCAGCGGCGCGTGCCCTTGATCAGGTCGTTGCGCGGCCCCGGGCGGGTGTCGATGTCCGAGCTCACGTCCAGCAGCCCGGTCAGCCAGCTCACGTGCGGATCGTTCGCCGGGTCACGCCCGTCGATCGCGTCGCGCATCTGCTCGCCCGCGAGCACGCGCCGGCAGAGCGCATCGCCCACGCGCAGCAGGAAGTCATCGAGGATCAGCCAAGGATCATGCTCAAACGCGTCCGCCGCAGCACGGCAGGAGCGCGGCATCGCCTTGAGCAGCGACTGCACCCGCGCCGTCGTCTGTTCATCGGCAAGCCACGGCTGCCAGACGCCCGACAGCGTGCCCGTCGAGTCCTGCTGCAGCATCGGCACAAATCGCTGCTGAGCGAGCAGGTGACGCGCAAAGCGGCCGGCCGCGGCGAAGTAGCGCAAGCTCTCGGCCGCGACGAGCGCGTCGTCGGTTTCCTGATCCGCCGCTTCTTCCAGCGCATCCAGCACGCGCGGCACATCCACGGGCCGCACGCGCAGCGTCGGCACGCGGAAGCTCACCAGCGTCGGAGCGGCAGCGGGAGTGATCGGAGCGGCCTCGACCACCGGCGTCACGTCCGCGTTCGCAGCGTCCTCAGCAAGCGTCACGGCATCTTCGGGGTCTTCAAAGTCCACGTTGCCCGCGATCGCAAGCGCGTCGGGGTCCATCGCATCGGAATCGGTCCCGTCGCTCCCACCCCCACCCCCACCCACACCCCCCCCGCGTCGACCCCGCCCTCCACCCGCATGGGCCATGTGCGGGCTGGCGATGGGCACGCCATCCACCGCCGGCAAGCGCATGGTGATCGCCCCGTCCTCGATTCCCCCCGTCTCTCCCACAAACCCGAGCGCCTTGCGCAGCACATCGGCGGGTGCCGAAAAGGGATGGGTCGAGGCCTGCTCGCCACTGCACTTCTCGCCGCCATTCTCGCGGGTTGCGTTGGCAGAGAGCGGCGCGGAATCGCTGGCCGCAAGCTCTCCCCAGAGGTGGATCGCCCCATCAGACCACTGCGCGTGCAGCACCAGCCGCCGCGTGGAAACGGACATTGCACTCACCAAGCGTGAATCCTTCCCGCCTTCGGCCCCCGAGAGCTGTGAAGCGACCGCCCAGCCCCGCCTCTACCCGGTTTTGGGGTGGGCGGGCTGGGATGTTGAATGAGGGCGGTGGGAGTCGAACCCACGACCCACGGATTAAAAGTCCGTTGCTCTACCAACTGAGCTACGCCCTCAACATGTCGGCCTCGACTTCGCGGCAACCAGCCACGGAGTTTCCGCCGAGCGCAAGGGTAGGAGGCCGCGAGGAGATGGGCAAAGGCCGGAAGCCCCAAGGGCGCAGAACCGCACGCGGGAAGCGTTCCGGCAATGGTTGTTCCCAGAAACGGATGGGTTCGTGACGCCCGGCGATGACTTGATGACAAAAAGGCATGGCTTTGCGTCGCCAGGCGATGGCTTTGTCACCGAAACGCGTGGGGTCGCGTCGTCAGATGAGGAGCTGGTGACCCAAACGCATGCCTAGGAGCGATCAATCGCGGACCTCGTGACCTCCGACGTGGAAGCGATGACGGTCAAGGCGGTGTTCACATCCATCGACAGACAGGTCCACATAATCCCTTGGGGCACCGGCGGCCCACCCATACCCTCCCAACGCACGCGGCCATATCTCCCTGATGCCTCGATGCCTTGATGCCTCTTGCCTCCTGCCTCCTGCCCCTTGCCTCTCTCCTCCCATGCGCCAACTCACCCTCATCACCACCGGCGGCACCATCGAGAAGACCTATGACGAGGCCAGCGGCGAGCTGAGCAATCGGCGGAGCGTGGTCCGCCGCATGCTCGCGCGGCTGCGGCTGGAGGATGCGAGTGTGTCGGTCATTGAACTGCTCAGCAAGGACTCGCTGCACATGACGGGCGACGATCGCGCCTCGATCGTCAAGGCCCTCGGCGCGTGCGGGGCCGATCGGGCTCAGCCCCAGGACGTGGTCACGAGAGGGATCGTCATCCTCCACGGCACCGACACGCTGACGGTGACGGGCGAGTACATCCTGGAACACCTCAAGCCGATCGCCGTGCCCATCGTGCTGACGGGCGCGATGCGCCCGTTTGAGATGGTGCGCTCCGACGCGCTGCAGAACCTGACCGAGGCGATGTTCGCGGCAGGGGTGCTTGAGCCGGGCGTGTACTGCTCGGCCCACGGCCGAGTGCTGAAGTTTCCCGGCGTGCGCAAGGATCGGGAGCGGGGGACGTTTGTTTGAAAATGGCCAAAGAGCAAACGAGCAAATGGCCAAATTGAACACGAGATGCGAATCTATTTGACCATTTGACCATTTGTGTCTTTGGCCATTTGAGCCCCTCCCCCCGCCAGCATCACGATCCCGACCACGATCAGCACCACGGCGATGCCCTTCTTGATCGTCATCTCTTCGCCGAGCAGCCACCACCCAAGCAGCACCGCCGTCGCCGGGGCGAGGGCGAAGGCGATGGGGCGGAGCTTGCTGATGTCGCCGCCGGGGAGCGAAAGCCCGAGATAGAAAAAGAAGACGCCCGCGAACCCCGCGAGCACGCCGGAGCCGAGGATGACCTTGGCCCAGGTGCTGGGCTTCATGCCGCCGGCATCAACCGCCTTCCACCAGAGCTGCGGCTCCGTCTTGAGCACGGCATGAGCGACGAGGAACCCCGCGAGCGCCAGCGGCAGGGTGACGGCGGCGCGGACAAACGCCGTGCCCAGCGGCCCAATCTCCTTCGTGTTGATCGCCCCTTTGGTAAAGATCTCCCCGACGCCCCAGCACAGCCCAGCCAGAATCGCACAGAGAATTGCGGCCATGGGGGAGGGTAGGGGGAAGGGGAAGGCAAGAGGCAGGAGGCAAGAGGCAGGAGGCAAGAGGCAGGGGGCAAAAGCCATTCCCAAACTTCGGCCTTCCTCTTGCCTGATGCCCAATGCCTCTTGCCTGCCTCCCACCCCCTTGCCCTCGCTGCCCGCTCCCGATACCTTGAAGACCATGGAGTTCTCGCCGCTGCATGAGCGTTTGAAGTCGGTGGTGGCCGGGCAGTCGTACCGGCAGCTCGGCGAGCTCACCGGGACCAACGCCGAGACGGTGCGCAGGTATGTTGCGGGCCAGGCACCCAGCGTCGAGTTTCTGTCGGCGATCTGCGACAAGTTTCTGATCAATGGCGAATGGCTGCTCACCGGTCGCGGGCCGATGCGTCGCCAGGAGATCCGCAAGCACGCCTTGCAGGAAGCGAGCGCGGCCGAACTGCTCAACGCCATGGCCACCACGCTGGAGAAGCTCACCGAGCGCGTCGAGCGGCTGGAGATGTACCTGCAATCGCTGGAGACTCTGCTGCGTGCCGACGTTCAAGCCGAGCGCAACACCCCGGGCCAGCCCGCCGCCGATCGTGCGGTGCAGATCGGGCGGGCGATCAGTGGCGGAGCCGTAGGGGTGACGGGCCAGGCCGCGAATGGCGCAAGCAGGAGCGAGCCAAGCGGCCATGGCTAAGCGATCTGCACAGTCCCGCGTCAAAAAGCCCGCCAAGGGTGCGAGCGCACGCCCCGCGCCCGAGGGCAAAGACCGCGAGCTGTCGAACGCCCGCGACGCGCTGCTCCGGCTGAAAGCCGAGCCCGCCGCGCCACGCTCGCTCGTGCCCGGCGACCACGTGAGATTGCTAATCGAGCTGTTGCGACCGCTGACGCCGGAGTTGTCGCGAAGGTGGCTGTCCGCGCTCCTGTTGGTGCCCGAAGACGAGCGGCCCGCCGTGGTGGCCCGCGTGGAGCGGGCGATCGTGGAGTCATACTCGGGCGCTGGCCCGCTGGCCGAGCCGATTGTGCCCGGATCAAATCGTGCAACGGATATCGTGCTGCCCTCGATCCCTCCGGACGATCAGGCCGAGGAACGGCAGGTGCACGTGGTGTTTCCGCCCAAGCAGCGCGAGGGATACGTGGAGCAGGTGGTGAAGACCTATACGCCAGCCCCCGCAGAGCCGAAGCCCCGGCGTGCCGGCGAGCGTGACAGCGCAAGCGCGTAACTGCCGCCAGCGGGCGAGCGATGAACGCTCTTTGCCGCGACTATTCCGCATACCCTCGAAGCATGTCCACGACCGCTGTCGCTCCAGTTATGCAGCCCATGCCTCTGGCCGTGCGTTCCGATTGCCTCGCCGCCCTCCCGCCATTTCTGTTTGACGAGATCGACCGCAAAAAGCGGGAGCGGATCGCGGCCGGGGCCGACGTGATCAATCTCGGCGTGGGCGACCCAGATCAACCTACGCCCGGGTTCATCGTCGAGGCGATGAACAAGGCGATGCGCGATCTGGTGAATCAGCAATATCCCGCCACCGGCGGCGGGCTCACCGTCTTTCGCGAGGCGTGCGCCCGCTTCATGTTCGAACGCTTCGGGGTGAAGGTGGACCCGATGCGTCACGTGGTGTGCACGATCGGTTCCAAGGACGGCATCGCCCACTTGCCGTGGGCCGTGACCAATCCGGGCGACACCATTCTCATCCCTGATCCGGCGTATCCGGTGTACGAGATCGGCGCGATCCTGGCGCACTGCAAGGTGGAGAAGACCCCGCTCACCGCCGAGCGTGGCTGGACGCCAGAGCTGGACGCGATCTCGCCAAGCGTGAAGCACGCCGCGCGGATTCTGTGGCTGAACTATCCGAGCAACCCGACCGCCGCGAGCTGCAATCTCGGACTCTTCGAGCGGGCCATCGAGTTCGCCCGCCCCACGTGGGACGGCCAGCAGCGCGGGTGCATCGTCGCGAGTGATCTGGCTTATTCCGAGCTCTACTTCGACCCGTCGGCACGCCCCGTCTCCATCTGGCAGTCGGCCAACGCCGACATCGAGAAGACCCCGGCGATCGAGTTTCACTCGCTGAGCAAGACGTACAACATGACCGGCTGGCGCATCGGCTTTGCCATCGGGCAGCCCGACATCATCAAGGCCCTCGCTGGGATCAAGGCCAACGTCGACTCGGGCGTCTTCAACGCGATCCAGGCGGCGGGTGCCGTCGCGCTGGATCACTTTCGCGCTCCCGAGATTGAGCGCATGCGGACGCTCTATCGCGAGCGGCGCGACGCGATCATCCCCGGGCTGCGGGCCGTCGGGTGCCAGGTTGAAGTGCCCAAGGCCGGGTTCTTCGTCTGGGCCAGAACGCCCAATGGGGTCGATTCGATGACCTTTGCGAGCAAGCTTCTGGAACAGGCCGACACCGTGGTTGTCCCAGGTGCCGGATTCAGTCCGCGGGGCAAGGAGTGGTTCCGTGTCGCCCTGACGGTGGACGCGGATCGGCTGCGTGAAGTGGTGAGCCGCATCTCGAAACTGGGGTTTGGCACCTGACGCACCCCAAACGGGGTAGCTCGATTGGTGCTGGGAGTGGGAAAATCGCCATCGCGGCGAGAAATCTTAAGATTGGCAGCCATTTCGCGAGCCCGAATCCGTATATGTCTTTGAGGGCAGCACGGGGCGCGGCCGATCTTCCTCCAGGCCGGCCGCGCCTTTTTCTTCTGACCGGCTCGATCTGCCATGAAGTTCCTTTTGATCGCCCTAGCCATCGTGACCTTTGGCGTGGTTGCCACGGTGCTGTGGCTCGTTCTGAAGACGCCCCTGCAGAATCGAGCACGGGAGCGCGAGGCGCGTCGTCGGCGATATGTGCTGAACGAGTCCGGCGATCGCTTGCCCATGGCTCCGGGCGAGGTGGCGGTGGATGCGCCGAAGGTCATTCCGGACGACTACACGATTCCGCCGGTTTCGGTGCCGTGCATGCCCAAGCCGCCGGGGGTGTCGGGGCGGATGGTGGCGACGCCGGATGGGGACATGATTCTGACGAACCCGCCGTTCGCGTTGCGGGACACAGTGTTCTCGCCGCGGACTGGTCGGTTTGTGAATGCGGTGACGCGTCGGCTGCCGCCGTGGATCATTGTGTGCCCGAAGGTGCGGCTGGATGCGATCCTGACGCCAACCAAGCCCGATGGGCGTGATCCGCGGGACTGGCGTGAGTGGCGCAAGCGGGTTCGGATGCGTTCGGTTGATCTGGTGTTGTGCGATCGGCGCTCCTGGCGCCCGCTGCTGGCGATCGTGTTCGATCCGCGACTGGTGGACGCCCGTCTGGTGGGCGGCGGGCAGGACAAGATTCTGGATGAAGTCTTCGCGGGGATCGGGCTGCCGTTCATGCGCCTGACGGGAGACTTTGAGAAGGACTGGCCGCGGATCCAGTCGCACATCGAGTCGATGATCATCCCGCACATGAGCGATGAGTCGCTGCTGGAGGCGGCAGACCGCACGACGCGCGTTGATGCGGACTCGGCCGTGACGCTGCTGAAGATGGACGGGGAAAAGGGCTGGCTGCTGGAGTAGTCGTGCGGCTTGGGCACGATCGGATCAGTTGCCGCGCCAGAGGACATAGACCCAGTTTGCGGCGAAGAGCGCGAGAAACGCGATGCACGCGACGGTGCGCTGTGAGCCCGACCAGGGACGAGCTTCGGCGGATGTCCGCGATCGCCTCCAACGCACGACGAGCCACGCCGGAACTGCGAAGAGCAGAGACATCACCAGGGGGTTGAGCATGAATGCCCGCAGCGGATCGCCCTGAGCGAGCGCGATGACGGCCCGGGTTGAGCCGCATGTGGCGCACGGCATGCCGGTGATGCGTTTGAACATGCACAGCGGGATGGATCGCCCGGTGGTCATTTCCAGTACCACAACCACCGCGAGCGCGCCGCACCAGAGGATTCCGAATGCCCAGATGAGCGCAGAAGAATCAAACAGACGGCGCAGCATGGGTGGTTTTCTTGCGGAGTGAAGAGTCCCTCAGCTCAGGGCGTTGTCCCGCCGCCACTTGCACCCGCACCGCCCGCGGCGGCGGCTCCGAGCACGGACATGACGAGCACGAAATAACCCGCCACGACGCAGAAGGCCAAGCCGCCAAGGACCGTGCCGATGATGCCCAGAATCCAGCCGGCCTGTGTGAGCCCGCGACCGGATGGGTCCATGCGGCCCGCGTCGATCTCCTTGAGGTCCTTGGAGCCCATGACCCAGGCCACAATGCCGCAGATGAAGCAGATGAGCAGGCCCAGCAGCCCGAGGACAAAGACCATGGTGGCACGGTGGGGCTGCATGTACTGACCCTGCATCGTGCTGGGGTTGCCAGCGTAAGGATTGGGATGCTGGGGCGGGATTGGGGGAGGCATCTGCGACATGGTGGGCCTCGATGGGGTACTCTGCGCGTTCGGGAAGACGTTCACACTACCGAGGTTTTGCCTTTGTCGCAACCGGGATTTCAGTCGCATGTCGAACACGCACGTCGGATCACCGACACGGTGCTGTCGGCGTGCGAACCGGGGGGCGCGATGGTGCGGGCGTGGGTAGAACGCGAGCGGACGCATCCGGAGATTGATCTGCGAAAAGCGATCCTGGTCGCGGCGGGCAAGGCGTCCATGGCGATGGCCCGGGCCGCTGTAGAGAAACTGGGGTGCGTGCCACCCCTGGGCGTGGTGGTGGCTCCGGCGGGTTCCAAGCCGCCGGCGAGTTTTCACAAGGCGCTTTTGCGTGTGTTCGAAGCGGATCATCCGCTGCCGTCGCAGCGGAACCTGATCGCGGCGCAGGGCGTTGCGGATGCGGCGCGATTGGCGAGTTCGCGCCGCACGCCGCTGGTGGTGCTGCTTTCCGGCGGCGGCTCGGCGCATCTGACGCTTCCGGAGCGTGGGCTAACGCTTGCGGATGTGCGGAGCGTGACGGATGGGCTGATGAAGGCGGGGGCGACGATTCAGGAACTGAACACGGTTCGGAAGAAGATTGAGCAGTTGAAGGGCGGCAAGCTGGCGCGATTCGCCGCACCATCGCCGGTGTATGCGTTCATTCTGTCGGACGTGGTGGGCGATGCGCTCCCGATGATCGCTTCGGGGCCGACCGCCGACGATGAGTCCACGGCCGCGGAGGCGATGGACATTCTCACTCGGCGAAGCGTCTCTGCGCCCAATGTGATGGACACTCTTCGCAAACGCCTTGCGGAAGCAAAGCCCGCGGTGCTGACGAACGTGACCAACACGATCATCGGATCGAACACCTTGGCGATCGATGCCGCACGACTGTGCGTGGAGCAACTTGGCTTTGTGGTCGCCGAGGTCAAAGGGGGGCTCGACGGGGACGCGAGCGAACGCGGCAAAGAACTCGCGGCCCGCATCATCGGTGCTCGGCGTGAGCAGGGCGGGAGTAGGGGAGGCGGGCCGGTGGCGGTGATCTGGGGCGGCGAGACGACGGTGAGCGTGCGCGGCAAGGGGTTTGGGGGACGGAACCAGCACGCCGCACTTGCCGCGGCGATCGCGCTGGCCGGTGAGCCAAGCGCGTGCCTGATCACGCTGGGGACCGACGGCGTGGATGGCGTTTCGCCGCCCGGAAAGCCGATCCACGCGGGCGCGATCGTGACGGGTGAGTCGGTTGCGATCGCACGCCGGGCCGGATTCGCCGCACAGATCGCACTGGAGACCAGCGATTCATACGGTTTCATTGCGGCGGCGGAGGCGGGGCTTGTCACCGGGCCGACGGGGACGAATGTGAACGATGTATGGGTGGCGCTGGGGTATTGACGAGCGAGCCGGTGCGGCAAAGAGCTGCAGCGTCCGGGATCGGCCGCATGTCGATATGATGGAGCGACCACCGAGGGCCATCGCATGCTCGCCGCCGGTCTCACCATTCAGAAGTTGCTGCTCGGGATGAAGCGTCATGACGCTTCGGATCTGCACATCAAGCCCGGAATTCCGCCGACGTATCGCGTCCACGGCGTGCTGCGGTCGATCGGTGGCGATCCGCTGGATGCCGACGAGGCGGACCATCTGCTGGACCCGATCATCCCCGATGTGAAGCGCAAGATGTTCGAGGAGCGCGGCGACCTCGATTTTGCCGCGTTCAACGCTGAGGGCGACCGCTTCCGCGTGAACATGTATCGCGCTGGCGGACACGTGAACGCGGCGATCCGGCGCGTGAAGGCCGAGATCCCGACGTATGACGAACTGCATCTCCCGGCGATCTACTCGCAGCTCATCAGCCGATCGAATGAAGGGCTGATTCTCGTGGTGGGGATCACCGGCTCCGGCAAGAGCTCGACACTGGCGGCGATGGTCGAGCAGATCAACCAGACCGAAGCGTGCAACATCATCACCGTCGAAGATCCGGTGGAGTATCGCTTCGTCGGCAAGAAGAGCATCATCAGCCAGCGCGAGATCGGGATCGACGTGCCGGACTACAAGACCGCGCTGCGGTACGTGGTGCGTCAGGACCCGGACGTGATCTTCATCGGTGAGCTGCGCGACCACGAGACGGTGCTGGCGGCGATCCAGGCCGCGGAGACCGGACACCTGGTGTTCGCCACTCTGCACACCGCCGACACGATGCAGACGTTCAACCGCATCCTGGAGTTCTTTCCGCGAGAAGAGCACGGGTTTTTGCGATCTTCGCTCAGCAACACGCTGCGGGCGATTCTGGCCCAGCGGCTGCTGCCCGCGGTTGAGACGTTCAACGAGGGCAAGGGCGGCGTGGTGCCCGCGTGCGAGGTGCTGCTGAACTCGCCGATCGTGCAGGAAAAAATCCGCGAGGGCGGCGACGCCGATCTGCCGGCGATCATCAACGCGAGCCGGGCCGAGGGCATGTCAAGCTTCACCAACGCGCTCGCGGAACTTGTGCGCAAGGATTGGGTGAGCATGCGCACGGCGATGGCGTTTGCTCCAAACCGTGACGCGCTCGATTCGGAACTTAAGGGCGTCGAGGTGAAGGCGCAGACGCTGGTGCACCGGATCAAGAAGGCCTGATCTCAATCCGATTTCTGATCTCAATCCGAGGCATGGGCGTAAGCCCATGCGCCCGCGACACCAGGATGACCAACGGACTCGCTCGGGACGAGCGAGCCACCCAGGACAAAGCAACCGAATCGCACAGCAGCGGCCCGCGCCGCTCGCCGCGGAGCACGGGCCGCCGTGTGTCGGTGTTTCGATCGCTCAGGTGCCCGGCGAATCAGTCGTGCCCGAGTTCTCGCGGAAACGCACCCTTGATCATCGGCATCATGGCTCGCAGGTCGATGTAGTTGGTCTGACCGACGGTCACGAGCCGCTGCGAGTTCAGCAACGCGGGATCGATCGGGTCATTGGCAAAGGCAAAGCGGACGCTGCCGGCGACGCCCTGGATCTTGCTCAGCTCGGCCCACTGCACGCCCTCGCCCTCGATGTATCGCACGGTGAGCTGGGCCGAGCCGCCTTGACCGGCTTGGAGGTCTTCGTCGCGCAAGTCGGCGACCAGTTCGTACTCGCCGCGGCCGAGGTTGGTGACGGTGGCCTTGGTGTTGGCCTGGGTCAGGATGGTCTTGAGCTGTTCCAGCTCACCCTGGCGGGCGGTGCCCGAGAGCATGGTGCGGGCGATGTTCTCCATGCCGCGGATGCGAGCGGACTCGTCGTCGGTTGCACCGCTGACCTGCACCTTGGCCTGCGCGCGACCGTCGGATGCGCCGACGCCGACCTTGACGATGCGCTTGCCTTTGTCGTCAACGCTGACCTTCAGCCGAGGCGACGGCTTTGAGCCCGACAACTGATCGAGATCGTCCTGGACTTTATTGATCTTCGCGATCTGCTCGTCGGTGAGGTTGTTCAGATCACCCTTGATGTCGATCTTGGCCTGCTGACGCAGGCGGATGCTGGCGCCAGTGTCCTGGGCGTGATCGCGAGCGTCGTGCTCGGCGTCGTTCATCATGGCTTCAAGATCGCCGTCAACGCCGATCTGCTTCAGCAGGTCTTCATCGAGCGCACCGATGTTCACAAGCAGGCCGCTCTTGGCCATGCTCGCGAGGAACGCTGCACGCGGCTCGGCGTCGATGATCCGCTGGGCGGTGGTTTCATCGCCGATGAGATAGACCCAGCCGACCTCGGGCGAAAAGGCCATTTCGATGCCGAACTGCGCGTTGGGCAGTTCCCGCACGCTGGCGTCGGTGGTCACGGCGAGCTTGGCGTACATCGCGCCAAACCCGGCGGCGTCCATCGCCTGATCGTCGCCGAGTTGATCGACGGTGACGGGGTTCTTCAGGCGGACCTTCAGTGTGCCGTTGATTAGCGCGCCATCGGCGCCGAGTCCGTTGAGATCAAGATCGATGCCCGAGATCTGACGCTGGCGCAGATCGTTGAGGATCGTCGAGGCCTCGACGCGGCTGGCCGAGGACATGGTGAAGAGCACCGTGCCGATCGCCACGCATGCCGCCATCGCCGAGCCGACGGCAAGCCAGCCCGAGCGCGGGCGTCGCCGCTGCGTCGCCAATGCGCCATCGTCGGCGCCCGCGAGCCGAAGCTCGGCGGCATGGTCGGCGGCATCGTCTCGGAAGCTTGCGAGTTGTTCCGCCGACGGGCGGCTCGGCAACCCGAGCGTTGGTCCGATTGCTCGAAGGTTGTGGTCCAAGGTGCGGTCGGCCGCGTTTGGTTCAGCGTGGTGGTCGGTGTCGTTGTGCATGCGGTCGTCGTTCATCGTGAAGCTCCATCCGGCGAGCTGAGTGTTCAGGGTCATCCAAACGTCCCGAGCGATCGCACCGAGTGGCCGAGCAGAACGCCCGACGCCGATCGCCCATTTCTCATAGTCAAATCGATCCAATGCGCCAAAGCCGGACCGCTAAGTCAGGTGGCGAAGCTGTTCTCTGAGCGCCGCGCGTGCGCGATACAGGCGGCCTTCGACGGCGCGCACGCTCAGCCCGTCGCGCTCAGCGATCTGCACCTGGGTTTGCCCCTCGACATAGTGCGCGTGGATCAGGTCCTGATCGTCCGACGTGAGCTGCGTGATCGCGAGCGCGAGCTGATCCTGAACCTCACGACGAGACAGGTCATTCGGGCCGAGCCGCTCGTTGCACAGGCGGTCGGCAAGCTCGCCCGCCAAGCCCTGGTCGGGAACTGGCAAGTGCAGGGGTCGATTCGAAACGCGCCGCCAATGCGTATTGATCAGGTTCCGCGCCACGCCTCGGAGCCAGAACTCCATCTCGGCCTCGGGCACGCTGCGCCCATTGCGGGCCGCCGCGGCCCAGAGCTGCTGCATGATGTCCTTGGCCAGATGCTCATCGCGACCGACGCGGACCATGACGAACCGGTACATGCCTGAGGCCAGGCGGTCATAGACGGCCGCGAGGTCGTTGCTCGGTGTCGCTGGGCGTTTGACCTGCGCAGGTCCGTCCACCGTCGGCTCCAGCAGCCCTTCCCCGACAACCCCGGAATCTCGCGTGATCATGGCCAAGCTGCTGTTCATCATGGTCCTGTGGCTCCTGCCAGACAAGGCCGGAATCGCGCCGCTCGCCCGAACCCCACGGAAGTTCCATCGGCACTGGTTCTCAGACCGTGTGCCCACTCCCCCGGGCCTGGGAAACTCAGTGCCGCAGGATCGGTCTTTCCTGTACGCTCAGGCGATGTCCCTCGGCCTCATCGCCATCCTGGTGCTCGCCATCCTCACCGTCGGCTATCTCCTCTACGGCGGATTCCTGGCTCGCCAGTATCGCCTCGATGATGCCACAAAGACCCCTGCAACGCGCATCAACGATGGTGTGGAGTTCATCCCCACGCGCCCGTTCTATCTGCTGGGCCAGCACTTTTCCGCCATCGCCGCCGCGGGGCCGATCGTTGGGCCCATCGTCGCGTGCATGGCGTTCGGGTGGCTGCCCTGCCTGCTTTGGATCGTCTTTGGCGTGGTGCTGATCGGGGCCGTGCATGATTTCTCCGCGCTGGTCGCTTCGGTACGGCATGGGGCCCACTCGATCGCCGATGTCGCTCGCGTGAATCTCGGTAAGCGTGCGTACCTCGCGCTCGTCGCATTCATCTGGCTCGCGCTCATCTACGTCATCGTGGCATTCACTGACGTCACCGCCGGCACGTTCCTGGGCAAGAGCGACGAGCTTCAAGGCCTCGCGGCGACCTTCAACCCCGGCGGCGCGGTCGCCGCGGCGAGCGTCATGTATCTCATCCTCGCCGCGGCGATGGGTCTGGTGCAGCGTTTCCTCACTCCGCCGATGTGGCTGATCACGCTCATCTTCGTCCCGGCCACGCTCGGCGTCATCGCGCTGGGCACGCAGGTCTCGCACTGGGCCATTTTCGCGCGACCGGAATCGCTGCTGGGGCTGAGCGAGGCCAGCCGCCCGATGGTCTGGTACTCGGCGATCCTCGCCTACTGCTTTGTCTCCAGCTTGCTCCCGATGTGGCTTCTGCAACAGCCGCGCGGATACCTCGGCGGGTTCGTGCTCTATCTTGCCATCGGTGTCGGGATCATCGGCGTGCTCTTCGGCGGGTTCGACATCAAGCAGGAAGCCGTTCGGCCCGTTGCCGACTATGCCGCGTTCTTCGGGTTTTCGACTCCGGCCAGCGGCGCTCCGGGCGCGCCGCCGATGACCGCGCTGGTCTTTCCGTTCCTGTTCGTCACAATCGCCTGCGGCGCGTGCAGCGGATTCCACGGCCTGGTCTGTGGTGGCACAACCTCGCGCCAGGTCGCCAAAGAATCGCACTGCCGCCCGATTGCCTTCGGCGCGATGCTGCTCGAGGGCTTTGTCGCCGTCATCGCGCTCGCGACGGTGATGATCCTCGCCAAGGAAGACCTCGCCAAGTACGCGGGCCGCCCCGGTGCGATCTATGGCGACGGCCTCGCTACCTTCCTCACGCGCACCTTCGGCATTGAGTCCAAAGACGGCCTGCGTCTCGCCCAGACCTTCGGCCAGATGGCCGTCGCCACCTTCGTCTTCGACACGCTCGACGTCTCCACGCGCCTCGGCCGCTATCTCATCGTCGAGTTTGTCGCCACCATTCGAGGCAAGGCCAAGCTCGGCACCGACCATGGCCACGTGCCCAAGTCTCCCACGCGCCCCAGCGGCCTTGGCATCGCGGCCGCCGCGCTCACCGCGTTCATCCCACTGTTCATCCTGTTCACCGCGAGCAAGGGTTCGTATCTGCTCTTCTGGACGCTCTTCGGCACGTCCAACCAGCTTCTCGCCGGGCTCACGCTGCTGGGCATCACCGTCTGGCTCAAACGCCAGAACCACGGCAGAAAAGTCTGGTTCGTCGCGATCCCGATGGTCTTCATCATGTCCATCACGCTCTGCGCCCTCGCCATCCAGATCTTCGTCGGCGTGCGTGACGCGGTGGCGGGCCGACTGTTCGTCACCGCAGCAAGTGCGCCCTCGGGCCTGGGCGGGCTGAACCCCACGGTGCTGAACGCGGGCGTTGCGATCGCCCTGCTGGCGCTCGCGATGCTGTTTGTCTACGAAGCAGTCCGCACACGAAAGAGCGTGCCCGCACACTGATCACTCGATGTGCTTCATGCCGGAGTACTTCTCCCGGTACCGCCGCTCCTGCACACGCTGCTTGTTATCCAGGTTCACCTCGGCCCCATCAATAAACGCCGCGGTCACGCTATTCGAAACCTCCAGCATGTCACCATCGCTGATGATCAGCGTCGCGCTCTTGCCCGCCTCCAATGAACCGAACCGGTCGGCGATGCCCAGGATCTCCGCCGTGCTCAGCGTGATTGATCGAATGGCGAGCGTCCGATCGAGTCCATACGCCGCCGCGAGCGCCGCCGAATACGGCAGGTTGCGTTCATGTCCCGGTTCCTCGCCGCTGCCCAGGCACCACTTCAAGCCAGCGGCTTCCAGCCGCGCGGGCAGCGTGAACGCATCGTCATACGGTGCATCATCGCGCTTCGGAAATCGCACCGTGCCATCCACGATCACGCCGATGTTCCGCTTCTTCAGTTCATCCGCACACAGCACGGCGTCGCGCCCCCCGATGATCACCACGCGCACCCCGTGCCGATCACCGAACGCCACGGCCTGCATGATCTGGTCCACATCCTGAGCCGCGATAAACACCGGTCGCTTCGCCGCCGCATCGCTCGAGAACAGCGGCTGCATGGCTTCCAGCCGGAGATCGGTGACTTTCTTCTCCACCGTGTTCGGCGCCGCGCCATACGCGCGGGCCTGCGTGAACAGATCCTCAATCGACTTGAGCGTGGCGTCGATGTCCCGTTTCTGTTCCTCCTCGCTGCGATTCATCCACCACGCCGAGATCGTGCGTGTCATCGGCCAGTTCACGATCAACCCCGCGTCGGCGCGCACCGTCATCTGCTCCCACGTCCACCCATCCAGCTTGATCACCCCCGCGCGCCCCGGCACCGTGCCGCCGGTGGGAAAGACGCCCGCCAGCAGCACGCCATTGCTCCGCGTGACAGGCAACAGCGTCGAGTCCGGATTCACCGCGACCACCGCACGGACTTCTGGCGTCACGCCCCCGGCCTCGGTCATGTCGTTGCTCGCACGCACCGCCGTCGCCTCGGTCAGGCCGAGCTGCGTGTACGCGCCGATCAACCCGGGATACACGTGCCGGCCCGCGGCATCAATAATCCGGTGTGTCTGCGGCGTGATCGCCTTGTCCATCGTCTCCTGCGGCCCGACCGCGGCGATGTCACGCTCATTGATCACCACAAACCCACGCTCCAGCGTCGGCCCGCTCACGCGATGCACCGTCGCGTTCACGATCGCCACCGGCTTGGCCTGCCCCTTGGCCCGAGGCGTCAGGTCCTGTGCATGCGCCGCGCACGCCACACCCACCGCGGCCGCCACCGCTGCCAGTCGTCCTACACCCAGATTCGACACGATGGACCCAATCATGCTGCCGCTCGCTTTCGATCTCGCTCGTCTGCCGATCACCCGCTTAACGCACACCCACCCGCCACTTTGCACCGAATCACGACTCACCAGTTCTCGCACCCACACACACCCGCCCCATGAAATCGCGGATCAAGCCCGCGCCGCAGCATGTTCACAAAGTGCTCGCGCCGCCGATCCGCCGCACCGGTATACATGTCGGCCAGCAGAGATCGCCGCCCGCTTCGCATGTCCCACGGCTGATCCGCCCGCGGCGGCGTCTTCGGCGTGTCCACCACTTCCGAATCCCCGCCACGCGACTTCTCCGCTTCACCCTTCGCCGGTGCCGCGGCGGTCAGCAGCTTCTGAATGATCCGTGCCCGTTCCTTCGCATTCCGCTCACGCAGCGTTCGATCCATCTCCAGCGAGAACATCTCGCGTCCGTCCACAAACGTCCGCTCGCACCTGCTCAAACTCGACATCGGCGGACCAGACCAGATCGCCAGATCCGCATCCTTCCCGGCCTCGATCGTGCCCACACGATCATCGACCCGCAGTTGCTTCGCGGGGTTCAGCGTGACAAACTTCAGCGCATCCTCCGGCGACATCTTCACGCCATTGCCGCCGGAATACTTGATCGCCTTGCCCGCCTCCACATTCATCCGCCGGGCCAGTTCGTCCGAGTCGCTGTTGTAACTGGTGGTCAGCCCAAGCTCGTGCTGCAACGGCCCGGCCATCGGGATCGCGTCCTGCACCTCGACCTTGAACGTCCACCAATCGCTGAACAGCGACGCGCCGATCGCCGCCGCCTTCACCTCGTCGGCCACTTTGTACACCTCCAGCCCATGCTGGAAGGTGCCGATCAGAAATCCAAAGTCCTTCGCCACGCGGCAGAGCATCAGGATCTCATCCTGGCGATAGCTGTGGCAGTGCACCAACCGCTCGCCACGCAGAATCTCCGCGAGCGCGTCCAGTTCCAGATCGCGCCGCACCACATTCTTCCCGGCGTCCATCGCCCGCGCCTGCATGTACTCACGCGCCGCCGTGAATCGGTCACGCAGCAGCATCTCCACGCCCATGCGTGTCTGCGGATACCGCGTGTTGAAGCGATCGCCCCAGTTGCTCTGCTTCACGTTCTCGCCGAGCGCGAACTTAATCCCGGGGATCGCGCCCTCAAAGTGCATGTCATCGGGCGCGACGCACCCCCAGCGGATCTTGTTCACCTGATTCTGCCCGCCGATCGTGTTCGCCGATCCGTGCAGGTTGTTGACGGCCGTCACGCCCCCGGCGAGCTGGCGATACCACGAGATGCTGTCGGGGTCGGTGACATCGCCGATGCGCACCTCGCTGGTGACGCTCTGCCCGCTTTCGTTTACACCCTTGCTGATGCCCGTGTGACTGTGGCAATCCACGATGCCCGGGGCAACGTGCTTGCCGGTCGCATCAATCTCCACCGGCGGCTCACTCAGCCGCACGCGCGAGAGCCAGTCGTTGATCGCCGCGCTATCGCCGACGGCCGCGATCTTGCCGCCGGAGATCACCACGCCCGCATCCTTCAGCGTGCCCGCACCGGCGAGCGTCCAGACGGTGGCGTTGCGGATGATGAACGTGCCCTGCTTGGGAAGTTGCTCAAAGCCGTAGGGGCCGACGGGAAGGGAGAGCTTCGCGGGAATCTGCGCGATGGCGTCGGCTTCAGGGGTAGGGCGATAGCGAGCGAACTCACTGCGATTCTCGCCCAAATCAGCTTTCGAAACTGTCAGATCAATCAAGTTGATCTTCAGGCCCTCTCCTTGCGTGCCAAGCGCGCGCCGTTGATCGATCGTGACCAGTCGCTCACTTTCGGGTTCGCCGCTATCGAGCCCCTTAACGTTCAGGACAATGCGCCCCGGTTTCGTGGACGTTCCCGCGTCGAAGACCTGCAATGTTGACTCGAGTTCCTTATCACCCCTCTTCACCTTTACTTTCCGATCTGCATTCGGATTGATCACGAGATGAAAAGACTGGGCGTCCATCGGTCGGCGCGGCTTGCCGCCCACGACTTGGGTCCAAGTGCCAGCAAGTGCGTCCTCCGGATCGACTGCTATCTCGGCTGTGCGCCGAGCGATCAGCACGCTCGAGTCACCCCCCGCCCGCGTCAATCTCCCCCGCAATACCAACACCCCATCCGCCCCGCGCTCAATCACCCCATCCACCGCAAACACCCCCGGCGATCCAAACGGCTCGTGCTGAAACACCCACGAAATGCGGCTCGGCTCGCCCCCATCCGCATCCCCACTCATCCGAACCTCCGCCGCCTTCACCTTCACCGGCTCCTTCTCCCCCGCCGTCATCTTCGTAATCGTCACCTCCGGCGGCCACGCGTCGTTGATCTCGATCGTGCGCGTGTCATTGCCCGGCGGCGCGGGCGTCAGCTCGACCGACCACGTGCCGCTCAGGTCATGTCGCCGGCGCTCGCCCACGGCGTGCCGCGAGCCGTCGATCCACACATCCACGATCCGGCCCGCCCGCGCATATCCCGGCTCGCCGCGATCCGGCGCGTCGGGCCGATCAACCAACAGCGGCCCATCCGCCACCACAAAGCTCGCCGCCTTTCCCGGTTCGATCGAGCCCAGCCGATCGCTCACACCCAGCATCTCCGCCGGGTTCACCGTCAGCATCGCCAGCGCGCGATCGGCACTCAACCCATGCTTGATCGCATTGCTCAGTCGTTCCTGAAACGCCTTGCGCCCGCCACGCTTCTCAGGAATCTTCGCGCTTGAGAGCGCGACACGGATCCCCGCCGCGTCCAGTCGGGCGGCGTTGGTCGGCGCCAGCTCCCAGTTCATCAGCTCGCGCAGCTCCACGCTCTCCCGCTCCCCCAGCGTCGCGACTTTCGGCGCATCCGGAGCCGCCAGCGGCACGATCAGCCCCACACCCGCACCCTTGATCGCCTCCAGCCGACGAAACTCCATGCCGCTGCCAAAGACCACCGCCGGACGCTTGAACTCACTTGCGATCTTCGCCGCCCGTAGCACCTCCAACTCGTCATCCACATCAAACAGCAGCGTCCCCGGATCGTGCGCTTTGCCCTCGGGCTGAACGCGTCGCAGCGCATCCAGCGCATCCGTCGGGTCAGCGCCAGATCGAGCCGCGTTCTGCTTCCAATCCGCATCGCTCAGCGTCTGGCGAATCACCGCGATCGCGCCCATCTGGCTGTCCGGATACCTGCTCCACTTCGGATCATCTCCCGGCCCGCGACCCTGCGTGCCACCCTCTTCTTCGCGCGAGGTCTCGAACGACACCGCGTGAAACGCCCGCTCGCGATACACCGTCGGCTGCCTCAACGACGGATCGCTCGGCCTCTCCGCCAGCGACACCACCGCGCCCGCCCCATGAAAGATCCCGCCCTTCGGGCTGATCGCCGCGGCGACAAAGCCCATCTCTCGAAGCTGCCGCGATTCTTTGGCATCGATCCCCGCCGCCCCGGCCTGCAGCGCGCTGCGCTGCGGCGTCACTCTTGCGTTCCAATGCGTCCCCGGCGCATTCGCATCCGGCGCAGGCACGTCCACCTGCACCATCGGCTCGATGAACCCCGCATAGATGTGCATATCGCGCAGCTCGCGCACCGGCGCGCCCGCCGGGGCCGGAGCTCCGCTCATCACGCTCACGATCTTGCCATCGCGCACCACCAGCGTGGCGTTCTCGATAATCTTTCCGGGTGCCGCATGCACCGTCGCGCCCGTGAGCGCAACCAGCCCGTCGGCCGGCTGAGTCTGGCGAACACCATTCGCCGGCGGAGCCAGCGGCGACCCGGAGGTCTGCGCCCACGCCGTCACACCAACCACAGCCATCGCGATCAAGCCCACGGCCGAACGAAGCGTCGACATCTTCATGCCGAGATGTTACCGACCTTCCCGTCCGAATATCGCCTCACTCACGCATACGCCGCCGTCAACAACCCATCCGTCGTCGTCGGCACATCGTCCCCCGCCGCACGAATGCGCTCGATCGCCCGAGTCACCATCCGCTCGGCATCCATCGGCGATTCACCCAGCGCCACCAGCGCTTCCACCGTCTGGCGAATGGGCGGAAGCACCGCCACCACACGTTCGGTCGTCTTGCCCGTTTCCGAGCCCTTGGCCTTCGCCGCGCTCCCAGCCGTTTTCCTCGGCTTGGGCTCAGCGATTGCCTTCCCTCCACCCGCGGCCACATCCAGCGCCGCCCGCTGCACTTCCCCAAGTGCAAACGCCCCCGCCTTGGTCTTCAGCTCGTGCACGATCAGTTCCGCCAGTTTGGGTCCGATCTCCGGCAAGCTCTGCAAGAAACGTGCATCCCGATCAGCAATCGCCCGCGCGATCGACGCCGGTTCCACCGCCATCGCCCGCATCGCCCGCTTGTTCCCCAGCCCCTTCACGCTCGTCAAAAGCTCAAAGAACTCCCGCTCCCGCGTCGAAGCAAAGCCCAATAGCCGCGGAATGAACGATGATCCTTGATTCACCGACTCCAGATATTGGATCGTGTGCAGGGTGACCCCTGTCTCTCCCCCCTGACGCTCGGCCAGCAGCTTGTCCGCGAGATACGCCGGAACCAGCACCTCAAAGCAGACCCCGCTCTGCCCCTCCGGCTCAACAAGCAGCGTCTGGCGATCCTGCGAACGAAGGGTGCCGGTGATAAGGGCGATCATGGATATCGCAGTGTACCGACCTTGCGGGATGCTTCGAGCGTGGGTTATCGGGCCACCGCCCATTGCTCGCTTGGTCTGATCCCCGAGATTCTCGGTCCATCGGCCCGGGTTTCGGTCGATATGCAGGACCTATGACCACGTTCGCCCGTCGCGCCACCTCCTGGCGACCCTCCGCCGCGGATGCTCACCAGCCCGTCATGCCCCCGCCCTCGGCGTTGCCGCGGACGGGCCTGCTGCTGGTGGGTCTTCCAACGACCATCGCCGCCGTGCGCGCCGAGGTTGCGGCGATGGATCCCACGCCGGTGATTGCCGACGAGTTGGCGCTGTCTGCCGCAACCACCGTTTCCAGTGGAGACCTTGCCGCTCTTGCCGCACGTCACCAGCTCCGCCTCGCACTGATCTGCGTTCCCGGATCGATGCCCGCACTGCGATATCAGGTCCAATCCGCCTTGCGAGAAGCGGGCATCGCCCACGCCTGTGTGCCGGGCGTCTGTGATCTTGCGCCGTCGGGAATCACTGGGCCGGAAGAGCCCGTTTCGCCCGCCGAGCGTCTGTCGGCGGCCCCGATCATTGATCTCGCCGCCCTCATTGGCCGCACCCCGCACCGTGTGGATCGCGAAGCCGTGGCCAAGGTGCTCAAGGGTCGCCGGGTGCTCATCACTGGAGCCGGTGGCAGCATCGGGTCTGAACTCGCGCGCGTGGCGGCGGAGTTTGGGCCGGCACAGCTCATCCTGATGGAACGCAGCGAGAACGCGCTGTTTGAGATCGACCGCCAGATGGGGCGACGCTTTCCCAAGCTGCCGCGCAAAGCCGTGCTGCACGATGTGGTCGATGCCGAGAGCACGCTGCGGGCGTGCGAGAACCTGCGGCCGCAGGTGGTCCTGCACGCCGCGGCTCACAAGCACGTGCCCTTGATGGAAGACCACCCGGCCCATGCGGTGACCAACAACCTCTTTGGCACCAAGTCGATCGCCGACGCCGCGGTTGCGGTGGGGGCCGAGCGGTTTGTGCTGATTTCTTCGGATAAAGCCGTCAATCCGACGTCGGTCATGGGCGCGACCAAGCGGCTTGCCGAGCAGTATGTCCGCGGGCTGGGCAACCGGACCAAGACCACACGATTGAGCATGGTGCGGTTCGGCAACGTCCTGGGCTCGGCGGCCAGCGTGCTCACGATCTGGAGCCACCAGATCGGCGAGGGCGGCCCGATCACCATTACCGACCCGCGCATGACCCGATTCTTCATGACCATTCCCGAAGCCGCCACGCTGGTCATCCACAGCATGACCCTCTCGCCCGACGGCATCGGGTGCGAAGACCGGGGCGGCGTGGGCGTGTTTGTGCTTGACATGGGCGAACCGGTCCGCATTGTGGACCTCGCCGAGCGGTTCGTGCGAGCCCACGGCTTGCTCCCGCGGGCGACCTGGCTCGAACCCCAACGCACCGACTCGGGCGAGGGGGCTATTGATCTGGATTGCACAGGAATCCGCCCCGGCGAAAAGCTGCATGAGGAACTGGCCTACGCAGCAGAGCAGTTGCGGGCGACCGACCACCCGGGCATCCGCGCGTGGGCTGGCCCGGGGTTCGGGCAGAACGAAGCCGCCGGGGTGGTCGAGATGATCCGGGACCTGCACGCGGCGCGGTTCAGCCAAGACCCGCAGGCGGTGATCTCAGCGATTCGCCGGCACGTCCCCGAAATGCGCCCAAGCTCCCCCGGACCGGAACGCCCCGCACATCCTCTGGTTGGGTGACGTAGTTTTGGTCTTTGTCAGGGCGACTTGTACGCCGATGAGCCGAAGTCCATATCATGGACCCGATCTTGGCGTGCCCTGAGCGTGTGCTTTGGGGCGGATCGCGGTGGAACCAAAGGAGGCGTCGGCATGGGGAACACACGACAGAGCGTGTTGCTCGAGACCTACGCGGCTCGTCAAAGGGCCGTGGACCTCTTAAAGAACCTCCAGCAGGCCCAGGGTGAGTGCGAGAAGCACCTGGAAGCCGACAAACGTCAAGACGTGATGAAGACCCTGACGGGCTGCTCCAGCATCGAGTCGGCGATCACGAGCACCAAGCGGATGATCGAGATGATGGACCGGGTGCTGGTCGAGGCCGAGTCGATGGTGGCGGTGGATGAAGGCGTTCCCCCCGCCGCACCCGCGACGGAGGAGTTCCGAGCCGAGGTGGTGGCGCGGATCGGGCCGTCGTTGATGGTGACGCGGTCGGCGATTCGGCGATAGGTGGAGTGGGGGGGCGGGGGACGGGGTTGGTGAAGTTTGATTGGCGGTCGGTACCTGCACCGCTTCGCGGTGCGGTCAGTGTTCGCGTTCGGAGTGCGGGGGTGCCGCTTCGCGGCGACCCCCGCCTACTGGCCTTGACGGCTTCGCCGTCGAGAATGCCGAGAGCCGAGAGCCGAGAGCCGAGGGCTGAGAGCTGAGGGCCGAGGGCTTGAGTGATTGCTGCCGGGGGAACCCGGTGGTCATGGATTGGGTTTTAAGGGCGGAGCCCTTCGGGTGCATAGGCGGGGGTCGTCGCGGAGCGACACCCCCGCATTGCGCACAAAAAGCTTCCCGCACCGCGTACGCGGTGCAGGTGCGTTCGAATGGCGATATACGGGGGTGCCGCTTTGCGGCGACCCCCGCCTGTTGACCTTGACGGCTTCGCCGTCGAGAATGCTGAGGGCCGAGGGCCGAGGGCCGAGGGCCGAGGATCGAGGACCGAGGACCGAGAGTTGAGAACTGAGGGCTAAGGGCTGAGAGCTTAAGTGATTGCTGCCGGGGGAACTCGGTGGTCATGGATTGGGTTTTCAGGGCGGAGCCCTTCGGGTGCATAGGCGGGGGTCGTCGCGAAGCGACACCCCCGCATCGGTATGTCGGCTGATTTCATGCACCGCGAAGGCGGTGCGGGAGTTTGATGCGAAGACCCGAGCGGCCGGACGAGACAAGATTGCCGACTCGGGTACGCTCTCATCATGGCTTCAACGCTCACGAGCATTCTCGTGCACGCGACGTTCTCGACCAAGAACCGCGAACCGCTGATCCCCGTTGATTTGCTTCCACAGCTCTTTGCCTACGCAGGCGGAGTTTGTCGCGATATGCAGTCGCCGCTGATGCATGCTGGCGGAGTCGGTGATCATGTTCACCTGCTGATTTCGCTTGGCAAAACGATGTCGATCGCGGATGTGATGATGCACACCAAGCGCGCGACGTCGATGTGGATCAAGAATCAGCGACCGGGCCTTCACGGCTTTGGATGGCAGGACGGGTACTTTGCGTTTTCCGTCGGGCATGACGATGTGGACGCGGTACGGGCGTATTTCGATCGGCAGGCAGAGCATCATGCGTCGCGGGATTTCCAGGGTGAGGTGCTTGCGATGCTGGTCAAGTATGGCGTGTCGTTCGACCCGCGGTACATCTGGACGTGAGGGTGGGCGGCTGGACCTGCACCGCTTCGCGGTGCAGGTGGATTGGAATTGCAACGCACGGGGGTGCCGCTTCGCGGCGACCCCCGTCTATGGACCTTGACGGCTTCGCCGTCGGGATGAGGTTTGGGGCAGGGTTGTGGTGGGTGGGGTTTCTGTTGGAAGGTTGATGTTCGTTTGACGCTGGAACGGGCGCTTGCGCTTTCGGCTCGTGGGCTACCGTCCGTCCCATGAACGAGAGCTCTACGTGGCCGATGGCCTGTGACCTGCGGATCCTTGCGCTCGATCCTCGGGCGGTGCTGCCGGCGTATCAGAGTGATCTGGCGGCGGGGCTGGACATTGCGGCGTTCATGCCCGACCAGCCCGAGGGCGTGACGCTGGAGCCGGTCAGCCGTGGGGGGCGGCCGGTGATGATCCGGACGGGGTGGGCGATGGCGATTCCGGTGGGGTTTGAGGCGCAAGTGCGGCCGCGGAGCGGTCTGGGGGCCAAGCACGGCGTGACGCTGCCGAATGCGCCGGGGACGATCGATGCGGATTACCGGGGCGAGGTGAAAGTGCCGCTGATTAATCTGGGGCCGGAGCCGTTCGTGGTTCGGCACGGCGACCGGATCGCGCAGATGGTGATCGCGCCGGTGGCGCGGGCGCGGGTGCTGGCGGTGGCGGAGCTCGATGTGACGGTGCGCGGGGGGGCGGGGTTTGGGTCGACGGGGGTTGGGGGTGGGGTGAGGGGGCGTGAGGCGTGAATCACATACGCTTGATGGGCTCGGCAAAACCTCGCTCAGAGCTGCAAGGTGGGGGCATGTTTGTCACGCGGCGTTTGGGCGAGGTCGGGTCACCCGCCCTATCAAAATCCGAGAAGTGGACGTTCACGGGACTGTTTTTCCGAGTACATGATTGAGATGTTCGACTTCGAACAATATCTTGAGTGGATATGTGCTAAAGAGATTATTCTTCAAAGTCGTGGTTTTTCTGTTGAAATATCACAGTGCCATGAAAGAGACCACCGCAGTCACCGCATCGCTATCGAGAACGAGCGAGTGTTTGCTACTCTTACTGTGTACGATAGGGGAGACACAATCATGGGAATGATCGATATACGTGACACACAAATCGCGATTGATCGAGGCGATGTTGTTTTACATGATGACTGGATTGACGTGCTCACCTACACATTCTTTGATTTGGTGGACCGTATCGATCTGAGGTGAGGCGGCTTCTTGGAGACTTTCAGGGCCCCCAATGTCGCGCGGCTGGTAGCCCACGTGGATTGATCATGGCGATCTGGCAATACGCATTCTTGTTGATCGACAGTGCTGATTCTCCAATTGAGCCCGCTGTGGAGCCATCTATTGTCTCTGAGCACAAGCAGGTTGTCTCAGCTCTGCTCGACAGGGTCTTCGGGAATCGCGAAGATCTCGGTGATGGCGATGTCCATTGGGGAGAGTACGAAACAAACGACGCTTTCGTCTATGTAGTGGCGGATTCGCGGCTAGAAGTATTCATTCGACTGGATCTTGGAGGAGCGTGGGTTGATATCGTCGAAAGCCTCAGGTATGAATGCGCAGCGATCGGGCTCATGCCTTTGATTGTGCGTCCCGCAAAAGTGTTTCATGGGAAGGTCTGCGCGAAGTCGTTGAAGCGTCTGCGGCGTCGAGGTTTGTCCGAGATCCGTACGGATTCTTGAGTGATGGAAACTTGTAAGGCGTGTGGCCCGACCCCGCCCATGTTGACCGAGGCATGACGTGCCACCACCTCGCGGCTTTGAGGAATGCCATTCAGTTATCGATGGAGTGGCGGTTGAGGAGCCATGTGGTGGATTGGGAGCGGGGGCGGGTCATG
>JAIEOW010000128.1 GCA_019750095.1 Phycisphaerales bacterium
ATCGCGTCCGACGCGGCGATGGCGCTCAACGTCAGCCCGCAGACCGAGCAGATCATCGCCACGCTGATCGGCGCGGGTGGGCTGTGGCGGTCGCAATGCACCGATGTGCCGATGTGGAAGGCGCTGATCACGAATGAAGTCAGCACGGCGGAGCAGTTCAAGGCCAAGGTCGATCACTTCTTGTGGTTGGAAGATGTCCCGAGCGGACTCAGCCGCATCATCTACGCCAACTTCGGCGTGTTTGGGGAACTGCCTGTTCTGCTGATTCGATTGGAAGAATGTTCTCTACTGATGGATCCTACAAACGGCAACCTATCTGGGCCATTCGCACTCACGTCCTCAGTCGACGCTACCGCCCTTCTTTCGACGCACAGTGATGCGTATCACGCCGGATACCCGATTCGCTACTTCACGTCCAAGGGCACGCCGTTTATCGCGGCATCTGAACTGCCGAATGCTCCCTGTGAGGCAGCGCCGGCAACGCCGTGCAACGCGACGACAGTGAACACAGTTGCATGCGGATCCAACGGCAATGAACGCTGCTCTTGCAGATTGAACGGCACAAACTATGAGTGGACTTGTACCACATGCCCTCCGGGCAAGTCATGTCAGGTCATTCAGACACCGGGCGGCGGAACTGGCTTGAAGTGCCAGTGATGCGAAGAAAAAGGAGTCCGACAAATGCCAAGATCACGGGAGCGTTTGTATGCTCCCGTGGTTGCTCGTTCACACAGGAGATTGGTGGCCGTGATGCCAAGCCGACTCAAAAACCGTCTCAAATGGGCGTGTATCAGCGGCATTCTTTGCAGTATAGTCATTTGGGTTGCTAGCACCCAGGTTGCCATGATCCTGCGACCACGGAATGGAGTATGTATGGCCATTTCAGCAGGCGCGATTCAGTTCAACACCGAACAGTACTCAGAGAAGCAGTTCGAGAAGCTTCGTGTGTCAGGGTTGTACGCAGAACAGACGAGTACGGGCTGGCGGCCTTTAGTCATCAGGGTCTCAGGAGCATGGCATATTGTGATTCCATTCTGGATTCCATCGAGTATTTTCATGAGTATACTGAGTGTAGTTCAGTATCAAGAGCGTCGGGCACATCAAAGGCATGCTCTAGGTCTGTGTGTCAGTTGTGGGTATGACAACAGATCATCGCGCGATTCGGGAGTCTGTCCGGAGTGCGGAACCATCTTGAAGCACCGCTGAAGAAACTGTGTATGCGTGTCAGCTGGTGGAGTGTTGCCGAAGAGAGTGTGCTGATCGGAAAACCGAGGCGATCGCTGTTCAGCGTTGCAACTGCATTGTTTTCTGAATGGGATGTCGCCGCTGAGTGTTCTTTATTGTCGCCAGTGTCGGGTAAGATATGACAGCGTCAACATCTTGGGTCCCATCGCTCTCCCGCAATGTGCCGTGCGTTGATGACCAGAAGCAAGCCAAGCAAAAGAGGAGTTGCCGGGTTGCGATGCCGGCGGCGCCTCTGGCCACTGGTCGTGCTCGGCATCGCCATTGTCTTGACGTTGATCGCGTGGGAGATATTGCGTCGTCAGAGCCCAGAGGCCTATGAGCAACGACCGCTCATGGGTCGTAGTGCGGCGAACCTGCGAGCCCTCTATCAGGCGCTCTATTACCATTCTTACACATACGGAAGGCGACCGGAGCCCGCCACTCGTTGGCATAAAAGTCTCTTGCAGGATCGACATATCGGTGGAAACTGGGCGTTCGAGCATCCGAACCTGCAGTCCGGCGACGCGGCGTACTTTTACGTACCTGAGCCCGCGTGTCAAGTACTGATCTATGAGAACAGCCAGATTCGCTCAATGATTCCCGATCAACAGGACAAGCGTCTGGTTCTATTCAAAGACGGTCGGATCTTGTTGATGACCAACAACGAGCTCAAGGAAGCTCTGGGTGAGGCGAGCTGCTGGCCCTCGTTGGCTCGGGAAGCCATCTCACGATAGACGCAAGTGACGCAAAGCCCAAGTACTCACCGCTGTGTGTTCTTCATCGCCGCCAGCTCATACCCGCGCACGCTGGTTTCGAGCAGTGCAAGGTCGGCAGCGTCGGCACTCCCGCTGTTGTTCAGGTCGACGGGGTTTGCCTGCCAGGCGTAGAGGTCGTCGATGTTGACGCGGCCGTCGAGGTTGATGTCTTCGCGGTCGCGGCGGGGGGTGGCGAGGGGGTCGCCGACGACGATCTGTTGCCAGCTCAGCACGGGGAGAGCTGTGTATGCGGCTTCGACCCAGGTCAAGTTGCCGAGGAGGAATGAGCGGACGATCTGCTCGTTGTCGGCGACGGTGAGTGAGAAGGGTTCCCAGACGTTGCCGACGGCGAAGGTGGCGCCGGTGGTTCCGGCGAGTGCGTCGGCGATCTGCTGCTGGCCGACGAAGGGGTTGCCGCCGATGCCGTTGAAGGAGCGGCCGTTGTAGCTCTCGATGGAGTTGATGATGGCTCCGGGGAGGAAGTTGTAGCTGGAGGCCCAGGTGGTGGCGGCGGTGGTGGCACCCGTGCCGCCGTGATTGGCGCCATAAGTGGCGACGAGCAAGGCGGGCTGGCTGAGGATGCGTGGCGGGCCGCCGGGCTGGGTGTTGAAGTTGATAAGCGGGCCGACCCAGAAGTTGGCGAAGGAACCGGCGGCGTCGTTGATGATGTTGGCGGCGGGGAAGCGGCCGTCGGATTGGAGTACGCCGAAGGTAAGGGCGTAATCGGGGCCGACGTCGATGGGGGGGAAGTTGCCGGTGCCGTCGAACGTGCCGCCATCGGAATCGAGGACGATTCGGGCGGAGCCGATGGGGAAGCTCAGGTTCTGGGCGCGGTCGATCATGCCGCGGACGTCGGCGACGGTGTTGCCATCAAGCCGAGCGACCAGATAGATATCGCCGGCGGTGAGTGTGGTGGAGAGCGCGGGGTCGGACTGGTTGAACCAGAAGAAGCCGTTGTTGCCGCCGCCGGGAAGGAGGAAGGTTTTGGCCGCGGAGATGGAGCGCGTGGAGTAGCCGCGGATGGAGGTGGGGGAGCGGAAGAAGGGGTTGATGATCATGCCGTCGGCGCGGCTGTCGGCATTCAGCCCGGCTTCGCCGGTGTTGAGCGTCTGCATGAGCAGGGTGAGCTCGGCGTCGACGGAGCAGAAGGTGAGATTGCCGATGCGGCCTGCGCTGATGTAGGCGTTGATGGAAGCGGGGTTGTCGCCCAGACCTGCATTGACGGCATCGATGTTCTGGATACGGTGCGGGAGGCCCTTGGTGAGCACGATGCAGCGGATGCGCCGGGCCTGCTGGGTGCTCCACAGGTGAGCGCGAAGGGGATCGCGGATCTGTGCGGCGAAGGTGGAATAGGGGATGTCGCCCGCGGCCGGAAAGACGCCCGCGGGGCCGCCGACGCTGCTGGTCAGTGTCGAGATGTCAACCACGCTGACGAGCGGGCGAATGCCCGGGAGCGAGCCCGCGCCGCCGGGGACCTTCGCGCTGCCGGCGTAATACTCGGCGACGGATCTGGAGTCGGCGATGCGCGAGTCATAGACGACCAGCACCTCGGGGGCGATGAGCTGGGCCGACGCCAGCGCTGAGGCGCAAAGAGCCACGGCTCCCGCACAGAGTGCGCGAGCCAACGTCTTGGTTGGCGAGGAGTCAGAGTACGGCATCGGATTGAGTCTGTTGAGCTTTCAAACCATACACCATGGGGTCGGAACGTCGCCCGAAAACGGGTCGTAGTGGGGCAAAATCCTCTCCCTGCACGATTCGCATGGCGAGGGTGCGCGGTTTGTGAGGGATGTATGAGGTGCGCGGGGTTGGGGGACGGGGAGGGATCGGGGCGAGTGCTTCCGGTACCATGTCATGATGTCCTTTGCCGTGGATGAGACTCTGGGTCTGGTGGCCGCGCTGTTGAGCGTGAAGGCGGTGCCCGGCGCGCGGCGTGATGAGGTTGCGGGGCTGCTGGGCGATCGGCTGAAGGTTCGGGTGAGCCAGCCGCCGGAAGATGGGAAGGCCAACGCGGCGATCTGCGCGTTGCTGGCCCGCGAGTTGGGAGTCAAGCGAGCCGCGGTGAGCGTGGTGCGCGGAGTGGCATCGCCGGAGAAAGTGATACGCGTGCAGGGCGTGAGCGCGGAGATGGTGAGGTCGCGATGGGGGTGAAGAAGAGCAAGGCCAGTCCCGCCGTTCCGGCATCGCGGGCGACGTCGGCGCGATTTGCCCGGACGCGAGCCGCACACCGGGATGAGACGGCGTCGGATTATGTCGAAGCGATCGCGCAGCTCGCGACCGAGCCAGCGGGAGCGGCGGGCGTGCGTGTGAAACAGCTCGCCGAGATGATGGGCGTGAGCCATGTGACGGTGGTGCGGATCGTGGCACGACTGACCGCGCTCGGGCTTGTGCAGACGGCTCGGGGAAAGCCGATTACGCTGACGCCCGCGGGGCGCTCACTGGCGGAGGCGTCGGCAAGGCGCCACGATGTGGTGCTGGAGTTTCTCAAAGCGCTGGGCGTGCCTGCGCGGCAGGCGGAGATTGACGCCGAGGGGATCGAGCACCATGTGTCGGAGGCGACGGTGCGATCGATGGTGCGGTGGATGCGTGCGCAGGATCGCACATAGGCGGCGTCGAGCGGCTTACATGCCCACGGCGGACTTGAGAAACTTCATCGTGGCATCCGGGCCGGAATAGCCCTCGGAACGAGCGACCTCTTTGCCGTTCTTGAAGACGACCAGCAGCGGGATGGCGCTCGCGCGATAGTTGGTCGCGAGTTGGCGATTGGCGTCGACATCGACCTCGACCGCCACGCCCAGGGGCGTGAGCCAATCGCGAACGTCGGTGCGTGTCCAGAACTCGCGCTTCATGCGTTGGCAGGGGCCGCACCAGGACGCGCTGAAGTCGGCGATGACGACCCGCGGCGGGCTGGCTTTGCTGGCCTCGGCGAGCGCTTGTTCCAGCGGGGTATTGCTGAGCACGCTTGGGCCAGCAGGCGATGAGCCGCTGCTCTGGCTCGTCGCCTGGAAGGCCAGCACGGCGACGACGATCACGATGATCAGGGGGATGACGATTTTCAGCACGCTGGACATGCTCGATCGTACCGGCGTCATTCTGGCGGGTTGCCGCGAGGGCGATCGCCCGGGATCGGTCGGCCGTGCGGATCGGCGGTCGTGCTGGGCACGATGGAGGCGAGCGTGTCGGCCATCGCGGATGTGGTGTGGTGCTCGAGCTCCATCGCAGAACGGTGCACGTGATCGGGTCGCAGGCCGAGCTCTTTGACGAGGTACGTTTCCCACAGTCGGTGCGTGCGCACAAGAGCGCGGGCGGCAGCGCGTCCGGAGTCGGTGAGTGCGAGGCCGCCGGGGGTTGTGGTGGCCTGATCGCGGCGGATCGCGCCGCGGATGGCGAGCTTGGTGGTGAGCCCGCCGCCGAGGGCGAGCCGGGCGTGATGCAGCGTCAGCGAGCGGGCATCGCCGGATTCTTCGACGCGATAGAGCATGGCGAGCAGGTCTTCGCGGGCGATCGCGACGCTGAGCCGCAGCGTGCGGATGCGCCGTGCGAGGAGCCCGTGGCTGGGCGAGAAAATGATCGCGCCGGTGAGGAGTGCGCCGGCGGCAACGGCGATCATGCCGGAGGCGCTGAGCGCCAGCGAGTGGTAGCCGAGCAGCATCGGTCCGAACCCTGCGAGCAGGTAGCCGATGAGCACGCTGAGGATCGCGAAGACGCCCGACAGTGCGATCTGGGTGCGGAGTCGGCTGGTGCACATCCGCGCGGTGGCGGCTGGGCAGATGAGCATCGCGATCACCAGGATCGAGCCGACGACCTCGAACGACGCGACGCTCGCTGCGGCGGCCAGCACGACAAGGACGGTGTGCAGCAGCCAGGGACGAAATCCGAGTGCGCCCGCGAGCGCGGAATCAAACGATGCGAGCGTGAGTTCTTTGAAAACAGCGAGCACCACCATGATGACCACGCCGCAGACCACCAGTGCGGTGAGGAGCTGCGATGGTGCGCCGGCGAGCACGCCGGGATCCAGCAGGTCTGACCACACGGCGGGCACGCGCGTGCCGCGGGAGGCGTCGGCGGTCCAGATGACGGTTTCGAGCACGCCGTTGAGGACGCAGTCGGCATCGAGATCGACGGAGCGCATCCTGGGGAGCGACATGAGCAGCACACCGAGGGCGAACATGGCGGAGAAGATGACGCCCATCGCCGCGCCGGCCTCGACGCGCGCGAATCGCCGCAGACCCTCGCTGAGGATGGCGCTGAGCACGCCGGCGATCAGTGCGCCGACGAACATCGGCACGCTGCCGCGGGAACCGACTATGAGGAATGCCGCGGCGAGTCCCGGCAGGACGGAGTGCGCGATCGAATCGCCCAGGAGCGATTGTCTGCGCAAGACCAGAAAGTTGCCGACGATCGCGCAGGCGAGGGCGCACAGACACGCCGTGATGATGGCGGCGAGATCGATCGCCAGAAACTCGCGGAGCGTGGGGATCATGCGTGTCCCCCCGTCGCCCCGCCGGGTGTGCGGCGATCGGGTGTGATCGGGTGCACGCTGGTCGGCACGCGGGATGCGGCCGCGACGGCCTCATCGCGCTCAAGAGCGGCTTCCAGTTCCTGCATCAGTGCCGGGTCAAGCACGTGCTCGATCATGTCCGCCGAGCGATCAACGTGTGACGGGGCCATGTCGGCGTGCAGCACCAGGAAGCGTTCCCAGAGGCGGTGGTTGCGCACCGCGCGCGTGGCCGCGGCCATGCCGGATGAGGTCAATGTAACGATGTCGCCGCGCGCGTCGATGAAACCGCGCTTGCGGAGCATCGCGATCGCGGCGTCGCCGCCCAGACCGGACAGTGCCCGCCGACCGTCCTCGCGTGAGAGCGTGCCCAACGGCTCCAGCGTCGCTCCGTCCTCGGCGTGCTCAAAGAGTGCACGCAGCGCGTGATCGACCCAGATCCGGCGTGTGAGTGCGGCGTGGCGCGCCCAGCGGCTGAGCACTCCGTGCCGAGGGGCGGCGATCGCGCTCACCCCGAAGAGCGTCGCGGCGACGAGCACCACGATCGCCCCCGCCGGCACGCCAGGGAGCAGCGCGGAGAGCGAGACGCCGAGATATCCCGATGCGCCACCCATCACGGCGCTCACCCACAGCATCGTGCCGAGCCGATCGGTCCAGAAGCGAGCGCCCGCTGGCGGAATGATGAGCAGTGCGATGACCAGCACCAGCCCCACGGCCTGCAACCCGACCACGACGACGATCACGACCAGCGCCATCATCGCCAGATCGAGCGCGCCCGTCGGCCACCCCTGCACGCGGGCAAAGCCCTCATCAAAGCAGAGCAGCCGCAGCTCTTTGTACAACAGCAGCGCCGCGAGCGCGGCCCCGAGCGCCACGGCCGCCAGCAGCATGGCGTCGCCCACGCTCATCGCCGCGGGCTGGCCAAAGATGAAGGTCTTCAGCCCCGATTGCGTGCCCCCGGGCAAGGCCTGCACGATGCTGAGCAGCACATAGCCGAGCCCGAAGAAGACGCTCAGCACGATACCGATTGCGGCATCTTCGCGGATGCGCCCGCCCGAGCCGCGGACGATGGCGTGCACGCTCAGCACGCCAAGCGCGGCGGAGATGGTCGCGCCAGCCAGCAGCACCGGCAGCGACTTGGCGCTCAGTACGCCCGGAAGCATCGAGCCCATCGCGGTCGCAAGCAGGAACGCCCCGGCGATCCCCGGCAGCGTCGCGTGCGCGAGCGCGTCGCCCATGAGTGATCGACGCCGCAGCAGCGCAAAGCACCCGATGATCCCACCGGCGATGCCCAGCAGCGTGCATCCTGCGCTGACCACCGCCGCGGTGTAGCCGGCTCGAAACAGGAGGATGTCCAGCAGTTCGCCCAGCATGCAATTCCTGATCGGCTAGCCGCCTCGTGCCCGCGCCACCGCCTCGGCGGCCTGATCCAGCAGCGTCAAGCGTCCGCCGTAGGTGCGCCTCAGATTCTCGCTGGTGAACACGCTCTCCGGGCCAGAGACCGGGCCGGCGGCGATCACCCGCGTGTTCAGGAGCAAGACGTGATCAAAATACTGCGGCACGGTCGGCAGATCGTGGTGCACCACGATCACCGTCTTGCCCGCCGAGCGGAGAGAACGCAGCACATCGATGATCGTCGCCTCGGTCGCGGCATCGACGCCCGCCAGCGGCTCATCCATGAAGTACAGCGTGGCATCCTGGGCGAGCGCACGCGCCAGGAAGACGCGCTGCTGCTGGCCGCCAGAGAGCTGCGAGATCTGGCGATGCGCAAGATCGGCCATGCCCACGCGGGCCAGACACTCCCTGGCGGCGTCCTTGTGGCGTCTGGAGACGCGACCGAACCAGCCGATCTTGGCATAGCGGCCCATCGCCGCGACATCGAGCGCGCTCACGGGAAAATCCCAGTCCACGCTCTCGCGCTGCGGCACGTATCCGATCATGTGCCGCGATTCGCGATACGACTTGCCGAAGAACTCCACGCGCCCGCTCGCACGCGGCAAAAGGTCCAGGCACGCCTTGATCAGCGTGCTCTTGCCCGCGCCATTGGGCCCCACGATCGCGATGAGCGACTGCGAGGGCGCGTCGTAGTCCACATCCCACAGGACCGGGCGACGCTGGTACGCGACCGTCATGTCGTGCACGCTCAAAGGCGAGCTTGGCGAATGCTCCGGTCGGTCGGCGAGCGATTTGGGCGTGGAGAGTGGGTGCAGCATGCCGGGCTACTTCTTCTCCTCGATCGGCGCCTTTGCCTCGGCCAGCTTGCCGTTCATCCCGCGCGATGGCGCATCGCCGCCCAAGGCCCGGGTGATCATCGTCACATTGTGGTCGATCATCCCAACATACGTTCCCTCGTATGTGCCCTCAGCCCCGAGCGCGTCGGAGAAGAGCGACCCGCCGATGCGGACCTGATGCCCCTTGGCCCGCGCCCCGGCGATGAGCGCACTGATGTTGCGATCCGAGACGCTGGTCTCAACAAAGACGCTGGCGATCTTGCGATCCACCAGCAGATCGACGAGCCGCTGGATGTCGCGAACACCCGCCTCGCTCTCGGTGCTGATGCCCTGGATGCCCTCGACCTGATAGCCGAAGCGTCGCCCGAAGTAGCCAAAGGCGTCGTGGGCCGTCACCAGCACGCGGGACTTTTCGGGCACGGTCTTGAGGGCCTTGTCGGCATAGGCGTCGAGTTCCTTGAGCTTTGCGGCGTATGCCGCGGCGCGAGCGTCGATCTGCGACTTCGAGTCGGGCCGGAGCTTGATAAGCGCATCGCGCACCGGATCGATCGCCCTGGCCCACAGAGCGGGGTCCATCCACACGTGCGGATCATGGTGCTTCTCGCCAGCCGAGCCGCCACCGTCGGGCGCGTCGTGGCGCAGGTCCGTCGAAGCGATCGCCGAGGTGATCGCCACCACCGGCTTCCCCCCGGCCTTCAGCCGCTCAAAGGTCTCGGTCATCTTGCCCTCGAGCAAGAGCCCGCTGTAGAAGACGGCGTCGGCCTCGTTCAGAAGCGCGACGTCGGCCCGCGTGGGCTTGTACAGGTGCGGATCCACCCCCGCGCCCATGAGCTGTCGCACCTCCGCCTGATCGCCCGCGATCTCGCGCACCATGTCGGCCACCATGCCGGTGGTCGCGACGATTCGGATGGGCTTGGCCGACGCGCTCCCCGCCCCGGCGGGGGGCTGGGCCCGAGCGCAGGAGAGAGAGAGCACCCCAAGGCCCATCAAAACCACCGAGATCATCACCCATCGACGGAGCAAAAGCATGTGGCGGTCCTCGAAAGACACGGACGGCTGGCCCGATGTAGCCGATGCTACATCCGGCTGGATGATAGCCGTCCGGTCCTGGTCGAGGTCGTTCTCTATGTGCGCGGGGCGTCCGCTCGCCCGCCGCGGCGGTCTGATTCCGGAAACGCAGCCGCGGCGCCCCGCTTCACCACGTCAACGTGATGTCCACCGTCACCCGGTCATCCATGATGTCCGCGTTGCGGTTGGTCAGCGCAAACTCGTAGGTCGAGCCCACCGACAGATTCGGCGTCAGCTTCCACCGCGCGCCAGCGCCCGCCCAGATCACCGTGGAACCCGCCACATCCGACGATCCGAAGTTGGAGTAGTCCAGCCCACCCACGCTGAACGGCAGGCGATCCGCGTCGCTCAAGTAGTGCAGGCCGTGGAGCTCGATCACCGGTGCCAGCCCCGGCAGGACTTCTGGAAGAATGTCGTACGACGCGTGCAGGTCCCATTGGAAGATGCGGTTGCCTTTGTTGGAATCCGTCGGCAGGCGCAGCGTCAGGTTGCCCAGGAGGTGCAGCTTGTCAAAGCCCTTGGCGACGCTGATGAATGGGCTGATTTCCTGTGAGCGCCCCATGAGCACCTGTTCGTTGCCGTTGCCCAACATCCAGCGTGCGCCGGTGGTGGCGACAAAGTCGCTCTCGCGATCGACATAGAACGCCCACTTGGCGCCGAGGGCGATGTCGTTCCACCCCTCGCTGGCGTCGTTGAAGATCCCGGGCCGGAGCCATGAGTAGCCGTCTTTGGTCGCGATGATCGCGATGCGCTCGGTGATGGCGATGCGTGCCTGCGCCGCGACGACGTCCACGTGCCCGCCCTGCAACTGTGAGCCGTTGGCAAACTCGTGGTGCAGATAGAGCAAACGCAGACTCGAGTTCACGAACGGCGACTCAAAGTACAGCGGCTGCCCGATCGGGTCATAAAAATGCTCGAACCCGCGCAAGCCGGACAGGAACCCCTTCCATCCGATCTCCGGGTCGCCATGGATGCGCTCGCTGCTGAGGGCAAACTTGGCGTTGGGGTTCACTGTGCTGCCGCTGGCAGCCGCGGGCACTGGCTGGGATGCCTCAGCGGGCTGGAACGAGAGGGTGGCAGATGCATCGATCGTGACTGCAAAGGACTGTGAAGTCCAGAACAACGACCCCGCACCGGACAGGGCCACCAGGAGTGCTGTGCCACGAAAGGCCTTGGAAAAACGGTTTGTATGGCGCATGTACGTTGCCTCCGCCTTGGGCTTGCGACCTTCTGTCACGCGCAGAAAGCCAGCAAGCAGAAGAGTTGACGATACGGTACTCCATAATCACATCGGTTTTCAAGGGCACCCGGGTCGATCTCAGGGCATTCTTTTTCTGAAACAATACGTACAAATAACGAACAAGCCGCAAATCAGCGACGTATCGAGCAACTCGGCGGTACAACACCGTCCACTTACCACGAGGAGACTCCAGATGGCCCATGACCGTCGCCGACACTGCGTCACCGCGCTCGCACTCGCCGTGCTTGCGAGTTGTCCGCTGTACGCGCCCGGGCAAGCCCCGACGTCGAGTGCGCTTTCGAAAGACGCACCAGCCCGGGCGGCGGTCGCGGCGTCTCTGGGCGATGCGCTCGCCGCGGAGTGCAACAACCTGCTTGTCGCGCTCAACAAGGGTGTCAAGCCGATGGACCTGATGCCGCGGGCAGAGGTGCTGCTGGACCTGAGCATCGCATATGCGAATCCACAGCGCGACAGCGAAGCGATTGTGCAGGTGGCGTCGTCGTATCGCCTGGTCAAGCTGTTGGCCGAGCCCAAGAGCGTTCCTGCGCCGGCGCTCGCCGCACTCTTGGGCAATGTCGGGCTGATGCGAGCGCTGACGCTGGGTATGCAGTCGGAGGATCAACCCGAGCAGGTGCTGGCGATGCTCGCGCGCCTCCAGACGGAGCGGCCGGCGCTCGTCGCCGACAATGCCAAGCTCAGCGGCGTGATCGCCGCGATCAGTCTGGTGTATGACGGGCCGCAGGGGCATCCGACGCTCGGCACCACCTCGGTCCCGATCGTTGATCGCTCCGACAGTCCTTCGAATGGCGCGGGGGGGCGGCGCAACGCCGAGCCGATCATGTCACCGGTCGCGCCCAAGATCGATCCGATCGCGGTCCTGGACCACCTGGCGAGCATGCGGGGCAAGACGGTCTTTCCCCTGGATCAGCTCCCCGTCGAACTGCTCGTGCACGTCGTCAACGCCAAGGTCACGCCCGAGGAGCAGGCGTGGGCGGCGAAGACCTATCCCGGCAATCGCTCGCCGGGCATGCTGTACGACACCATCAACTACGACACCCCGGCGTTCAAGTACAACGCCCCGAAAAAGATCTTCAAAGAGCCGGGCGGCTACACGCTCGCCAACATCAAAAAAGTCGGCGGCGTATGCGCCGAACAGGCGCTGTTCGCCAGCGAAGTCGGCAAGGCCATCGGCGTGCCGTCGGCCTTTGTCTATACGCGCGGTGCAACCGTGGCCCATGCCTACGTGGGTTATCTGAAGCGCCAAGGCCAATCCATGGTCTGGGATTTCAGCGAGGGTAGAGATGGCGACTATGAAGACCTCCGCGGCACCGTCCGCTGTGCGCAGACCGGAACCACGCTCGACACCGGCACGCTGGGCCTCACGGCCATCTGGGCCAGCGACTCGGCGGCGGATCGCGACCTGACCAGCGCGATGACCATCCTGGCTCTTCGCGCCGGCGAACTCGTCGCCGGCGGGATCGAGTATCCACCTGCGCCGCCGGAATCGATGAGAGCCAGCGTGCCGAGATCCGGCCATCGTGCGGTGACAGTGAAAGCGCAGATGGACCTGCTCCGCGCGGGGCTCGGCAAGAGCTGGGCATATGCGCCCGCGTGGCGGATCGCGATGAACGCCGCGAGCGCGGGCGTGCTGGATGCCAACGAACGCGGCGTGTGGATGAAAGCCGCGATGAATCAGTGCGCCCGCACCGCGCCGGACTTCGCGTTCGCCGTCGCCGCGGCGATGCTCGCGCCAAGCTCGGCGAGCGAGCAGTCGGCGCCGGGGGGGTGGGACGCGCTCGCCCAGCAGTTCAACCGGCGTCCGGACCTGGTCGCGGCGGCAAGGTTCCGCCAGGCCGATGCGTGGGAGAAAGCCGACCAGCCCGCCAAGGCGTGGTCGGGGTACAAAGACGTGATCGCGCGTTTTCCCAACGACGGCACGGTGATCGTCGAAGCCCTGGGCAAAGCCGAGCAGCTTCTGGAGACCCACAACAAGCAGGACGCCGTGCTCAACCTGTACAAGGACGCCTTCGGGCGCATCTCAAAGCCCAAGCGGCTGAGCACCGAGAGCATGATGCAGAGCAACTACTTCCGCGTCGGGAGCCGGTATGCGCAGCTCTTGAACGAGGCGGGCAAGAAGAACGACGCCGAGCAGGTGCTCAGGCAGATCGGGATGGACGATATCGCTCGCCGGAACCGTTGATTCTCGGGGGTCGCCTGTGCGGATTTTGGTCCAGTCGCCCGTCTCTTGTCCGGCGCGCGTGGTCCGGCGGGTGTTTCTGAGGTAGGGTTGCCTCTGCTGGCTCTCGGTCTCTTTCGTACCATCGTCGTTCTCGGACGATCCCGGTGTTGATGCTGTTCACCTCGAAAGAACGTGGAAAGGTTGCGTATGCGTTCCTCCGCCCGTGTCATGCTGTTCGCGAGCGCCGCGATGCTCTCTTGCGTGGCGGGGTCCACCGCGCTCGCCATCGACGCCTTCAACTTCACCGTCACCCAGAGCACCAGCAGCGTCACGTACAACTTCGGCGTGAACGCCCCGTTCACCGGCTCGCTCCTGGGCGAGAACGATCCGCTGAAGCCCGCAACCGAGCAGACTCGCACCAAGCGGTTTGCGACGTTCTTCTCCTGCGGCGCGTTCGGCGCGGCGCAGAACGATCCGGTGAACATCTCCGGGGCGGTGGTTGCTGCGGGGAATAACTCTTCGGGCACGCCCGCCGTGCGCCCGACGGGGACGTTCAAGCTCGGGATCAATCCCGCGGCCAACACCTGCGTGCTGCAGGACTTTGACGCCAACCTCGTCGCCAGCGGCGCGATCGGCTTTGTCGCGTCGTTGAACAGCTTCACGTATCAATCGTTCTGCACGGTCAATCCGTCGTGCAGTGCGCCGTTTCTGTTTGCGATTCCCTCGCTGGAAGTCGGCAGCGTGTCGGTGACGGCGTTGCGAGCCGTGCAGGCCCCGGCGACGCCCGCATCGGGCACGCTGACCCCCGGCGCGCCGAACACGTGGACGTTCACGGTTCCCGTCACGCTTACCGTCACGCCGACGATCACGCTCAACGGCGGGACGATCGCCTCTGATCCGCAAGTCGTTCCGGCGATCGTCACCGGCACCATCACGCGTTCGGGCAACACCGCAACGATCACCGCGAGCACCAGCATCGACGCCTCGCCCCCCGCGAACACCACGCCGACGGCTCTGCCCGCGGCCCCGCTGACAATCCCGCCCACCTCGCCCCTCTGTCCGGGGATCAATGTCATCACCACCCTGACCCTCACTTCTCAAACGGTGACGACCACCAGCACGATCGCGATCAACGGCAGCGGCCCGCAGATCGTCTGTCCGTGTGATCCGGATGGCTCGGGAACGACCACGGTGGCCGATATCTTCGAGTATCTCAATCGCTGGTTCTCGGGTGATCCCCGGGCCGACATCAATGGCGGGGGGCTTCAGGTTTCAGACATCTTTGATTTCCTGAACTGCTGGTTCAGCCCGCCGCTGGGGTGCTGAGGCCGCTGGTGGCCAGTGGTTCGTGAACTTTTGGGGTCCGGAAACCCTTGGTAGATTTCGAGGCGACGACGCGGCGTTGAGCCCGTTGGGCGGACCTTCTTGGGTTGCCCCGGCGTATAGACGATCCGAGATGTTCATGCCGAGTTTCCCGTATCAACCCTGTGTTCGAGTCGCCCTGGCCATCCTGTGCGCCGGGAGTGCGATCGGTCTGGCTGGGCTGAACGCGCACGCGCAGGTGCGCACGCTCGTCGATGCGTCGGCGGCTTCAGAGTCTTCTGAGATCGCTTCGGGCGCGACGATGAGTGTTCCGCTGGCCGTCGGCGAGCGCCGCGGGGTGGTGATCTCTCCCGATGGCGCGCAGAGCGTCCTCCGCGACCCGCTCGGCCCGGGGGGATGGGCCGACGTGCTGGTGCGCTCGCGCGTGGTGGTGCGTTCGATGGCGCGCGGGCCGGTGGATGAGCTCGCGCTCAAGAGCCCCGGATCGAGCGTGCAGGGCCTTGGCGACATCGCGGGAGTGGATGATCCGCAGAAGTCGCTGGCCGCGTTCTGGTTCATCGATACCACCAACGTGCGCGAGGCCGTGCGGCTGGCGGGGTTGGCTCGGGCCGATGCTCGCATCGACGAGGCCTATGTCGACAGCAAGCGTTCCAACCTGCGCGGCGTGCCGACCGATCCGCTGATTGGTCAGCAGTGGTATGTGAACAACTCCGCGCTTCCCGCGGCGAGCACCAACGTGATTCCCGCGTGGATGGGCGGATTCACCGGAATGGGCGTGACGGTCGGCATCATTGATGCGGGGCTGAACGCCGCGCACCCGGATCTTGCGGCGAACTTCAATGCCTCCGCGAGCCAGACCGACCTTGGTTTTCCGGATGATCACGCGACGGCATGCGCCGGGCTGGTGGCGATGGTGCCCAACAACGCGCGGGGCGGCGCGGGGATCGCCTACAACGCCAAGGTGTCGCGGCTGTACTACGGCTTTGATTCCGACAACGCCGTCGCGCTCGCGTTTCGGAATGATCTCAACGCGGTGAAGAGCAACTCCTGGGGCCCGGTGGACAACGGCTCACTGGGAATCATCAGCTCTGTGGAGTTTGCAGCGATGCAGAGCGCGGCAACGAGCGGTCGCGGGGGCAAGGGCACCGTGATCGTCTGGGCCGCGGGCAATGGTCGACAGACCAACATGGATCGCTGCGACTATGACCAGTACGCCTCGTCGCGCTATGTGCTGAGTGTCGGCGCGATCGACAACATGGATCGGGCGGCCTCGTACTCCGAGCCCGGATCGTCGCTGGCGCTGGTCACCACATCGAGCTTTGATTTCTTCGGTTCCGGCGGCTCGGGCATCCTCACCGCCAGCGGCAGCGGGATCACCCCGCCGGGCTCATACACGCCCGGCTTCGGCGGCACCAGCGCCGCCGCGCCGATCGCCTCGGGCGTGGTCGCGCTCGTGCTGCAGGCGAATCCAAATCTCACCTGGCGTGATGTGCACCACGTGCTGATCCGCACCGCGCGTCGTGTGAACCCGCTGGATGAATCCTGGGTGCTGAACGCCGCGGGGCGGTGGGTGAGCGATCAGTTCGGCTATGGCGCGATCGATGCCGGCGCGGCGACCGCGCTCGCATCAGGCCCGCTGGTGCTCGTGCCCGCTGAAAAGACCTGGAACAGCCCGACGATCAACGTGAACAAAGTGATCCCCGACAACCAGCTCGCTGGCGTGGTCTCCAGCGTGGCGGTTCCGGCGAATCTGGCGATCGAGCGCGTGCAAATCGTGCTCAGCGCGCCGCACCCGCGGCTGGGCGATCTGCGGGTCGAGCTGATCGCGCCCAGCGGGACGCGCAGCGTGCTCGCCGACGCAAGGTCGGACTTTACCGCCGGCTATGGCACGTTCACCTTCACCAGTCTGCGTCACTGGGACGAGAAGGCCCGCGGCACATGGACGCTCCGCGTGAGCGATCTTGTGGGCGGCTCTGAGGGCAACGTGTCCAACTGGCAACTCCGCATCATCGGGTCCGAGTCGTCGTGCCCGTGCAACTGGAATCAGGGCGTGCTGGGCGGGTCGGCCGCGCTCAACGCGTCGGACATCTTTGATTTCCTGAACGACTGGTTCGCGGGTCTGGGCGATTTCAACAACGACGGCTTGTCGACCCCGAGCGACATCTTCGAGTTCTTGAACTGCTGGTTTGCCTGGTGCTCATGAGACACCGGCCCTACGCGGCCGCCGGGCATCACCCGTGTGATCTCCGGGCAACCGAACCAAGACCAAATATACAACCCGCCGCTGACCCCAGTTTGAATGCCAACTGGGGCGAAGTGCAGCATTTTCGGACGTGGCACTTGTGCCGATAACTCTTTCGTGCTTCAATGTCTACGTTCGGTCGCGTGATTCGTCGGCGGGTCCATGATGACTCTTCGGCGTGGTCACGGCCAAAGCCGCCCGTCTCTGTGTCGTGACGTTCTTCGTTGGGGCTCTTTGCCCCGTGGTTGTTCCATCTGGTTGCTGTGGAGCGTGCAATGCTCGGCGTGAAGTTTGGCCGACGGTCGTGGTGCTTGCGGTCTGTCTCGCTCGCGGCGATGCTCATGCCGCTCATCGCGGCAAGCGCGCGCGCGCAGTGGACATGCCAGACGGCGACGCCGATCACGATCGGCGTGGTGGTCAACGGCAACAACGCCTCCTCGCCCGGCGACGGCGTCACGGGGTTGTGTACTCCGACCAACCGAGCCGCGTGGCACTCGTTTGTCCCGAGCGTGACCGGTGTGCACACCATCTCCACATGCGGGTCGGGGATCAACGCGGTGGCGGCACTGTTTTCGGATTGCGGGCTCAGCGCCGTGGTGTGTGATGACGACACTTGCGGCGATGACGCGGTGCTCGTCTCCACGCTGAACGCCGGGCAGACGTATTACCTCCGTGTGGCGTCCAGCGGTGCGACGGCGGGAGGCAGCTATGCGGTGCTGATCAGCCAGCCGCCGACGGGCGTGATCTCTGGCGATCTCTGCGGCACGGGCGCGTTTCTCGCCACCAACAGCACGCAGACGTTCATCAATGGTCCGACGACCGGGACCGATGTCAGTGCCTGCGGCACGGGCGACACGTCGGATGTCTTCTTCGCCTTCAACGCCGACGCGCCGGGGACCTATCGCGTCCAGGTCTGCACGCAGGCGTTTCAGCCCGTGCTGAGCGCGCAGGCGGCGTGCTTCAGCGCGACCAGTCTGCAGTGTGATGTGGGCACCCAGGCCGCCCCGTGCGCGGGCGGCGGCTCGGCGTCGCTGCTCATCACGCCCGCGACGGTGCCGTCTCAGGTGCTGATCCGCGTGGCGGGTGTCCGCGGGTCGTTCGGACCGTTTGAGATGACACTGTTTGCGCCTTCGAGCAATGACGCGTGCGCGAATGCGCGGGTGCTCAGCGTCGGCACGCCCGTGAGCGGGCGCACATCGCCGATCATCGGGACCGAGGGGACCGTCGCGTGCGCGACATCCGCGTTCGACGTGTGGTACACCTTCGTGCCGCCGGTGTTGGCGTCCTATACCATTTCGACCTGCACGCAACCCGTGTTCGACACGGTGCTCAGCGTGCACACCGCGTGTCCCGGCGTGCCGGGTGCGGGCGTGATCGCGTGCTCGGACAACGCCTGCGGGAGCGCATCCAGCGTCACACTTTCGCTCGCCGCAGGAACGCCCTATCGCGTGCGTGTTGCCGGGAAGGGTGCCGCTCCGAACGCGGAGTGGGGGCCGTTTGCGATCCTCGTCTCACAGAATGCTCCGAGCAATGACAACTGCTTCTCGGCGCGGACGACCTTTGAGGGGTCAATCGTCGATTCGTCCACGATCGGCGCGACCGGCACTGACCAGACTCCTGGCTGCGCCAGCAACGACACCAAGGATGTCTGGTTCGACTTCACACCGACCGTCACGAGCACATACGCCGTGAACACCTGCGGCTCGGGGTCGTCGGCTGGAGTAAGCGTGTTCCAATCCTGTACAGGTGCGCCGATCGCCTGCAACGAGAGCGATTCCTCGTTCTGCGACAGCACAGCGGGGGCGCGTGTGAGCGTGGCGATGGTCGCGGGCACGAGGTATCTGATCCGGGTCGCTACGCCGGACGGAGGAGAGGGATCTTTCCGACTCGTCGTCGTCCGCCAGCCAGCAATAGGCGACAACTGTGCCGACGCGATGGACATCAACGGCTCTGGCTCGCGGCCGTTCAGTTTTCTTGGCGCGACTCCCAGCGGAGTGTCATCCTGTGGGGGTGACCCATCCGCTCCAGATGTCTGGTTCAGTTTCGTGGGCGGTCCAGAGCGGTTTTTCCGTGTGCAGACCTGCGGTTCATCCACCCCGCTGACCCTCAGCGTCTTTTCCGAGAGCCCGTGCACGGGCATGCTCACGCCGATCGCCTGCGGGGGGTCGGTCCCTTCCATTTGCGGCACCAGCGAGGGGTCGATCGCGCGACTGTTCACGCGCAGCCGTCAGACCTATTACATTCGCGCCGCCGCCACGACTTCTCTGCTTGGCGCCGCGAACATCAGCATTGAGCCCGACGCACCGATCAACGATCGCTGCGACGACGCCATGCCCCTCCCACTCGGAACAGCAGTCCTGGGCTCGAATGTCGACGCCACCACCGACGCTCTCGCCTCCTGCGCCGCCGACGGACGCGATGTCTGGTATCAGCTTCTTCCCGCGGCGACCGGGTGGTATCGCATCGATACCTGCACAGCCACCAGCAGCTCGTCGCCATTGAACACGGTGATGACGCTCCATGCATCGTGTGCCGCTCCGGCATACGCGTGCAATGACGACAACACGACCGCGTGCGGGTCCGGCTCCAACCGATCGGCGCTCGTCGTGCGATTGGTCGCGGGCAATCCGGTATTGCTGCGTGTCGCGGGCGCGAGCGGGGCGCAGGGGACGTTCTCGGCGCGATGGCAGCTTGTGCCCCCGCCGAATGACACCTGCGCGCAGGCGATCGCCGTGGGGAATGGCACGGTCGAGCTCGACACGCTCGGCGCAACGGATGATGCGCCGGGGATCACCGGGTGCACCATCACGCCGTCGCTCACGGCGATGCGATCCGACGTCTGGTTCCGCTACACCGCGCCGCAGAGCGGCACCGCACGGATCAGCGTCTGCGGTTCGCTCTTTGATTCCGTGCTCGCGGTCTCCAGCGCGACTGGTGGTTGCCCGAGTTCGGCGTACCCGATCCTGGCGTGCAATGACGATTCGATCTGTGTGCCCGGATCAGGGGTGACCACGGCACAGTCCGCCGTCAACCTGCCAGTGACGGCCAATCAGGCCTATTTCATCCGCATCGGCTCGCGCGACGGCTCGGGTGGACCCGGGTTTCTGCAGATCACACAGGGAAATCTCTGTGCCTGTGACTTCAACCGAAGCGGGACGTTGACCTCGGTGGACATCATTGATTTCCTGAACGCGTGGTTTTCCCAGCTTTCCAGCGCAGACTTCAACCAGATGGGCGGGGTGACGACTTCGGACATCATCGATTTTCTGAACTGCTTTTTCACCCGCCCGGCGGGTTGCTGATCTTGAGCATCTTTTGCGCGTTCGTTGGAACTACGGAAAGAAAGTGGACGAAGACAACGCGATGGCATGCAACCGCCGATAAGGCGGGCGAGTTCGTTGATTCTCAAGGCGACTTGGCATGTCAGGAAGAGTGGACAGGATTGTCCGAATCTCATGCTGGGCAGGAATAAGGAAGGAAACGGGCCGCAAGCCCGGTGTCGGGTTTCAAGGCAGTGCGAAAAGCAGGAGACATTGGGCGGTCTGTCAAGGTCTCGTGTTCAGAGCCGAAAGAAGCGTCAATATTGCAGATCAGACAACGTTGGTCAGGAGCGTGGTACGGGCGGTTCTCGCCCATGCGTCGGGATGCCCGACTCGCGCTTGACCCGCATTTTGAGGAGGTTGGTATCGTGAAGAATTTGAACTGGAAGAGTTTGTGTAGCAGGGTCGCGCGGTGTGCCGGCGCGATCGCCGCGGTCTCGCTCGGCACCGCTGCCTTGGCGCAGCAGGTCGAGAAGCAGGTGGAAGCTGCCGATGCGAACGTCGCCTCGGGCAACTCCGCTCTGCTGGAGCGAAACGACGTGCAGTTCCTGGTGAGCACCCCTGACGTGGCCCGTCAGACCCGGACAAACCGCGCTCCCCCTCCGGTTCCCGGCGGCGGATGCCAGGCCAACGGTGACTTTGTCAACCTCGTGACAGGCACCGTCAATCTCGCGAACATCCTGACGACGACCACCACGGCCTTCGCCGACAACTTCCGCACGACGGGTGCGGCGGCCCCGACGGTGAGCCAGCTCTCGTGGTCCGCCGCGGGCCGCGTCGGCACAACGACCTTCACCGATTCCCCGGCCTTCACCAGCTTCAACATCACCATCTATAACGATGGCGGCGGGTTCCCGGGCACGCAGGTCGCGCTGACCCAGATCATCACCGGCACCAACCTGACCAGCACCAACTCCGGCACCCTCGCCGGCTTCACCCTGCGCGACTACGTCGCCACGCTCCCCAACCCGATCGCGCTGAATCCCAACACCTGCTACTGGGTTGAGATTCGCCCGACCTCGTTTGCGGCAAACCAGCAGTACCTCCACCGCACCTCCAATCAGGGCGACGGGGCCTTCTGGGCTCGCACCACCGCAACCTTCGCAAGCAACGGCGTCGTCAACGGCGACCTGAACTTCTGCTTCAACATCCCGATCGCGTCCGTCGCCGACGGGCTCTCCTGCCCGCTGGGCAGCGCGATGAGCTGCTTCAGTTCCCCCGGCTTCACCACCTGCCAGGTCTGGGACGGCACCGGCCAGGGCCAGTCGGCCCACATCGTCGGCGGCAGCGACTTCCGCCTTGCCGACAACTTCACGATCAACACGGCTCAGACTGTCACCGGCGTCTGCTTCCTCGGGTTCTACGGCGGCACCGCCGCGGTCCCCACTCCGGAGACCTTCCGCGTCCGCTTCTTCCCCGATGGCACGCCCGGCGGCGTTCCCAACGACAGCAGCCCGCTGCTGGAACTCACCCTGACCACCGGCACCCCCGGCCCCAACGGTGAGACGATCACCCGCGGCGGCGCGGCGATCCCCGGTTCCACCCGCGCGTTCAACTACACCGTCAACTTCGGGACCAACACCCTGCTCCTGCAGCCGGGCTGCTACTGGCTCGAGATTCAGAATCAGAGCAGCACCACGGTGACCTGGTTCTGGCTCAACAAGGCCAACGCCCGCGCCGCGACGATCGCCGATGCGTATCGCCAGCAGCGCAACAACACCACTACCCCCGCCTACGGCGTGAACACGCAGGTCTTCAGCGGCGACCTCTCCTGGTGCCTCAACGGCGTCTCGCTGGTCCGCTCCACGACCTGCCTCCCGGTTCCCGCTCAGCTCAACACCTCCTGCGCCACGGCGACAACTCTGAACATCGGCGCCGCCCCCACCTTCGGGCACAACCTCGCCGAAGTCCCCCCGACCGCGGCGATCCCCTTTGACTGCCTCAGCGACATCCCCAACGCCAACGGCGTGTGGTACCGCGTGGTCGGCAACGGGCAGGACGTCACCATCTCCACCTGCAACACGGGTTCCAATCCGTTCGCCGCGGCGACGGACTTTGACACCGTCATCAGCGTCTACTGCACCCGCGGCGTCGCTCCGGACGAGTGCACCGGCGGGTTCGTCTGCATCGGTTCCAACGATGACACGCCAGCCCCCGGCTGCGCTGCTACCACGACCGGTGCGTCGACCATCACCTTCCCGACCGTCGCGGGCCAGGTCTACTACGCCTATGTCTACGGCTTTGAGGCCGGCAACGGCGTGATCGATACCGGGTTCTTCTACGTCAATGCGACCGCCAGCGGCACGCCCTCCAACCCGCCCGCCGTGGCCTGCGCCAACCTCAACAACTGCGTGATCGACATCCCGGCCGGCGCGGTCGTTGAGACCGACGTCTGCGGCACGGGCGGCACGAACTCGGATTGCGCCAACGCTGTGCCGCTCCCCCTGGGCACCTTCGGCACGGGCCGCGTCTCCAACGACGGCGCTCTGCGTGACTTTGACTTCTGGCGTCTGCCCGATGTCAACAACCCGGCTGGCGGCGAGTGGTTCCTGTTCGAGTTCCGAGCAGAGTTCCCCGGCTTCCTGCAGATCGGTCGCGGCACCTGCACCGCGGGCGCCGTTCCGCTGATCCAGTTCGGCTTTGACGCCTGCACCAGCGCGTCGAGCTTCCGCGTCTTCGTGCCCAACGGCGAGCTCTACGTCAACCTGAGCGTCGCCTCGTTCAACAACCTGCCCTGCTTCGCTGGCAACGTCGGCAACCGCTACATCGTCCGCGTCTCCACGACCTCCGCGGTCGGCGCGTGCTGCATCCCGGCCACCGCATGCCTCGTCACTGCTCGCAGCGACGGCGTCATCGGCGGCACCGAGCCCCAGGACTGCGAAGCCCAGGGCGGCGTCTACCTCGGTGACGGCACCGTCTGCGGCCCCAACAACGCTCCGTGCGATCCTAACGGCGGCGCTCCTGCCGGTGCGATCGTCGGCTCCTGCTGCCTCCCCTTCGCAGAGTGCGCCGTGACGACGGACACCACCTGCACCGGCGGCACCTTCCTCGCCGCGGGCCTCTGCACGCCCAACACCTGCGCTTCGCCGGTGGCCACCTGCTGCTTCGGCACGGGCACCTGCCTGATCACCGCTGATGCGGCGGCGTGCACCACGGCTGGCGGTTCGCCGCAGGCCGTCCTCCGCGCCTGCACCCCCAACGCCTGCCCGGTCACCCCGACCGGCGGCTGCTGCAACGCGGCGTTCGTCTGCTCTACCACGACCCAGGCCGCCTGCGTCGGCACCTACCTCGGTGACAACGTCGCCTGCACCCCGGCCAACTGCACTCCGCCCCCGGCGGGCGTCTGCTGCCGTGGTACCACCTGCAACTCGACCGTCGCGCAGGCCGCCTGCACGACGACCGGCACGCAGTGGGGCGCCGCGTTCACCAACTCCAGCGGCACCTGCAACGCCTCGGGCGTCGGCACGGCCCCGTGCTGCTTCGCCGACTACGACAAGACCGGTGGCATCCAGACCGGCGACATCTTCGCCTTCCTCAACGACTGGTTCGCCAGCAGCCCCTTCGCGGTCTTCGGCGGTAACGGCACCGGCACCCCACAGACCGGCGACATCTTCAGCTTCCTCAACGCCTGGTTCGCCGGCGGCTGCTAAGCCACTGGTGACGTGATCTCTACAACACACCGAGCCCCGTCCAGCAATGGGCGGGGCTCGTGTCTTTTTTGGGAACGGGAATCGGGAGTCGGGAATCGGGAATCGGGTGGAACGCTGGTCCCCAGCGTGAATCTTGCATTCTCACCGCGTCACCGCGTCACCACGTCAAGTACGCTCATCCAACCCGCTCGGCTTTTTTCTCGCGGCTCATCAGACGACCGATGCCGTCGATAGGGTCCAGCCCTTCAAACAGCACGGCGTGGACCGATTGCGAGATCGGCATGTCGACCTTGTACTTCTTCGACAGCGCGACCACCGAGCGGCTGGTCGCGACGCCCTCGACGACGAACGGCGAGTCCTTCAGCGCTTTCTTCAGCGAGAGGCCCCGGCCGAGCTGTTCACCGAGCGTGCGGTTGCGGCCTTCGGGGCTGAAGCAGGTGGTGGCGAGGTCGCCAACGCCCGCGATGCCGAAGAACGTCTCGGTGCTGGCGCCCATCGCCGTGCCCAGCCGTGCCAGCTCGGCGAGCCCGCGAGCCAACAGTGCGCTCTTGGCGTTATAGCCGGCCTGCAGGCCATCGATGATGCCCGCGGCGATGGCGATGACGTTCTTCATCGCCCCGGCCAGCTCGACGCCAATCACGTCGTCGTTGGTATAGATGCGGAGATACGACGTCGCGAACAGGTCCTGGATCGTCGCGGCAAACCCGGGTGCGTCGCTGGCGGCGATCATCGTGGCGGGAAGCCCGCGGGCAAGCTCGGCGGCGATGGTGGGGCCAGAGAGCACGCCGATGGGGCGTGGCCGCGCGTCGGGATCATCGCCCAGGGCCTCGGCGATGAGCTGGGTGGGTCGGAGCAGTGTGCCGTTCTCGATGCCCTTGGAGACGCTGATCACCCCCGCCAGCGGCGGGAGCTTGGTCTTGCGGGCGGCTTTCCAGACATCCCGGGTGAACTGCACGGGGATCGCCGACACAACCAGATCGGCTGTGGCCAGGGTCTTTTTCAGGTCCGCCGAGACGCGGACGCGATCGGGGAGCGTGAACCCAGGCAGCCGATCGGACCGGCGCATCTGGGTGAGCTCGCCCGCTTCGCTCACGGAATGCCCCCACAGCACGACATCGGCGTCGCCCCGGGCATCAAGAAGCCCGGCGCACACCAGACCCATTTGTCCGATGCCCAGCACGGCGATCTGACGGCGTGGGGTCTTGGAATCGCCCCCCTTGATCTTGGGATTCTCGCCGGTCTGTGGGCGTCGCTTGCCGGGGCTGGGGGGGGGTGGGGGGCTTGAAGGGGTGGGGGGCATCGGTGGGCGAGTGTACCGGTCAGAACCGGATGCCGGTCGGCGGCGTAGATCGAGGACGCCGATCCGATGGGGCTTCCTAGGATGGGCTCGCCGATCGAGTTCTTCGGTCGGCACGGCGGGGAGCGAGCGGACCGGTCACTGGCATCTCTTGGCCTCGTGGGGGGGGCAGGAGCTTGGCATGGCGTCATCGACAGCGTCTTCGGGGCACTCGCACGATCACACCCATCAGCACGTCCACGAAGAGGGCATGGTCTGCTGCTCGCACCACAATGTGAAGCTCGAGCGGTACATGCTGCTGTACCTCATCGGCGGCGTGCTGCTGCTGGCGACGGTGATCAGCAAGTGGCTGCTGAAGGACATCGTGCCGAGCATGATCGCGGACATTCCGGCGATCATCGGCGCGCTGCTCTTGGGCTTTCCGCTGTTTGTCGCCTCGGCGAAGGAGCTTTGGAAGGGGCACGCCAGCACGTCGACCCTGTGCGCGATCGCGATCCTGGGTTCGCTGGCGATCAACAAGTATGAGGTGGCGGGATTCCTGGCGTTCATTCTGCTGGTGGCCGACCAGTTCGTGCGCCAGCGTGCTTGGGGCGCGCAGCGGGCGATCGAGGATCTGGTGGCTCGCACGCCGGACGTGGCTCGCGTGGTGCGTGATGGCGCGGAGACCGAGATCGGGCTGAGCCAGGTGAAGATCGGCGACGTGCTGCGTGTGCGGACGGGTGAGAACCTGCCGGTGGACGGCGTGGTCGTCGTCGGGCGATCGACGCTGGATCAGGCCGCACTCACGGGCGAGGCGATTCCGCACGAAGTGGCACCGGGAGATGCGGTGTTCGCGGGCACGACGAACTTGTCGGCGTTGATTGAGATCAAGGCGACGCAGGTCGGTGGGGACACGACCATCGGCAAGGTGACGCAGCTCATCCGCGAGGCCGAGAGCAGCAAGACACAGCGGCAGTTGATGGTCGAGCAGGTGGCCCGGTTCTTTGTGCCGGTGACGCTGAGTGTGTCGTTCATCGTCTGGTTCCTGAACCGGGATCATCCGGAGGCGTTCCAGCGGGCGCTGACGACGCTGGTCGTCGCGTGCCCCTCGGCGCTACTACTGGCGAGTCCGTTGTCGGTGGTTGCGGCCTTTGCCGCGGCGGCCCGGCTGGGGATCCTGGTCAAGAAGGTGAACTATCTGGAAGAGGCCGCGAGCGTTGACACGGTGGTGATGGATAAGACCGGCACGATCACCACGGGCCGCTTTGCGGTCTCTCGCCTGGTGCCCGCGGCGGGCGTTGAAGGGGCCGAGCTTTTGGCGGCGGCGGCCAACGGCGAACAGCACAGCAACCACCCGCTGGCGCGATCGATCATCGCGACCGCGAAGCAGGCGCGGATCGAGCCGGACGGAACGAACCAGTTTGAAGAAGTGCACGGCCGCGGCATTCGCGCTCGCACGAGCATGGGCGAGGTCTGCGTCGGTCGCTCGAGTTGGCTGACGGAGGTGTTCCCGAACATCGCCGAGCAGGTTGACGCCTGCACGGATCGCATCGAGGGCATGTCGGGCGTGCACGTGGTGCGTGATGGGCGGTATCTGGGCGTGGTCGCGCTGGAAGACCGCGTGCGGAGCAACAGCAAGGCCGTGATCAGCCGTCTGCGCGAGCTGGGCATCCGCCGGATTGACATCCTGACGGGCGATCGCCTGAGCGTGGCGGAGCGCGTGGGACGGAACGTGGGCGTGGACACGATCGAGGCCGAGTGCCTGCCGGAAGAGAAGCACGAGCAGATCCAGGCGCTGGTCGCCGACGGGCGGCGCGTGATGATGGTGGGCGACGGCATCAACGACGGGCCATCGCTCGCGGCGGCGGACATCGGCGTGGCGATGGGTCTGTCGGGCAGCGATATTGCGGCCAACTCGGCGGGTGTCGCGCTGATGAACGACGATCTGTCGCGGATCCCGTTCCTGATCGAGCTCTCGCGGCGGACGCGGACGATCGTGGCGCAGAACATCGCGGTGTCGATCCTGGTGGCGATCGTCGGGCTGACGCTGGCGGCGACGGGGTCGCTGGGGCTGATCGGTGCCGCGCTGTATCACGTGGTGGGCGACGTGTTCGTGATCGCCAACAGCTTCCGGCTGTTCCGATTCGGTGAGGCGTTCCAGCAGAGCGAACTGGCCGAGGTGCACCATGCCGATGCGCCGGTACGTCGTCGACGCCAGGGTTCGCTGACGCTGAACGCGGCGGGCGGGGTGGGTGGGGCGAGTGTGCCTCAGCCAGTGTGAGCGGTTTGAACGCTTGCCCAAGTTGACTTGGGATCAACAGGCCCGAGAACATGACCAAGAAACCCCTCGAACTTCGTTCGAGGGGTTTTTGTTAGGATAGCGGCTCATCGACTTATCCGGGTTTGCTCGAACAGATCGCAGAATGATGCGAACAGAGTGCTTGTCCCGCCAGGGTTGCGACGTGACAACGCTCTGGCGTAGGACATATTGACACGCTCTGTGTCGATACACACCACCCGACCCGTCTGGGTCGGGGTAGAGCGAACGAAGATTGTGGCTGTTTGAGATGAGGATGAAGACCATGTCGATGTTGCGTTCCCTGGGTCGTGCGGGGGTGGCCGCGTGCGCGGTGGCGATGGCGTGTGGCGCGCCGGTGGCTCTTGCGGGCGAGGGCGCGACGCGTGAGTCGGCCTCCAAGCCGGCGACGCGCGGGCATTTGCTGGCGCGCATGCTGATGGCCAACGCGGCAAAGCAGGGTGAGCTGCCGCCGGCCTCAGCGGAGGGGGCGCATGCGGAGGCAGAGCCGTTGGCTCAGTCGTGCTTTGTCGACAATCCCTCGCCGGCGCAGCTTGAGTTCATCATGCAGCGGTTCAACGCGCTGCCCCCGACGCTGGGCGTGCAGCCCCGGTTCTTTACGGCGGGGAGCGTGTTCGCTGGTGCGGGCGGGGCCGGAAGCAGCGGGCAGGCGGTGAGCGCGCAGCTCACGTACTCGTTTCCGAATGATGGGGTGAACTGGGGTGATGGCAACAACGGCCCGGTGGCGCCGAACAATCTGACCGCCGTGTTCAACACGCTCTATGGTGCGGGCAACGCCGATCGCGGGCGGGAGTTCGTGCGTCAGGGTCTTGCGTCGTGGCGACGCTTCAACGGGCTGACGTACACCGAAGTTGCCGACGACAACACCCCATACTCGACGGTTCGCGGTCGTGATCCGCTGCGTGGCGACGTGCGGATCGGCGCGAACCCGCAGGGCAACACGGGCGTGCTGGCGTACAACATGTTTCCGACCGGCGGCAGCGACATGGCGCTGAACTCCGACGAGATGACGCCCAACAACACCACGATGGGGTCCAGCGGGAGCAACTACCGCTATCTTCGCAACGTGGTCACGCACGAGCACGGGCACGGGCTTGGGTTCATCCACCCGGTGCCGTGCAGCCAGACCAAGCTGATGGAGCCGTTCGCGTCCACGGCGTTTGATGGAACGCAGATCGACGAGTTCCGCGGGGCGGGTCGCAACTATGGCGACCGATTCGCGGGCAACAACTCGGGAGCGACGGCGGTGGATTTCGGGAATCTCACCTCGCCCAGCATCCGCGCGGTGATCGCCCGGAACAACTCGACCAACGGCTCGGCCGGGCCCAACGGCACCAGCGCCGACTGGTATCGCTTCACCACCAGCTCGACCCAGAACGTCACGATCGTCGTTCAGCCCACGGGCGGGTCGTACTCCAACGGTCAGCAGGCCAACGGCTGCAGCGGCACGACGAGCACTGTGAACGCCTCGCAGGCGGGCAACCTCAACGTGGAGCTGCGCACGGGCGCCAATGGCGCGACGGTGCAGCAGACCGCCGCGGCGGGTGCCGCGGGCAGTGCGGAGACCCTCACGCTCAACAACCTTGCCGCGGGCACGTATTGGGTGCGCGTCTTTGACGTCGGCCCCAACGCGGCGGCGAATCAGACGGTGCAGTTGTACGACCTGACGATCCGCGTGGGCGCGTCGTCGCTCGCGCCGCCGGTGGCGATCGCGGGTTTGAGCAAGCGGATTGCGGCGAACACCAACAGCTTCTTCATGGGCAATCTGAACTCATACGCGACGGAGGCGGGCGCGACGCTCAACTCGTATGCGTGGGACCTTGATGGCGACGGGTTGTTCGGGGGCGTGAACGACTCGTCGCTCGCGCAGCCCAATCGCCAGTATCCCTCCAACGGGACGTATCCGGTGACTCTGCGTGTGACCGATTCCAACGGCAACAGCGCGACGGACACGATCCAGGTCACGGTGTTTGGCGCGAGTGCGAGCTTCACGTCGCTGACGCCGACGGTTGGAGCGCAGAACACGGTGGTGCCGGTGACGATTGTCGGCGCGAACTTCCGAGGCGTGACGAGCGCGACACAGGTGACGGTCTCGGGCACGGGTGTGACGGTGATCGGTACGCCGGTGGTGAACCCGCTGGGCACGCAGATCACGGGTCTGTCGTTCAGCATCGGTGCGGGCGCGCCCAACGGGGTGCGGAACGTGACCATCACGAACTCTGACGGGTCGGGCACGGCGAGCGGGAACGTGACGCGAACCAGCGCATTCACCGTGGGCACGCCGTGCGTGGCGCCGACGGTGGTGCAGCAGCCGCAGGCGATGCCGGCGAGCGTGTGCGCGGGAAGCTCGTTCACGGTGTCGTTCCTGGCCAACGGGACGGATCTGACGTATGCGTGGCGTCGCAACGGGTTCCCGGTGACTGCGCCGAACTCGCCGACGCTGACGATCAGCAACGCGCAGGTGGGCGACGCCGGAAACTACTTCTGCATCATCACCAATCCGTGCGGGAACATCCAGACGGGCTTTGTGCAGGTGGACGTGGTGGATCCGCTGACGATCGTCACGCAGCCCACGGCCCAGACGGTGTGCACGGGTGCGCCGCTGACGCTGAGCGTGGTGCTGAGCGATCCGGGGGTGGAGGTCCAGTGGCGCAAGGACGGGCAGCCGATCTCGGGCGCCACCAGCCAGACGTACTTCATCGCGTCGGCCGTCGCCGGCGACTCGGGGTCATATGACGCCGTGTTCGACAGCGGCTGCGGCGAGCTGAACACCGCGTCGGTGCAGGTGAACGTCAGCGGCGGTGCGCCGAGCATCACGCAGAATCCTGAGAGTCTGACGGTCTGCCCGGGCGAGCCGGCGAGCTTCAGTGTCTCGGCGGTCGGCGCGACGGGCTTCCAGTGGCGTCGCAATGGCAATCCGATTAGCGGCGCGACCAGCGCGACGCTGAACATCAACCCGGTGACACCGGGCGACTTTGCCAGCTATGACGTGCAGATCACGGGCACGTGCGGCTCGACGACGTCGTCGAGCGCGACGCTGAGCCAGGGCGCTTCGCCCAGCATCACCGCTCAGCCCACGCCGCAGGCAAGCTGCCGCGGGCAGGGCGTGACGCTGAACGTGGCGGCGACGGGCGCGACGAGCTATCAGTGGCGTCGCAACGGCAACAGCGTGGGCGCGCCCAACGGGCCTTCGCTGGTGCTGCCGTTTGTCGATGCGAGCAACGCGGGCAGCTACGACGTGGTGATCACCAGTGCCTGCGGGAGTGTGACGTCCAACGCCGTGGCGGTGACGGTCTGCCTTGCGGATCACAACTGCAACGGGACGGTGGACACGCAGGACATCTTCGACTTCCTGAACAACTTCTTCGCGGGCAACCCGGCGGCCGACTTTGACGGCGGCGGGATCACGGTGAACGACATCTTCGCGTTCCTGAACGCGTGGTTCGCCGGCTGCCCGTGATGAGTGGGCAAGAGCGATGATCGACCCAAGGGCGTGCCGCGTGGCACGCCCTTTTTCATGGATCAGGGCTTTGGCGCGTCCATGAGCCGGTGCCAGACGATGTATCGCGTGTGGGGCACGGGATACTCGATGCGGAGGCGGTGGGCGCTGAGGCGCGAGGCATCGATGCCGGCGCGTGCGAGCACGCTCGCGATGAGCCCGGGGCAGTCCGGCACGTCGCTGCTCATCAGGCGCGAGACGCCGACGCCCAGGGATTCAAAGCCCTCGGGCTGGTGCAACGGGTAGATGGCATCGAGTTCGGGCGTAAGGGGCAGGTCGCCCGGGCCGCTGGCGAAGCTGGCGGTGACTTCCGGCGGGCCGGACCCGATGGCGGGGTCGCAGAACTCGTCCCAGACGAGCGTGCGGACGGGCTTGCGCATGATGACGAAGTGGCGTTCGAAAGGCATCTCCGGGCGTGCGAAGCGGTGGGCCGCGCAGCGGATGCCGTGGGTGAGTCCGATGTTCACCGGAGGGGCGAGCACGGGATGTTGGCTGGGCATGGCAAAGACGGTGACGGGGCCGCGCTTGCGGATGTCCACCCGTGACATCTCGATGTTGCATCGATCCGGCAGGATGAACGCCATCGGCTCGATGGGCTCGGTGCGGCCCTCGACGGTGGTGAGGGTGGCCTGGGCGCTCTCACCGGTGGAGACGTTGGAGACGCCGTTGTAATAGGCCGTGATGCCCTTGCGGAGCTTGACCATGCCGATGCACAGATCGACGTAGATGAGATCGATGTGGTTCGGGCTGCCCTTGGTGGGCACGCGGATGAAGGCGCGATAGGCGACCTCCTGGCTGAACCCCATCAGGAAGGTGTGGGCCTGGAACACGGCGCGCCTGGCCTTGCGCTCGGCGACCTTGCGCACCTCGGGCATCTGGTCGGCCATGACCGTCTCAAGCCCGATGCGCCCGTCGGGAAACGCGTCGCAGATCGAGGCGAAGGCCTGGACCGCCTCGCGCAGCTCGTGGAGCGTTGCATGCTGGTCCTGAGTTGGCGGCTGCGTGGCGTCGTGCAGAGTGCACGCCTCCAGCCGATCCAGCGCCTGGCGCAGCCCCTGCACGCCCGCACCGTCGAGAACGGTTTCGATCGGTTCATCGCTCAGCGACGCGCGGTGCAGTCGGCTGGCGAGGGATTTGTCGATCCCCAGCGCGCGTTGCACGTCGGTGGGCCTTCGGGGCGGCGGGGCGACAAGGTCCAGCCCGCGGGCGAGGGCCAGCCGAACGCGGGCGGCCGAGGCGAGCAGTTGCTCGGGGAGATCAATGGGTGTTGGTTCGCCTGGGGGCATCAGCACATCGAGCTTGAGCGGTGGTTCGCGACGGGGCAGGAGGCCCGAGCGACGAGTTTTGGTTTGTGTATGGATCATATCGCCCAAGAGGAGTTGAAATTATTCGCAACAGCACGAATCCGATGGTAGAGTATTCTCGAAGAGAAGTAGCGGGGATTCATTCCTCACAGGAGTATTGACCATGAAGACACAGATTTCAACACGAAACCGGTTCGGGACGGCCATTTTGACGGTTTTGGCGGGGTGTGGTCTGGCGGGGCACGCGATGGCGGCTGACCTGCTGGTGCCCACGACCTTTACGTCGATCCAGGCAGCGATCAACGCCTCGGCGGATCAGGACGTGATCGTGCTGGCGCCCGGGCAGTATGCCGAGCAGCTTGAGCTGGTGGGGCGGTCGCTGACGATCCGCAGCTCGACGGGCAATCCGGCGGATGTGACGATCGGGATCCTGGGTGGCGGGACGATCGCGAAGATCACCGACTCGCCCAGCGTGAAGTTCCAGGGCGTGACGCTTCGCGGCGGGCGGGGTGAGCGCGGGTTGGTCTGCGGGAGCACCGGGTCGATCACGATCTTCGCTGGCGCGATCCTCGGCACGAGCAGCGGGATCGAGCTGGATCAGTGCGTGGTCCGGGACAACACGGCGGACCTTGGCGGGGCGTTCTTTCTTTCCGCGGGTTCGCTGGTGATTCGCCGATCGACGATCGCCGACAACGGGAACACGGCATCACCCGGGAGCACGGCGAGCGTCGGTGCGGTGCTGCGGACGTGCGATCGTTCTGCGCCGGCGACGATTCTCATCGAAGACTCGCTGGTGACGGGTAACGGCGATCTCTCGGACGGACTGGATTGCATCTCGCCATTCAACGGCGTGCTGACGGTGCGTCGGACGCGGTTCGCGGACAACTTTGGCGCGGTGATCCAGCCGCTGGGGCTGACCGATGTCACGGTGGAGGACAGCGAGTTCATCGGCAACGGCGGGGTGCGGTCGCCGATCACGATCGCGCTGGCCAGCGGTGATGTCAAGCTGAACGTCACGGGCACGCGCTTTGAAGGCAACGAGGGCGACTCTGCGGGAGACATCTTTGTCGCGACGCCCGCGTTCAGCAACAGCGAGATCAAGGTCACCAACTGCAAGTTCATCAACTCGCAGAACTCGTCGATCATCTATACGCCGGATCAGGGCGGCTCGGGTGTGTTTGATCGCAACGAGTTCCGCGGGTCGGCCTCCATCGGGATCGGGGTCTTTGCCAGCGGTGGCACCACGGTGATCTCCAACTCGCTGTTTGTCGGGAACGTCGAGGGCGTGTTCGTCGCCAACGCTTCGGATCCCGCGACCACGACGATCGCCAACTGCACGATCGTCGGGAGCTTGAACATGGGCATCCGGCTCGATGCTCTGCTCACGGGCACGCTGAACGTCCGCAACACCATCGTGACGGGCAACGCGGTGCAGCAGATCGGCGCGCCGCTGATCCCGATCGGGCAGACCATCAGCGTCGAGAGGTCCATTGTCCAGGGCGGATACCCCGGGGCCGGAAATCTCTCGGTGAATCCCGGCTTTGTCAACGGCTCGGGCTTGAACGGAGACTACCGCCTGTCCAACACCTCGCCGGCGATCGACGCGGGCGACAACGCGGGCATTCCTGCGAATCTCGGTTCCTCGCCGTCGTTGGATCTGGCGGGCAATCCGCGCCAGGCCGATGCGCCGAGCGTGACCGACACCGGTCTGGGCACCTCGCCGATCGTGGATATCGGGGCGTACGAGTTTGTCGCGACGACGGCCGTGTGCGTCGCGGACTTTGACAACTCGGGCTCGGCGGGCGTGTCGGACATCTTTGAGTATCTCAACGCGTGGTTCGCCTCGCAGCCCCGGGCCGATCTGGACGGGAGCGGCGTGGGCGTGTCGGACATCTTTGTCTTCCTGAACACCTGGTTTGCCGGTTGCCCGTGACCACACACACGAGGCAACATGCGATAAAAAGGGGCACGGCGGAAACGCCGTACCCCTTTGTGTTTTTGTCGGGGTGATCGAGCAGTCAGCGATCCGTTGAGGGCGGAGTGGCGGGGGGGGCGGGGGGGGCGGGTGGGGCGGGCGGGTCGGCGGCCACTTCCGGCTTGATCTTGGTGATGGGCAGGCGGAGTTCGGGCGTGGTGTCGCGGCTGGCGGCGGTGGGCTCGCCTCTGGAGTTCGTGAAGATGAGATAGGTTCCCGAGTCGCTGTCAAAGCGGTGCGTGGCCTTGGCGGGGCCGCGGGCGCCGAGGATTGTGCCGGAGAGGATGAGCATCGCGGTGGTGAAGTAGATGATGATGCCGGTGACGTCCACCAGCGTGGCGACGAAGGGGGTGCTGCTTGCGGCGGGGTCAAGGCGGCAGCGCTTCAGAATGAACGGGAGCATCGCGCCCATGATGCTGCCCCACAGCACCACGCCCACCAGCGTCACGCCGATGGCCACCGCGAGGATGGTGAAGTGCTGCTGCTCGGGCGAGTCTTTGGCGAAGAGCCCGGCGAAGCCGAAGATGTTGATGCGGCAGAAGCCGATGACGCCGACGATGAGCCCGAGCAGCATGCCGCAGGCGAGCTCGCGGCGGAGGACGCGCCACCAGTCGCGCAGCGAGATTTCCTGAAGGCCCAGCGCGCGGATGACCAGTGTCGAGGCCTGCGAGCCGGAGTTGCCGCCGGAACTGATCACCGCGGGGATGAACGTGGCCAGCACGGCAGCGCGGGCGATCTCGTCTTCAAAGTAGCCCAGAGCACTCGTGGTCAGCAGCTCGCTCATGAACAGCAGGGCGAGCCAGGGGGCGCGTTTCTTCACCAGCTCGAAGACGCCCGCCTGCATGTAGGGCGTTTCGAGGGCGGCGGTGCCGCCGATCTTGTGCATGTCCTCGGTGGCTTCTTCTTCGGCGACGTCGGCGACGTCGTCGGCGGTGACGATGCCCAGCAGCACGCCGCGGGAATCGACCACGGGCAGGGCGATGCGGTCGTAGCGGGCCATGAGGCGCACGGCCTCGCCCTGGGGCTGATCGGCGGCGAGCGCGACGAAGTTGCGGCTCATCAGCGACTCGACCTTGCTGAGCGGATCGCTGAGCAGCAGTGTGCGGAGGCGGATGTCGTCGATCAGCGTGCCCTTGTCATCGACGATGTAGACGACGTTGATGGTCTCGGCGTCTTTGCCGTAGCGGCGGATGTGGTCGATGGCGTGCCCGATGTCCCACTCCGGGCGGATGCGGACATAGTCGGGGTTCATCAGGCGCCCGACGCTCTTGGGCGGATAGCCGAGGATCGCCTGGGTGGTCTTGCGGTCTTCGGGGCTGAGCGAGGCGATCAGCCGCTGGGCGACCTCGGTGGGGAGTTCGTCCAGCAGGCGGGCCCGGTCGTCGGGGTCCATGCCCTCAACGACGCGAAGCGCGGCGTCGCCGAGCTTGAGGACAAGCTCTTCCTGCAGCTCGGGCGTGAGGTAGGCGAAAACCTCGCCGGCCTCGTCGCGCTGCAAGAAGCGGAAGCAGACGGCGCGCTGATCGGATTCCAGCGAGAGGATGATGTCGGCGACGTCGGCGGGCGGAATGCCCTTGAGCGCGGCCCGCAGCTCGCTATACGCCCCCTCGCGCACAAGCTCGGCGATCTCGGGCAGGATGAGTTCGGCGGTGGGGGTCACGCTGGGGGAGGGTACGGGGGGAAGAGTGAGTAGGCATCGAGGGAGAGAGGCATCGAGGCATCAAGGGAGAAGCGGAAGCCGATGTCGCAGTGCAATCTACTTTCCAGAGCGGCCGAGGCCGGAGGCGAGCCAGTCGAAGCCGTTCGCGGCGTGCCAACCTTCGGGTGGGCCGGTTTCGCCCCTGAGTTCTTGGGCGTAGCCGTCCTTGGTGATGGCGAACACGCGATCAGGGCGGGAGCGTGGTGGCAGCATCACGGCGACGATGTCGTCGTCTTGGGTGGACAAAGTCGGAGCGGTGCGAAGCACCACATCGCCGATGCGGACCCAACCGCTGGGTGTCGTGAAGTCGGCAGTGGGGTGCCACCATGTCCAGTGAGAAACGGTCCACAGGGAGTCGACCGACTTGATGTCATGTTCAGTGGGCGGGAAGTGAACACCCGCGGCTCGCAGTTGCTCATGCAGACGGAAGATGCCCTCGGATTCCACCTTTGCCCATCGCCACCATCTCAAGTACTCGCTTTGTGCACGCTCCGATTCTGGTTGCCAAGAGGTGTAGATCAACGCGGCCAGAATGAGCGTCAGCCCTATTCCGAGGAAGACCAAGCTGGGACGATCAAGGCGCACGTTCACTGAGAGATTTTACGGCAAAGCGCGTCCGATGGATGCGGTGTTGAGGGCAACGCCCTCGCGGTTCATAGTCGGGGGTCGCCGCGACAGCGGCACCCCCGGACCACGCCCCACGGTCACCCCGCACCGCGACAGCGGTGCGGGTGAACGCTGCGTTCAGGCACCAGTCGGTCTCAATCGCACGCTCAGCGAGCGAAACTCATGCTGCACCACTTCGTGGTGCGAACGCATGGTGCGGCGGCACCCGGGGGTGCCGCGGTCGCGGCGACCCCCGGCTACGAACCTTGACGGCTTCGCCGTCGCGTTGTGCGGCGGACTGCACTCGACCGGTGTTGATCGCCTGGCGATCGGAGCATCGGGAAGCGTGCATCCGATCAAGAGGCGAAGAGGTGAAGAGGTCAAGTGGTGATCGCTGAACGCTCTCGACCTCTTCCCCTCTACTTCAACTCTTCCGGCACCATCGCGTGCAGCTTCTTGAGCTGCTCGGCGTAGGCCTTGGGCATCACCAGCGTGGCTTCGGGGGTGTGGACGATGATGACGTCCTTCATGCCCAGCACGCCCACGGTGTGGGGGCGTGAGCCGGGGGCGGACTCGCCGACGACCAGGGTGTTGCTGGAATCGACGCTGAGCGCTTTCACGCTGCCGCCGACGCGGTTGCCCTGATCGTCAGAGTCGAGCGTCTCGGCGTAACTCGGCCAGGAGCCAACGTCGAGCCAATCCACGTCGGTGGCGACGGTGCAGATCGAGACCTGGCTGTCGCCCTGGGCAATCTTGCTCGCGGGCTCCATCACGGCGTAATCCACGCTGATTTTGGGCAGCGTCGGGTAGACCTCGTTGATGACGCGCTGCTGGTCTTTGGTGCCCCACGCCGCCTGGATCTGCATCAGCCCCGCGTGGCTCTCGGGCTTGAAGCGCTTCAGGCAATCGAGGAACGTGCCGGCGTGAAATACGAACATGCCCGAGTTCCACCCGAAGTGGCCGGACTCGAAGTAGGCCTGGGCGCGCGGAAGGTCGGGCTTTTCGACAAAGCGGGCGACGCGAAAGGCCAGCGGCTTGCCGAGCGCGGTGGAGGGTGAGGTGGGAGCGTCGGGCACGCCGTGGATCGCCGGGCCGCGTTCGACATAGCCAAAGCCGGTGGCCGGATAGGTGGGCTTGATGCTGAAGGTGACCAGCCGCTTGGCGTCCTGCTCAACGAGGCGAAACGCGAGCTCGGCGCGTTGGCGAAACACGCTCTCGGGCGCGATGAGATGGTCGGCGGTGAGGACGATGAACGTCGCGTCCTTGTCCAGCTTGTGCAAGACGGCGGCGGCAAAGCCGACGGCATTCACCGTGTCACGCCCGGTGGGCTCGCCGAGGATGCGATCGGTGGTGAACTCGGGGAGTGCCGCGAGAATCTGCTGGCGAAAGGCCTCGCCCGTGCAGATGTACCGGCGCTCAGGGGGCACCAGCCCATCAACGCGGCGGGCGGCGATCTCTAGGAGCGAGAGCGGGCGAGCGGGCTGGGCGGCGTCGGGGGCGAGCTGGGCGGTGTAGCGGCCTGTGCCCGGGACCATGAGCGGAAGGAGCTGCTTTGGCCGCTGGGCACGGCTCATAGGCCACAAACGCGTGCCCGAACCGCCGGCCATGATCATTGCGTAGCGCATGGTGGGGGAGGGTAGCCGAGGGGCGGGTGGGGGTTCAGCGGCGTGTGCGATTGAGTTTGCTCTGGAGTTTGGCGTCGAAGCCAGGAGCGAGGAGGTAGAGGACTTCTTTTTCGCGTTTGAGGGTGGTCATGAAGCGTCTGCGGACGAGGTCGTTCAGGTCGGCGCGGGAAGTGTTTGCGGTGATGCCGTTGGAGTTCATGTGGCTCTTGACGGTGTAGTGGGCGTGCGGGTGGCGGAGGGCGTGTTCGAGAAGGAGACGCTGACGGAGGTTGAGGTCCTTTGAGAGCCGCAGGAAGTCTTCGCTTCGCTTGATCTTGGTGGTCTCATTCTTGATGTGCTCGGCGAGTCGCTGCAGGGCCTGTTCGATGATGTCGAGTTTGTAGAGCACGAAGTAGGTGAGATCGCCTTCGTCAAGCTCGGAATCGACGTATGCCTGTGGATAGCGTGCAAAGCCCTTGCGGATGAGTTCGGAGATCGCGGTGTACTCGAAGATGCTGTACCCGTGGCGGAGCGCGAACCAGTAGAAGACCGCTCGAGCGGTGCGGCCGTTACCATCCGCGAACGGGTGCTCGTAGCCGATCATGAAGTGCAGGATGCAGGCCTTGACCACCGGATGGATGAACTGGGCCCCGCGATCGTGGCGTGTGTTGGCGAATCGGAAGAGCCGATCAAGCCTCTCGGGAAGCGCGTCGGCATTCGGTGGTACATGAATGTCTCGATTCGTTCGGACATCGACGACGCGAATGGGTTCGTCTGAGCGACGCAAGCGACCCACCTGGTCGGTCTTGTCGAGAGTGTCCCTCGTCAGGAGGGTCTGGAGTTCGATGAGCATCTCCATCGACAGCGGCTTGTCGAGCCAGGTCTTGATGCGCTGCATGGCGAGGTAGTTGTTCACGACCATCCGCTCGGCAATGGTCTTGGGTTCGCGTTGCTCTCGTAAGAGCTGGATCGCATCGCTCCGCGTAGTTGACGCGCCTTCGATGCGGGACGACTCGTACGCTTCGTCCATGAGCGTTCGGATGCGCAGCTTGGTGCGCACGGCATCGTCGCCGAGTTCGCCGCCATCGGGGTTCAGCGCCGAAGCACCGCCGCCACCGGTTTCGCGATCGATGCGGTGTAGCGGCTTCAACGCGTGAGGACCCATGCAAAGATAAAACGGCTCACCGCCTGCTTGTGCGAGTTCAAGCTGCTGCAGGCCGAGCAGGCGGGAGGACTTGACGATCGCCCATGCTTCTTCTGGCGGCAGGTTCAGATCGCGGGCGATCGGACGAACCTTGTACCAAGGGCGATAATCGCCCAGGAGCAACTCGTGCTCGCGCGTGCCGACACTTGGGATCCTCGGGAATGTCTCGCGTTCGGGCAGGTCTGAGAACTTTAGCGGGGGGGCGTCGAACTCCATCGGTCAGCTCCGGGCAAAGTCTGCGAAGTTGACAATAGAGCAGCTGTCAACAAAAAGCAAAATCAATAAAAATGCGTTTTGTTGACAGATGCCGACTTACCCCACCTCCAGCACCACCTTGATCCCCTCCCCGCTCTGCATGAACCCAAACCCCTTGGCGAACTGGTCCATCGGCAACTGGTGCGTGATGATCTCTTCAAGCTCCAGGCGGCCGGAGAGCAGCATCTCTTCCATCTGGTACCACGTCTCGAACATGCGCCGGCCGTTGACGCCCAGCACGGTCGCGCCCTTGAAGATCACGTGGCTGGAGAGGTCAAAGCTGATCGGCCTGCTCGGGATGCCCAGCAGTGCGGCGGTGCCGCCCATGCGGAGGGCTTTGAACCCGTCGTCGATGGCCATGGGGTGGCCGGACATTTCCAGCAGCACATCGGGGCCGTCGCCGCGGGTGTGCTTGCGGAGCTTGTCGATCCAGCCCGGGTCGTTGGCCTTGTAGGCCTCGACCGCGCCGAGCTTTCGGGCGAGTGCCAGGCGGCGGTCGTCGATGTCGGTGACGAAGATGCGGCTGGCCCCCGCGCACTTGGCGACGGTCACGGCCATCAGCCCGATGATCCCCACGCCCGTGATCAGCACCGTCTTCGCGCTCACGTTGGCGCTCATCACGGTGTGCACGGCGTTGCCCAGCGGGTCAAAGATCGCCGCGATGTGATCGGGGATGTTCGGGTGCACCGGCCAGACGTTTTCTTCCGGCACGCAGACAAACTCGGCGAACACGCCGTCGCGATCGACGCCCAGAATCCGCGTGTCGCGGGCGATGTGCGCGTTGCCCGTGCGGCTGTTGTAATCCAGCCCGGCGGTGATGTGCCCCTCCGCGCTCACCCGCAGCCCCGGCTGGAACCGTGTGACGGCGGAGCCAACACGCTCGATCACGCCGACAAACTCATGCCCGGTGACGATGCCCACGGGGATGCGACCGGCGGCCCAGTGGTCCCACTCCCAGATGTGGCGATCGGTGCCGCAGATGCCGGCCTTTTTGACGCGAATGAGCACGTCGCGCGGCCCGACGTCGGGGATGGGGCGATCAAGGACCATCTGCAGGCCGGGCCCGGCGTGGTGCTTGACGAGGGCCCGCATGACGCTCTTGGCGCTGGATGCGGGACTTGAGGCGGGGTGGGGCGTGGTGGGCATGATGACGCCTTGAGATGTGCGGCCGTTGGTGGTGGATGCGGTCATCTTGAAGGAATCGTAGTGGGCGGAGTGGCGATCAAGGCGAACGTGCGCAAAGCCCAAGCAAGCCCGAATGCGTCGGCGTGTCTGATCGCCGCCGCAAAGAACGCGGATTATCGGTGCTGGTTCCGGCCACGCCCATGCCGGCCGTATCAAGCACAGGTGTTACAGGCGCACTCCCGCACCCGGGCGATGCGCCTCTAACCCTTGGGCGTGTGGGCCATCGCCGCTTTGCGTGGCAGAGTTCGCCGACCGCTGGCTTCCGCCTGCTCTCTCGCCATGCGGAAATTCTTCCCATCACCGGCGGTCCAGCCGCAACCATGCATCCAGACGCGAGTACACATTTCCGCCGGGTCGCCCGAAGGGGTCACGCTCGGCGGGTCGCTGGCGGGTTTGGGCGCATCGCGTGCGATGGCCCGGGTTCGGGCGTCCTCGGCGGTTTTCTTCATGACCTGTGGTTGTGCCCATCGACCCTGGCGGCGTGCCGGGGGGTGCTGTGGCGTTGTTTCCTGTGAATCCGTCGGAGTGGGCCTGAGGCCGATAAACTTCCGCAATGAGTTCGATGTCTTCCAACGCCTTTATCTTCCTTGCCGTCCGTCCGGGCGGGGGGCGATCGTTTGGTCTGCGGCAGGCGGGGACGGTCTCGATCCTGGCGCAATCGCTTCGGGCCGAGGGGCGGATGCTGGTGCGGTCGTGGCGGGTGCCGTCGTGGATGGCGCGGGAGCCGAAGCTGGCGCTCGTGGATCAGGCGGCGTTGAACGAGCAGCTTGGGCAGCTTGTCAGCCGCGGCGTGCCGCTGGTGGAAGCGCTGGATGTCACGACGCAAACGGTGCGTCCGGTGGCGCGTCCTCGGGTGACGCAGCTGCGCGATCTGGTGCAATCGGGCCAGGGGTTTGCCGATGCGTGCAAGCGCGTGGGCGGGTTTGATCAGGTGACCATCGCCGTGTACAAGGCGGCGGAGCGCTCGGGCGATCTGGCCGGTGCGGCGAAGGAACTGGCGATCACGGCGCGGCGACGGCTGGCGATTGGGAACAAGGCCATCACGCTGATGATGTACCCCGCGATCGTCATGAGCATCTCGCTGCTGGTGGCGACATTCATGATGCTGGTGGTAGTGCCGATGATGGGTGAGGGTCTGACCAAGAGCAACATCGAACTGCCCATGTTCAGCAAGATCGTGATCAACACGGGCATGTGGATGCGCGGGAATGTGCCGCTGCTGCTCATCGGGCTGCTTGTGTTTGTTGGGTTCTGCATCGTCTTCCGAGGGGCAGTGCTGAACGGGGTTGGGCGGTTGACGCGTCGGCTGCCGATCATCCGGGATGTGATTCTGGCGCAGGAGTCGGCCCGGTTCTTCGCGGTGATGGGGGCCATGACCAAGACGGGCGTGCCGCTGGCGGATGCGCTGGGCACGGCGAACCAGGCCGTGAACCACCCGAAGATGCGATCTCAGCTCGAACGCCTGCGGACGCGGCTGATCGAAGGCGGGATCTTGCGGATGCTCATTGATGAGGTGACGACGCTGCCGGTGTCGACGCGCAGACTGCTGATCGCCAGCGAGCGATCGGGCGACATGGAGTCGGCATTTCACACCCTTGCCAACGACATGCAGGACGAAGTGGAGAAGACCAGCTCGCGGCTGCTCGCGGTGCTGGAGCCGGGGATGATCATCATCATGTTCGCAGTCATCGGCTCGCTGCTTCTGGCGCTGATGCTGCCGATGCTCACGCTGACCAACAACATCAAGTTCTAGAAACGCTCACTGAAGAATCAGATATCTCAGACACGACGGAGAACCCCACCATGACACGCACACTCGCACATCGTTCGTTCTTCCGCCGCGACGCCCGGACCACCATCACCCGGCGCGGCTTCACGCTGCTTGAGATGATGCTGGTGGTGATGATCATGGGCCTGCTCATCGGCGTCGTCGCTTGGAACATCGGCTCGCGAGGAAATGAGGCCCGCAAGGCCACGACCATCGCCTCGATGCGCCAAGTGGAGTCAATGCTCAAGGCGTATCAGTTGGACTATGGCGCGTTTCCGCCCTCGCTGCAGACGCTGGTGCCGAAGTACACCGAGAAGGTGCCGCAGGATTCGTGGAAGCGCCCGCTGATCTATGCACCGAACGCCGTGGGGAGCGCAAAGCCCTATATCCTCTACTCCACCGGCGAGAGCGGCGAGCAGGGCAACCAGGACAACATCGACATCTGGACGGCGGATCAGGCGCAGAACTGAGTTGGCTGCCGCAGCAGCCATGCCTTTGGTGGCACAGGCGTCCCGCCTGTGGTCTTGAAACAAGGCAAAGGCGAGGCACACAGGCGGGACGCCTGTGCCACCAAGACCGATGCACTCGAACTGGAGGCGTTGGCAAAACTTCATGCGGAGCGATCGAGCCCAACTCCTTAGAAGATCAACCCGGCCCCGGGGCCATGGTCCTCTAAGACCCGCCATGACGCTGCTGGAAGTCGTGCTGGCGGTGCTCATGATCTCGCTCGTCGCGCTCGTGGTCACCAGCGCGGTGAACTCGATCATGGGCATGGAGGCCAACGGTCGCAAGCGGCTGGCGGCGTACGAAGTCGCCAACCGCCTTATGCTCACGTATCTCGACGACCCGGAGAATCTACCGTCGGAATCCAATCCGATCGAATATGGCTCGTACCGGTTTCTGTATGAAGTGGAACTGACCCCCTCCAGGCTCGTCATTAACCGGACGCAGGAGGCTACTGGTGCATCGTTGCAGAAGCTCGACCGCTTTCGGATGATCGGCATCACGGTTTATGACGCGCTCGAGAGTGACGTGGCCTTGGCGGCCGAGGGAGAGCCCCTCGCGGCACTCTCGCGGGCGATCGATCCATTTACGCCTCGCAATCCTGATTCGATCGAGTCCCTCGGGCGTGATCAGCGGAAGATTGGCAAACTGGTGGGCGGTCTGCTGGGCGATCAGAGTGAACCCGAGCGACGCGGATCGAGAAAGAGAGCGCCAGGGCAATGACCCATCGCGCACGTCCATCTTCCCCTCCCCGCATCCGCGGCGCCTTCACGCTCATCGAGGTGATGCTCGCGGCGGTGCTCGGGCTGATCGTCATCCTCGTGGCGGTCGGGCTGTTTCGCATGATGGATGTCGCCAAGTACACCCAGGCCCAGCGGATGGAGAACAATCTGGAGTTCGCCTCGGCCCATCGCATCATGCAGCAGGCGCTGCGCACGCTCTTGATGTCCGACGCGCCCGAGCCCAAGGACGACGAGCTGAAAGAGCGGATCATCAACGATCTCGCCTCCGCCGCCACCGATCGCGAGAACGGCCGCGAAGAGGATGTCGGGTTCAATCGCTTCACTTTGCAGCCCGATCCGACCAAGATCGACGCCTTCGGGCGACCGATGCAGACGCTGGAGCTGACTTTGAAAGTGCCCCCGGTGCGGGGCAACGTGCGGAGCATGAACGCCGCGGAGATGCACGAGCGTGAGCAGCAGCTCATCGAGCGGTTCCGCCGCGGCGATCGGATGTTCCTGTCGATGGACGGCGCGGGCGGATCGAGCGCGGGCGTGAGCGCACGATCTGCTGCGGCGGACCCAAGCGGTCGGGGCGCGAGCGCCGCGACCTCTGGCCAGAGCACCGCCCGAGCAACCGCCACCGACGCCCTCGCCGCGGCCAACGCCGGACGCGGGCTGGACCTGCCCTCGGGCAGCGGCGGCAAGAGCCGGGGTGGCAGCGAGGGCAGTTCATCGCGCCGCACCGATCCCGCAACGCGCCGAGCCAACCTCTCGCGCAACGCGTCAGAGTTTGCTGGGCGGGATATTTCCGAAGACGCGCTCGCGGGCCTGCTCCAGGCGGGTGAGGAACCCGTCCGTGCCCCGGGTGTGCGCGGCGTCTTTGAGCTGCGCCCGGAAGACGATCCCAATGTCCTCCGCCGAGCACGCGATCAGGGCGACCCCGAAGGCGGCCGCGGCTTGTGGGCGATGTGGTGGCGCGAGTTTCCGCCCGATGCCGGCGATGGCGCCGAGAGCGCAGACCTTGCGGAGCTTGCCAGATACAGCCGCAGCGACGTGCGCGAGGTGAAGCTGATCTCGGGTTTGCGTCAGGCCCGCTGGCAGGTCTATCGCACGACGCGGGGCGAGCAGCTCAGCCGCGTGAGCGTTGCGAAGATTGCCGCCGTGCACGCCCGAGAGCTGCCCGCGTACGCCGAGCTGAAGTTCGAGACGATCGACGGGCGAAGAGAGCACTGGATGTTCGAGCTCGCCTGGTCCAGCGGGCCAGAGCCCGGCTCGCTCCTGCAAGGGTCCGAAGAGGGTCTCACCCCCGAACAGCAGTTGCAGCGCGAACGCGATCGCGGACGCGAAACGCCCAAGGAAAACGCCTCGCCCGATGGGCCAAAGGGCAACCCCGGCAACGGCGGGGGCGGCACGCCATCTCAGGGACACAGCACCATCATCAACGGTCCGAGCAGACAATGACGCCACGCTCACCCATCACCGCAGCTCGCCGACTGGCACGGGCGCTTCGAGCCCGCCGGGCCTTTGCGCTCCCGCTGGTGGTGCTGCTGGTGCTCGCGGCGGGTCTGTCGGTGGGCCTATTGATGGATCGCCACGGCACGTCGTATCGCGCCATGGCCCGCCAGGTGGGCAACTACAAGAACCACCACCGGGCCGCGGGCATCCAGGAATGCGTGCTCCGCTGGCTCGACACCGCTCGCGGCAAGCTGGAAACCAGCCTGGACAACGACGGGCTGGCCTTCACGCTGGAGGTCCGGGGCCGTGGCGAGATTCGGGTCTACTTCCGCGACGCCCAGGGCGCGCTATTGACCGAAACGACGCAGCTCGTCGGCCGCAAGCGTGAGATCATCGAGGACGCCAAGTTTCTTCTGGACCAGCTTCCGCCCGAGGGACGGATCGACGGGCTCTTCCGCCCGGTCGGGCCCGCCGAGGTGAGCTTGGCCAGTGCTCCGGCGGTGGTGATCCAGGCGCTGTGCATCGCCGTGACGGGGGATCAGAGCAAGGGCATGTTCGCGGCGACGGCCATCCTGCAACGCCGGGGCGATGGCGACGGGCGTCGTCCGGAAGGGTCGAGCATCCAGACCGCACTGGCCCAGGCCCCGCTTTCAGATGATGAACGCCGCGAACTGGCCTCGATTTTCATCACCACACCCAAGCTCTACGAGGTCACGGCGGTGACGGTGAACAGCACCGGACGCATCCTGGATCGCTCGGCGGGGCTCTACCTGGTCGACGAATCACGGAACGAGACGTTCAAACAGGGTGGCAGCTTCCTGACCTGGGACGAGCTGCCCGTGGACCAGCCCTGAGCGCATTTGTGGATATGGGCGAGATGGATCGCCGGTCGGGGCGGGCGAGGTGGTACGATTCGTGTTGTACATGCGGACCAATGTCGGCTCGTGGGGGGTTGGGAGAAGCGCACCATGTTGACGCACAGACAAATCGCCAAGCGCAAGGCCGCCCGTTGGCAGGTCGGCGCCGTGGCCCTGGCCCTGGGCGCCGGAGCGGCGATCGCGCTCCCGCTGCACAAGCAACTGACGCCCGCGGCCCCCGCGACCGCCGCCATTCCCACTCCGCCCGCGCCTCCCGATCGCGGCGCGGAACTCTCCAAGCTCAACTTCTCGCAGACGGCATCGACCTTGAAGATGCTCGGGCCGGTGGTGGTCGCGTCGGCAGCAACGCCCGAGCCGACGCTCGATCCCTCGGCGACCGCCGCGGCAAACCCGACGCCCGCCGCCCCTGCGCCCGGCGAATGGGTGTACGTGGGCCACCTCAGCACGCCCACCACCCGCACCGCGATGCTGCGCATCGGCGGCGAGCAAAAGCTGTTTGCCATCGGGACCAAGTATCAGGAATCAACCGTCAAAGTGATCGAACCGACCTACGTCGAAATCGATCAACAGGGCACGATCAAGCGGCTGGAACTGGCGCAGCGCACGATGGACTTTCCCAGCGATGGGCCAAAGAAGCCCGTGCCCGTCCGCGGCCCGCAGGCCGGCGGCCAGGCCCCCATGGCCATGACCCAGCCCCAGGGTGGGGGCATGGGCCAGCCCATGGCCCCGAACTCGTTTGATCAGGCCCGCATCGCTGCATTGGAACAGGCACGACGCGCCCAGATGGCCAGCGAGAAGGGCATGTCCGTGCCCGATCGCCCCTCGATGGAGAACGCCGCGGCCATGAAGCGGCTGATCAATCCCAACGCGGGTCTTGAAGAGCGCATCTCGGCACTGCGAGAGTTCGGCATCAGCTCCGGCATGACCTACGAAGAGGCCGCGTCGCGGATCAAGACCCTGAGCGGGGACCGCGCCGATGACATCCTGAAGATCAACGACGAGGCCATCCTCGAGAACGCCAACGGCAAACGCGAGGCGGGTGAATGAACGGCGGCGTCGTCTGCTACATCGAACGCACTCCAGGGGGCGTGGGCATCCGTCGGCTGCGGCTCATCGCCGCCGGGCTCTCACGCACATGGACCGCCCCCGAAGCCCGCGATGCGGGTTCCGGCGGGTTGGACACGCGCGTCGGCGGCGGAGGTGCCGCGGGCATCCCGCGCACCGGTGCCGCCTGGATCACCGAGACCCTCGCCGGCGTGGGCCTCAAGCGCCTCGCGGCGGTCTGCGTGGACAACGAAGGTTCGATCTGCGCCTGGCTGAGCGCACCCAGTCCAGACCCGCGCATCATCCAGGCCACCGTCGCCAGTTCGTCCATGGATCACGAGGGAGGCGGCTCGGGTGCCGGCGTCGGCGCCGCTCGCCTCTTGGCCATGACCGACGGCTCCGCAGGGTCCACCGGCGTCACGACTGGTCTGGGCGAGGCCAGTCTGCAGGCCCTCGCAACCATCGACCCGGCGGAACAGGGCGGTGGCTCTTCGCGCTTCGGGCTCCAGCGTCGCAAGGCCACCCCCAGCGTGACGGCCCGGAATCGCTACGCCGTGCTCGCCGTGCCCGACGCGCCGGTGCGTGTGCTTCTGGATGAACTCGACGCCAAGGGGATCGAGGTCGATCGTGTCATGAGCGTCTGGCACGCGTTGGCCATGGCCTGGGATGGTGCCCACGCTCCCGCGGCCCGCGGTCGCGGAGCGATCGAATCCGACGCCGTGCCCGCGGCGACCATCGCGGTGGAGCACAGCCCCGGGGGCGGGCGCCTGGTGTGGGCGTGGACGCGCTCGGGGGAGCTTGTGGCGGGCGGATCGATGCGCCTGTCGAACGTGGTGCAGAGGCCGACCGAACCCGCCGCGCCGATCGCTCCGCTGGAGAGCACCGATCTGGCGACGCCGGAAATCGGCACGCAGGCGCGGCGTGTGAGTGAAGAAGTTGAATCGACGCCGAGCATCGAGTTCACAACCGAAGACGCCGGTCGTCTGGCCATGGACTGGCTGGCGTGGAGTGCGCAGCTCGGGCACTGTCCGCGCCGCGTGGTGTGCCTGAGCGTGCCGACACTTCAGGCTGGCGGTCGCGGGCCGCAGGGCTTGCTCGCGATGCTTGGGCGCGCGTGGCCCGGGGCGACGATCGACGGCGCGATCCACGATGATCCGGTGGGCGCGACGCTCGGGCGCCTTGCCGGGCTTGGAAACGACGCCGAGGCGGCAAGTCTTCCCACGGCCCAGGCCGACGCCTCGCCGCTGCCGCTCTCGGCCCGTCCGCGCGAAGCACTGATCGGTCTGTCGACGCGCCCGGGTCGAGCGGATCGGCGGATGTACCAGTGGATCGGGGCCGCGATGGTGGGGGCTTCGGCACTGGTCGCCGCACTGGGATATCAGGTGTACCGCTCACTTGGCGATGCCCAGTCGCGTTTGGTCGCGGCGAAGAATGAGTATCAGGAGATCATCAGGGGCACCGAGAAGTTCGCGCCGAACATCATCGCCGAACCCAAGAAGGAAGAAGCCCTCGAAGATGCGCTGCGCCGCATGCGCGAGCAGATGAAGACCATCAAGCCCCCCCGCCCGGTGCTCGAAGAGACCGTGCGGCTGATGGAGGCGATGTCCAAGGTCGCCATCGACCCGGCTACCGGAACCGAGACCCCGAGGCCGCAGCTTTCGGAGATCGATTTCAGCTTCATGGCCGCCAAGGCCGTGCTGCAGGTGCCCGACGCGCAGACCGGCCCCACGGTGCTGGAGAACCTGCTCGGTACGGCCGGCGTGCTCACCTGGCAGGGCTCGTCATCGGGCAGCGGCGGCAGCCGCACGTATCTGCTGCTTGCGACGTGGCCCGAAGACCTGAGCGTGCGTCCGCCCGCTCGACCCATGCCAAACAGCACGGGCCAGAGCGCAACGCCCGCCAAGCCGCCCAGCGGCGCCAAGACCGCCGATGCATCTTCGCCAGCCGGGGCAGAGGGGGGTGAGCCATGATCGACACAGGCC
>JAIEOW010000087.1 GCA_019750095.1 Phycisphaerales bacterium
GCCACCTTAGCTCAGCGGTAGAGCGATGCTTTCGTAAAGCATAGGTCCAGGGTTCAAATCCCTGAGGTGGCTCTTGCCCGGTTGATTCAGTGGCGCGTGCCGACCCAGTGATTCTCTTAGCAGCCGGCAAACCACGCATTCAGAAACGTGAAAATGTCGGCCAGCTCGACATTACCCGAACTGTCGATATCCGTGAGCGTAGAGCTTGCGAACCAAGCGTTCAGGAATGTGAACACGTCGGCGAGGGCAACCATGCCATCTTGATCATGGTCGGCCTTGCAGCACGGGTCGGTGAAGATCGCGGGGGCGTCGCAGGCGATGCCATCACCGACGAAACGGGTCCCCGGGCCAGTGCATGCGCCAGCGAGCACCACGGCGCATGTTGAGCCCCTGCAGCACGCACCGGGCGCGGGCAAGGTGTAGGTGATCGTCAGTGCGGGGCGGACCGTTGGAGTCGGGTTTTCACGCGTATCAAAGCGGTGAGCCGTAGCGCCGGAAATGTTGCTGCCGAGCAGCAGCCAGCCGAAGTTCAGCGCGGGTGAGTCCAGCCAAGACTGCACGTTGGCAACGCTTGTTGGCGTAGACGCCCACACCACCGGACCGACAGCGGCGAGGCCGTCGGCGAGAGATGCTGACGCCGACACCGCTGGATCAAAGTCGCCGCCGATCGTTCCCCAAAGCACCGTGGGATAGGACCGGTGCAGCCACGTCGCGTCGCCAATCTCGGCTGGTGCACCCGCGCCGCCGGGTGTGCCAGCGTCGGAAATGCCCTCGCCCCACGAGCTCAGCACTCGATGCAGCGTGACAACGTCAACGGTCGAGTTGTTACGCGAGCAGTTGAGGCGGAGTACGGCCTGCGTGATGGTCGCGCCCGAGGGCACGGCCGAGGCGATGTCGAAACGGATCAACCCGCGCCGCGCACCAAGACCTCGCACGGTGTCGCCGGCAAAGAAATGCGCACCGACGCCGTTGCCAAGTTCCCCGGCGGTGTCCTGAAACAGCGTGGTGTCCGCCGCTGCGGGAATACTCACGGTGGATTGCCCGTACGCACCGAGCGAAAGCGAGATCGCGAGCCCCAGGCCGATCACGGTGCGCATGCTCATGGATTACCTCAGAATCGAGAGAGAGAGAGAGAAGCCGAACAAATGATCGAGAGCGGGGCTTCCCGCTCTCGACCGATGAAAGATTTAGTTGCGACGACGGCGAGCGGCGAGCAGGCCACCCAGCCCGAGCAGCGCGGCCGTGGCCGGAGCCGGGACCAGCGTCGGGTTCACGTACATCGCCAACAGCTGGCCACCCTCGACGAGTTCGCCGGGGAGGGGGTAGTGGGCCTGAACGTTCAGCAGGAACCAGCCGTCGCCCAGGATGTCCTTGGCGTCGATGATGCCCGAGGACTCTTCGTCGATCGTCAGCAGGCCCGCCGCACCGGGGGCGAAACGAGCCGCGTCGTGCTGTGCGACCAGCGCCAGGCCGGCGGTGTCGATGTCGTAGAGCCAGATCTTGCCGAGCGCGTTCTGGCCGCCGATGTCTTCCTGAATCAGGATGCGACCACGGCTGTCGATGCACAGATTGTCCATCATCTGCGGGCCGGCGGCGGTGCTGAGCAGTTCGGTGATCGTGCCGCCCGTGGTCGGGTTGGTGATGTCATCGAAGCTCATCTTGTACAGGCGGCTGCGGCCGACAGTTGTGCCGCCGGTGATCGTCGTGTCGTAGCGATCGGTCGTGACGAAGTAGAAGTCGTTCTGCTTACCCGGACGCGGATCCCACGCGCCGTCTTCCGGACGAAGGAAGTCGGTGACGCCGTTGGCCTGGCTGGAGCTCTGCAGAGCCGCGCCGGTCGTGTTGGCGACGTTGCCGAAGCCGTGCAGTTCGAAGCGGCCGCTGGCAGCGCTGCCGCGCTGCTCGAGGGGGAGGCCGGGCACGCGGATGCCGAAGAGGTTGCCATTGGTCAGACCGGCGCGCTCGATGTCGTTGCCGGTGTTGGACTTGTTGCCGATGTAGAGGTAGTTCTGACCGGGGCTGGAGTCATCAAGCCCGAAGACCACGGTCTTGTCCTGAGCAAACGGGCTGGCCACCGAGTTCTCCCAGGAGAACCTGCCCAGATGCGGGAGCTGCCAGGTCTGATTGGTCGCGGGGCCGGAAACGATGTGGGCGTACGCACGACCTTCGGCACCGACTTCCTCGCCGTTCATGTAGATGCGGTTCTGCGTACCAAGCCCCGTGGCGGGGTTGAAGTACGCGGTGGGCGCGGCGAGATCGGCGGAGCAGAAACGACCTCAGCGCTGCGCGGGGCTCGGCGCATTGCTCCATGTGCCGGTCGACACGCTGTACTCAAACGCATCGGCGGAGGAGGTGTTGTGATCGCGGCCGCTGTTCACCGCCAGGTTGCCAGCGTTGATGTTCCAGCGCGAGACGAACGCGCCAGTCTGGCCGTGGGCGCGGACGGCACCAGCTGTCGCGCCGATCTCATGGTTCACAAACAGCGAAAAAGTCCCGTCGCCGTTCCCGAGCGCGCCCATGCCGTCGGGAATGCCCGCCAGCCGGTATCCGCCGACGTTATCACCGACGGTGAAGATGCTGGTGGTCGAAACGCCCTGCCCGACGGGCAGAACATAAGGGCTCTGGCTGCTGCTGGGGCCGGTGAACTGGGCATGGGCTGCGCCGCAGGCCGCGGCAAGAACTGCCGCCGCGGAAATGTACCGAACAGAGTTACGCATGTCTCATTCTCCTCACGTGATTGATCGAACACGCCCTCGAACACTCGCGAGCGGGGTATCGAATACACAGGCGTGAAACATACCGGCTGGTCCGAAAGAACAACGCCATCACACCGTGAGAGTTGCGTGCAGAAATCGTAAGCATCTCTTGACATTCACGACGAATGTGAAGAACGTGCATGATTCGTGCAAAGACGACCTCTACGACCGGCGTATCGTGCTCGGTGATCGAGGAACGGTGTGACATCGCGGTGGTCGGTGCCGGAGCCGCGGGGCTCTTCGCGGCGATCTGGGCTGGACGAGTTCTTCAGGATCGCGGGAGTTCCGGTCGAGTCGTTGCACTCGACGGCGCGAAAAAGCTCGGAGCCAAGATCCTTGTCGCTGGTGGCGGACGCTGCAACGTCACCCATCATGCCGTGGACGAATCCGCGTATGCCGGTTCGTCGCGGAACGCGATCAAGCAGGTGCTTCGACGATTCGGCGTGGAACAGACCGTCGGCTTCTTCGACGAACTGGGTGTTGAACTCAAACGCGAGGAGACGGGCAAGCTGTTCCCCGTAACCGACGACGCGCACACCGTACTCAACGCCCTCCTGCGTGAGGCACATGATGTGGGTGCCGAACTCCGACATCCATGGCGCGTCGCCTATGTGCGGCGCTCCGACGATGCAGAGCATCCGTTTCAGATCGTGCCCGAGATCGCCGACCCCGATGCCCGGGTGCTGCGTGCGCGACGAGTGATTCTGGCCACCGGCGGCATGGCCCTGCCACGGAGCGGATCCGATGGTCAGGGGTACACGATCGCTCGCGATCTTGGCCATACAACGACGTCGCGAATCGTTCCGGCGCTCGTGCCGCTGCTGCTGGGTGATCGCAGCGCGTTCATCAAGCAACTCAGCGGGCTGACGCTCCCCGCGACGATCGAGCTCGCGTCCTCCACCGGCAAGAAGCTCACGAGCTTCACCAACTCAACGCTCTGCACACACTTTGGGCTGTCTGGTCCAAGCGTGCTGGATATCAGCCGATACTGGACTGAAGCTCGCCATGCCGATGCGGGCGCGACGCTGACCATCAACTGGGTACCGGGCAAGACCACGGAGGCCGTCGATCTTTTGCTGGCATCAACCGCCGCGGGGCCGACGGTGGGCCGAGCGCTGCTCACCATGTTGCCCGAGCGGCTGGTTCGTGCGGTGTGCGAGCGGGCCGGAGTGGAGTTTGCCCACCCGATCGCGCAACTGAAACGGGAATCTCGCCGGACACTGGCCGTTCTCGTGACGCGATGCCCGCTCGACGTCACCGGCGACCGCGGCTTTACCTTTGCCGAGGTCACGGCGGGCGGCGTGCCGCTGTCGGAAATTCAACTCACCACCATGGAATCGCGCGTCTGCCCTGGCCTGCATCTCTGCGGCGAGATCTGCGACGTCGACGGCCGAATCGGCGGATTTAACTTCCAATGGGCATGGGCCAGCGGCTACATCGCCGGCCAAGCCGCGGCTGCGGCGGTCGCACCTGCCCAATGAAATGAGAGTCCCGTCAATCAGCCGGATTGGGCTACGCCGTTCTTGATCGTCGCGACGACGTTGGGTCGTTCCTCGACGATCTGATTGGCAACCTCGCGGCGGTGCACGTCGATCGCTCGCGGAAAATCGAATGCGATGCGCACGCGATCACCCTTGATCGACGCGATACGCACCACGCCAATGGGGTTGGCGGGGTCGCCGATAACGACCTCTTCGCCTTCGCGCCTGGTGATGACCAGCATGCCGGACCTCCAGTCCCTGTGTTCGACGCCAGCGCATCACTGCGCCACGCTGGCGATGGGCCAGCGCAGTCAGATCATAACCGAAGTCGGCCTGAGTGGAAGACCCAAGTGACAGAAACCGACGGCTACCCCACCCTGACACACCCCAAATATGGTGGCTGCCGGTGGATGACCTGATCCCCAACGCCCGTTCTGATCGAATATGATGATCGGATGCAGGAGCAGTTCAAAGTTCAACTGGTGGCAAAGCTCAAGCCGAAGGCGGCCCCGCAGGCCGAGACTACGGCCGCGACCCCTCAAAGCGTGCTGCTGTCGATCGTATTTTCCGACGGGCTTTTCGGGTCCGACGAAGAGCAGGCGATTGTCGCGGAGTTGAAGAGCGAGATGGAATCGGCCTGCTCTGCCGCCCTTTGCGGCACGCTGATGGGCGACGACGTCATGCCGAATGAAATCGGCAAGGTGTTCATCGGCATAACAGGCGAGGATGCCGACCTGATCTGGGCGGCCATCGCCGACCTGCTTGAGAAGCGCACGTTTCAGCCGGGCTCGACCGCGACCAAGAAATATGCCGACCGCGAGGAACAGGTCGATCTGACCTTGCTGACCTGAACTCGCCCCGCGAAGGTCGATCTCCGAGCCGCAGCGCGGGGGATTGTCATCGCGCGTCGACCGCGTGGTGACGCTGTGCTCGCCGCGAACGAGCATCCGCAGGCAGTGCGTCAGCAGTTCGTTCAAGTTCCGCAAGTTGTGCAGGTGGAATCGCGCCGAGAAGATCGAGCGCCTCAAACGACTCCAACAACGACTCAGCCTGCAGCCCGTGATACACGGCGTTGGTGTCGATGATCGGCTTGCCCATGATCAGTTCCAGTTGCTGCTGGGTGTACGTCGGCTTGACGGCAGCCGTGGTCTTTGTTCCGTATTGGTTCAGGTTCGAAGCGAAAATTCCCGCGGCCGAGACGGGCAGGAAGTCCTCGTAGCGCAGACCCTCGAAGGCCAGATATCCGTGCTTGACGAGCTCCTGAACATCGGTGGTTCCGATCGTGCCCTTGCCGGCTCGACCCTTGGGCGTGGCGAAGTAGCGGACATACACCAGGCCCTTGGCGGCCAACTCGCCCAATGTCTTGGGGAACGGCGCAAAGTGCCTGGCATACATCGCCTCATACGCCGCATAGTCACGCTTGGCGAGGCCGGGGTCCTTGTCGCGCTCGGCCTCGGCGCTCGCCAGACACTGGTCGTACAGCTTGCGCCCGACCGGCGTGGCGGCGTAGGTCCGCTGCTCGATCTCGCCGAAGCGGGCGGTGTGCACCGTCTTGATCTCGCTCCCGTCGGCATTCGTGAACACGACCGGCTCGGTGAGCGCCTTGTACGCGTCCTGCCGCAGGAAGACCGGCGTGTCCTCCGCCGGGCCTTCGGTAAAGTCCTTGAAGCCGGCGTGATTCAGCTTGGAGAGTTGCAGGTCGGGCTGCTGCAGACGTTTGATCAGCTCATCGCTCAGACGTTCGGCGAGCCCCGCCGGGGGCTGAGCCGTGGGGAGAGCATCGATCTGGGTCGTGGTCAAGTGCTTGAAGGTCAGCCGCATGTAGTCGCGGTCGGCTTCTTTCTGCAGTCGCCGAAGCGCGTTCTCGGCCCGCTTGCGGAATGCGGGCTCCGGCAGCTCTCCGAGACAGAACTTCATCGCCGACGTGTACAGATCCATGCAGAATGTGTTGGGCGTCAGGTGGTTCAAATGGTGCGACTCAAAGCACGCGATGTCGGCGGCGATCTTGAAGCCCGAGTCCGAGAGTTCCTTGTACAAATGGTGGTCATGGGCTTTACCCGTCCACTTGAAGATGCGATCGGTCCCCTCGCGAATCAACGCGTCGGCGTCTTCGCTCGACAGACCACCTTGCCGCTCTGCTTTCTCGATCAGTTCCTTGGCGCGAGCGCTGAACACGGCACGTGGCGCGAGCAGATTCTCGATGCGGGCCTTGGTCGTCGGGTCAAAGTAATCGGTCATCAGCAGCGACGTGAACACCCGGTGTTCCGGGTGCAGCACCGAGCGGAACGCCGTAGCGATGATCGGCTGGCTTTTGGAGCCAACGCTGGTCATGTCGTAGAAGTTGTGCGGGAGCATCGCAAAGCACGCGAAGAAGCGTGCGACCCAGCGATACTCATCTGGTCGCCCGATGCGGATGGCCCCGTGTCGCTCGCCGCTGGTCTTGTCGATCTGAGCGTCGGAGAGCGCAAAGCCGGGGTACATCGCCCCGAGCATGCCGCAGACCGCGCGATTGCACTGCAGGTTCACCAAGAGCGACTTGTCGTACAGCGGCACTTCTTTCCCGAACATCGCGCTGAGCGCGGCGAAGAGGCGATTCTGCATGTCGATCTTGTCGGCGAAGTGCGTCATGGGGCACCTTGTGGTCAATTGCCTTGGGGCCAGTCTTTATCCCCCGCCCTGCGTTCCAGTATAGTTGACTATCGGGTCATCTATTCATTCGGTTGCAGTGACATCGCAAAAGCCCGGGGAAAACCGGTGGCATTGGCTAGCGCAAACCATACTCCTTGAGCTTTCGGTACAAGGTGCGTTCGCCGATGCCCAGCAGCTTGGCGGCCTGCTCGCGGTTGCCCGCGGTCAATCGCAACGTTTCGCGAATAGCTCGTTTTTCGATCAGTTCCAGACTGGTGCCGGCGAGCGAGCCGCCGGTGGAAGACCCGGAGTCCAGTCCATCATCGTCGGGGCCGTCGGAGGACCGAACGTCTTCTGGGATGTGCCGAACGTCCAAGCTGACCGGTCCGGAGCCCGGCCCGTTTGACGAGCCCTCGCCGATGGCCATGACGACCATGTTCTGGATGACATTCAGGAGTTGCCGCACGTTGCCGGGCCAGGCGAATGCCGTCAGCCGCATCATCGCGGCATCGGTGATATCCGGGGGGCTGGCGGCGGGACCCTGCATCTGGGCGGTGAACTTCGCGATGGCATGGCGGGCGATTCTCGGGATGTCCTCGCGGCGTTCGCGGAGCGCAGGCAGGTGGATGTGCGCGCCCTTGATGCGGTAGTAGAGGTCCTGCCGGAACCCACCGCCGGTCTCTATCGCTTTGGAGAGGTCCTTGTTGGTCGCGCTGACGAATCGCACGTCCACCTTGCGCGGTTCGTTGGAGCCGAGGCGCACAATCTCGCTGTTCTCCAGCGTGCGGAGCAGCTTGGCCTGCATGGTCAGCGGCATGTCGCCGATCTCATCGAGAAAGAGCGTGCCGCCCTTGGTCCATGCGCCCGAGCCGCTCACGCTGCCGCCGGAGGCGTACTCAAAGAGTCCTTCGCGCTCTTTCTCCGCGCCGGTAAATGCGCCGCGAACGTGGCCGAAGAGCGTGTCCTCCAGCAGCGTCTCGGCTTGCCCGGCACAGTTGAACGCAACGAAACGGTTCTTGCTGCGCGGAGAGTTGCGATGGATGGCCTGGGCGATCAGTTCCTTACCCGTGCCGCTCTCACCGGTGATGAGCACGGGGATCATGCTCCCCGCGACCGCACGCACGGTGGCGAGGATGCGGCGCATGGGCTCGCTGCCGGCAACGATTCCCTCAAAGCCGTCGTGCTGAACGAGTTCGGTCAGTTCACCGTGCGCCGTCGTGCCCGCGCCGCCGCCTCCACCGCTGCCACTGCCGCGGGCTTCGTGGCGCAACAGCACCGTCTCTGCGGCCCGGTTCACGAGGTTGCGGAACACCTCAAGATCAAGCGGTTTCTCGATGAAGTCATACGCGCCGAACTTGAACGCGGCACGGGCCGTCGCAACGTCGCCGTGCGCGGTGACCATGATCGTCTCGGCCTGGGGTTGCATCTTTCGAGCCGATTCGAGCACGATCAGCCCGGCGTTGCCACCGTCGGCGTGCACGCCCGCCACGGTTGTTGAGTTTGGCATCCGAAGATCGGTCACGATCACGTCGAACTGCCCGTGCTTCAGTTCATCCAGGCAACGCGGCACCGAGTTCACGATCGTGCAGACGTGGCCCGGACGCTTGAGTGCCTCGGCCATGACCTCGGCGTGTTCCACCTCGTCGTCGACGATCAGGACCTGTGCGGAGAGCTTTTCAGAGTGTGCGGCCATCACACGAGTCTATGGACGGATATCGGGCCGAGGGGTTTGGATCGAAGGTTCCCAAGGGCTCATCGCGTATCGATCGTGACTCTGGCGAGCACGCCCTTGGGATTCTTGATCGCCTCGGCCACACCCACGCGAAGGGTCTTCTTGGACTCGAAGCGTTCGAGCAGTTCCACCTCGATGTCCACGGCAAAGACCACCGCGTCGGCCTCGGCAATCTCTTTCGCGCTCAACTGGTTCTCGATCCCCATCGCCCCCTGAGTCTCGACTTTGATCTGGTGACCAAGGGCCTTCGCCGTCTTTTCAAGCTGCTCGGCGGCCATGTAGGTGTGGGCAATGCCGGTGGGACACGCGGTGACGGCGACGATCTTCATGGGGGATTGTTGGCCAGTTCCTCGCGATCGATCACGCGGGCTTCTCTCCAGGCGCTTTCCAGATCCGCTTGAGCAGGCCGATCGCCAGGGCCGTCGTGATGGTGCCCGCGATGATGGCGATGATGTACATCACTCGACCATCGATCACTGGCAGCACGATCGGTCCGCCATGCGGCGCGTGATTGCCCACGCCGCCGAGCATCGCGACCGTGCTGGCGACCATCGACCCGAGCATGATGCTCGGGATCACCCGCAGCGGGTCTGCGGCAGCGAAGGGAATCGCCCCCTCGGTGATGCCGATCATGCCCATGCCCATCGCCGCCACTCCGGAGTTGCGCTGATCATCGCCCCACTGCTTGCGAAACATAAACGTTGCCAGACCCATGCCCAGCGGCGGGGTGCAAATCGCCGCGGCGACCGGTCCCATGAGCTTGATGTTCCCCGCGGCGATCAGCCCGGAAGCAAAGAAGAACGCCGCCTTGTTCACCGGCCCGCCCATGTCGAATGCGATCATGGCGCCCAGGATCATCGCCAGCACCACCGCGTTGCCGGTTGAGAGCGCGTTCAGCCAGCCCGCCATCCACGCCATCGCCTCGGCAATCGGCGGGCCGACGACCAGGAGCATGATCGCCCCCATCGCGATCGATGAAAGCACCGGGATAATCAGGATCGGCATAATCGGTTTCACCCACCGATTCGCCGGGATCTTCTTCATGGATTGTACGATGAATCCCGCGATGAGCCCCGCCGCCAACGCGCCGAGAAACCCCGCGCTCACGGCTTTGACCTCCGGCCCTGCCCAAGGCAATCGCAGATTGCCGCTGAGAAAACCGCCGATCATCCCTGCGACAAGCCCGGGCTTGCCGGCGATCGAGAACGCGATGTACCCGCCCAAGATCGGCAGCATGAGCCCGAAAGATGTTTCGCCGATCTTCAGCGTGAGCTTGAGAAAATCCTGAAGCCAGATCGGCTGGATCGCGTTCATATCCGGCCCCTGAGCCCCCATGGGGGCAAAGGCCAGCGAGAGTGCGATGAGTATGCCGCCGGCGGCGATGAACGGAATCGTGTAGCTCACCCCGGTGAGCAGGTGCTGGCGGAGACTTTGGAGGGCTTGAGTCATGGTGTGCGCCGGTGCCCCTCCGCCGCGCGCGAGCATACCACAAACCGCGGTTAGGGCCATCGCCTGAGGGCGTGCAGCCCCAGTCGGCGGTGCCGCGAGAAGTTGGCTGGACCCCGATCAGTCAGGATCCACGCGTGGACTCCGGGGTTTTCCGGAACGTCGCCGGTCTGAGCAAGTAGCTCAGCGTATTTGAACCGTGCCGAGAGCTCTGCCAACATCACGGGAGCTTCAGCCGATGCCATCGGGCAAGATGTGCTAAGGTCTCCCCTATGGCCGAGATCGCTCTGCAACAGGTTGAGAAGGTCTATCCCTCCGGATTTCACGCCGTGAAGTCGCTTTCGCTCAGCGCTGGCGAGGGTGAGTTCCTCGTGCTGCTCGGCCCATCGGGCTGCGGCAAATCGACGACGCTCCGCATGATCGCCGGGCTTGAAGAGGCCACCGGCGGCACGATCTCCATCGGCGGGCGCGTCGTGAACGATGTGCATCCCAAAGATCGCGACATCGCCATGGTCTTTCAGAACTACGCCCTGTACCCGCACATGAGCGTGCGCGAGAACATGGCCTTTGCCCTCAAGCTCCGAAAGACGCCGAAGCCCGAGATTGAGCGGCGTGTGAACGCAGCCGCGGACATGCTGGGTTTGCGAGAGCTTTTGGACCGCAAGCCCGCCGCACTTTCCGGCGGCCAGCGCCAACGCGTTGCCGTTGGCCGGGCGATCGTCCGCGAACCCAAAGCGTTTCTCTTTGATGAGCCGCTCAGCAACCTCGACGCCAAACTGCGAACGACCACGCGCGCCGAGATCAAGGCGCTGCACCAGCGGCTGAAGACCACCACGGTCTATGTGACCCACGATCAAGAGGAGGCGATGACTCTCGCCGATCGGGTTGCGATCATGTCCGGCGGTGTTCTGCACCAGCACGCTCCGCCGATGGAACTCTACCGCACGCCGGTGAACCGCTTTGTGGCGGGCTTTCTGGGCACCCCGCCGATGAACTTTCTGGATGGCAAGCTGGAGGGCTCGGGAAGCGGCCTGGCCTTTGGCGAGTCGGCAAGCGGCGGGCAGCGGGTGGCCCTTCCCATGGACTGGGCCTCGCGCGTGAGCAACGCTGCTGGCCGCGACGTTGTTCTGGGCATCCGCCCGCAGGCCCTGGACATCGCCGTGCACGCGCCTGGCGACCGGCCTCGCATCCGCGGGACGGTCGCGCTCGTTGAGCCGCTGGGCGATCAGATGGACATCACCCTGTCCATCCCAAGCGGGCGACGGCTGGTCGCTCGCATCAACGCGGTGACCGTCAAGGTGGGAGACGCCCTTGAGATGGCGATCGACATGACCAAGTCGCACCTCTTTGAGCCCGGCGAGTTTGGGAAGAATCTCACGGCCTGATTCCGATGGTCAGCGTCTAGAAGCCTGACGAGAGCCATTCAACGCCCGGAACATCGCTCCGCCCAGTGATCGCAGATTGAAATCTGGAAACGTTGCAGGAAGCGCGCCTGGCAAGATTGATCGCAACGCGGCGGAGACAATCCGCCATGTCGAGATCGCTCCGAGCGTGAGCGATGGCTTCGGCTTCAGCGCGTTCCGGCCGATCACGAGAATCGTCAGATCGTCATCGAACGCCAGAGGGTCATCGGGCGCCTTCTCCGCCCATGTGCTCACCGCCCGCAACAGTTCATGCGCAAACTGCTGAGGCGGACAGGGATCGATCTGGGTCAAGAGTGACGCCAACCCCGCCTGTCCAAGCGTGAGGCCCGCCGGATTCTGGGCCTCAATCAGCGAATCGGTGTAGAACACCACGATGTCGCCGGGACTGAGCACCACCGACGCGACGTTGTACTGCGTGGAATCCAGGACACCCAGCGGCAGATCCGTCGGCCCCTGCCCCACATGCGGCGGATCAATCAGCGTGCCCGATGCGCCTGCACGTTCTCGCCGAACGTGGATCGGACGCGGGTGCCCGGCACACGCGACGGCAAGTTCGTCGGTCGGTGCGAAGTACGTGGCGACAACCGCTGTGGCAAACAGCAGCGAGCCGGTGCTTTGGCCCGGGCCGTCGCTCTCACCCTGCTCACCATGAATCTGCTCAAACTCGCGATTGATGGCTTCCAGCAATCGCGTTTGTTCGATGTGGTTGGAGTGTCTGCGCATCAGTCGCCGCAGCGCGTCCGCGGCTTTGGCCACGGGCGCACCGTGTCCGCTGACGTCGGCCACGATCAAACGTGCGATGCGGCCAGATGCGCAACTGGTGATGTAGTGAATGTCCCCGCCCGAATCCGTCTGGCCCCCGCGCTGATACGGGCGGCTGTACAGCCAGGCATCCAGCCCGGGCATGATCACGCCCGTATCGATGGCGCGATTGCCGCCCCAGACCTCCATGCAGGCCATCGTGTGGGCGGAGATGTCGTTCGCCTCTGGCATCAAGCCCAGAGCGTACGTTCAGCGGCTCGGATGCGATTTTGATCTCAGCGGTGGCCCGTGCGCGTCTTGTGACGCAGCAGGATGATCGCCCCCACAGCCGTCAGCAGCATCGGCCCCGGACCGGGCAGCGGAATGGTCGCCAGTGTCGTCGGCGAGATGATCTCTGATGGCACGGCATACGCCGAGGCGACGCACAGAAAGGCGACAAACGCGGCAAGAACGGTGGGTCCGGTTTTCTTCATGTCTTTGCACCTTTGCTCGCCGACGCACGATCGCGGCGGTTTGTCCGCCTGATCACGCCGTCGACAACCACAAGATGCGATCTGAGTGCGTGTTCGCCCAGTCCGAAGGGTTCATGTACCCGCTCGCGTAAGGCCAGCGCGGGTGCGGCAAACTGGCCGCGGCGCAGCTTCACGTCCGGGTTTGCAGAGTCCGACGCTGCTGCGCCCGCCCACAGATTCTCGGACCCGCGTTAGCCGAGCAGAGTGTCGAGCAGTTCCGGCACGCCCTGCCCGCGCGTGGCGATCGTCTCAACGATTGGCCGGCGCCCGGCGATGTCACGCAGATCGCGGACGAGTTCATTCTCGCCGGGGTGATCCGCCTTGTTGCACACGAAGACGTCGGCGATCTCGAGGATGCCGGCCTTGTCCATTTGCACCGCATCGCCCATGCCGGGCGTGAGCACGACCGCGGTACGATCGACAAACGACCGGATGCGCGTCTCATTCTGGCCCGCGCCGACCGTCTCGATGAACACCGTGGTGAACGGCTTTAGCCCCGTGCCCGCACACCCCCCGATGAGTTCAACGATCTCGGGAAGCGCGTGATAGTCCTCGCCGCTGATGGCCAGCGAGCGGTAGAAGACGTTCTGATCGAGTGTGTTGAAATCCACCCGCAGTCGATCGCCGAGCAGCGCGCCACCGGTGATCGGGCTCATCGGATCAAAGGCGATCACCGCGCACCGCCCGAGTTCCGGACGCTCTTGCGCACGCCGCGTGTACTCGCCCACGAGCTGGGCCACCAGCGTGCTCTTGCCAGCACCGGGCGACCCCGTGATCCCGATGACCCGCTGCGGCCGCTTTCGCGATGCCGCAGGTCGGATGGTCTTGCCCGCATGGATCAAGGAGATATCCCGCGCGAGCTGTGCCTCCGGGGTCACGCCCGGCACACCGTCAAGCGCGGGTTTCTTCGGCTTCACCGACCCACGCACCGCGTCGACGATGTCCAGCAGTCCCGTCCCGGTGGTGAAGCACTTCGCCACGCCGCTGGCCAGCAGTGTCTGGATGTCTTCCTGCGGCAGGATCCCCCCCATGTACACAGGCATGTCGGCCCGCCCAAGGTCCTTGAGTGCGCCGATCAGACGCGGGCCAAGCACCAGGTGCGAGTTGCTCATCATGCTTGCCGCGATGACATCGCAGTCTTCATCCCGAGCCGAGATCGCAAGCGACCGCGGCGTCTGCCACAGCCCGGAATAGATCACATGCACACCGGAGTCTCGCAACGCCCGAGCAATCACCTTGACCCCGCGGTCATGGCCGTCGAGCCCCATCTTGCCCAGCAGCACGCGCGGACGATGATCAAGATCGCCGCAACGGTCCTTCTTTTCAAACTCGGTTGTGGCGGTGGAGAGTGTTGTGGTCATGGCGAGTGTGCGAAATCACTGATCCCACGCCCCAGAACAAGAATCATATCCCGCGACAATCCCATGCTTTGTGCGACGACCGAATCCCGGGGCGCATACCGGGATTCGCACTCCGTGGTGCTCTTCGCCTCAACCGTTTGATACGCTGCAGCATGGATATTGCCCGTGCCCTGACCAGTTTGGGCATCGCTCTAGGGCTTGGCCTCCTGGTCGGCCTGCAACGCGAGCGGGCCAACTCGGCGCTCGCCGGCATCCGCACCTTCCCGCTCATCACGATTCTGGGCACCCTCTGCGCCATGATCGGCGATACCACCGGCGGGTGGATCGTCGGGCTCGGGCTCCTCGCCGTCGCCGCGGCCACGGGTGTCGGCAACTTCTTTCGCGAGCGCACCGATCAATCCCCGGGTATCACCACTGAGATCGCCGCCCTCGTCATGTTCGCGGTCGGCGCACTCACATGGATCGGCGACTGGCGGATCGCTGCCGCCGTTGGCGTGGTCTGTGCGGTCCTGCTCCAGCTCAAGCAGCGCATGCACGCGCTCGCGGACAAGATTGAAGAGAGAGACCTCGCCGCCGTCCTGCAGTTCTGCGCCGTTGCTTTCATCGTGCTGCCCGTGCTGCCCGATCGCAGCTTCGATCCGCTGGGCGTGCTCAACCCGCGGCACATCTGGTGGATGGTCGTCCTCGTCGTCGGCATCTCGCTCGTGGGCTATGTCGTTCTGAAGCTCGCTCGTGGACATCTGGGCATCGTGCTCGGCGGGCTGATCGGTGGCCTTGTCTCCAGCACCGCCACCGCCGCCAGCTATTCCCGCCGTGCCGCGGGTCAACCCGACTTCGCGCTTCCCGCGCTCTTGGCCATCACGCTCAGTTCGTGCGTGGTCTATCTCCGTGTGCTAGTCGAGATCGGCGTGGTCGCATGGTCGCAGCTCCCGGCCTTGGCGCCGCCCATGCTCATCATGCTTTTTACCGGCATCGTCGCCAGCATCATTGTTTGGTTTCGCGTTCGCCACGCCGTCGCGGATCTTCCCGATGCCGCGAATCCGTCCGAACTGAAATCCGCACTCTACTTCGGCCTGATTTACGCGGTCGTGCTTCTCGCCGTGGCTCTCGGGCACAAGTACCTCGGCGACCGCGGCGTCTACGTGGTCGCTGCCCTCTCAGGCCTGACCGACATGGATGCCATCACGCTCTCAAGTTCGCGACTCGCTCACGCCGGCACGATCGCTTCTGATACTGCTTTGCGCACCATCGTGATCGCCATCATCGCCAATCTCGCCTTCAAGACCGCGCTCGCCGGAATCCTCGGCGGGCGTCGGCTGTTCCTTTGGGTCGCAATGGTCCTGGGGTGTTCAGCCGCCTGCGGCGTCGCGATCCTGCTGTTCTGGCCGGAAGGCCTCGCGATCCCCATGCCGGATCTCCGCCCGAGCTCTACGCGTCCTTAGTGCCCGGACCGCCCCCACGAGCGGCCTTGGTGCGATCTGCTTCCGTCCTCGCGCGGGCGTGCTCGACCAGCCGCTCGAACACCCCTACACCCACCGCGTGTTCCTGGGTTCGCTCCGGATGCCACTGCACCCCCACAAAGAACGGCACACCGCGCCGGGCGATCGCCTCGATCACGCCATCCTCGGCCAAACCGATCACGTCCATCGCTCCCGCAGAGCGCACCGCCTGGCGATGGTGACTTGTCACCATGCCGGCCACAGCAATCGGCATCGGCCCGCTGCCCGCGGCGATCACCGGGTGCAACGCATTCCCAGCGTGTCGATCCGCCGTGGGCGTGGTCTCGGGCAGATGCTGATCCAGTTCCCCCCCGCTCACGAGTGCCATCATCTGCATCCCAAGGCACACCCCGAGCGTCGGCACCTCGGTTCGACGCAGAAGCATCTGGATCAGCGCGGTATCAAATCGCTGCCGCAGTTCGTGCACCGGCGTCGCCTTCGCATGCGTCGGCTTGCCAAACGGCTCGGTCCGCGGATCATCACCGCCCGTCAGCACGATTCCATCGCATCGCGAAACCAGCAGCGGAATCTGCTCCACGATTGGCGGCAGAACAAACGGCACGCCTCCCGCCGCGATCACCGCTTCCGAATACGCGATCGCGCATTGCGCCCGCACGCTCCCCGGTCTCGGCTCCACCACATCCGGGGCGATGCCGATGATCGGTCGGCGAAGATCATCCCAGCCGCGCCACAGCCCGGCGTGCTCATCTCGGCGTTCATGTCGGTGCCCGTGCGTCATGCACCCGAATCCTACGAGCATCACCGCCGAAGTTCGCCCCTAGCATCGCGCATGTCCACGCGGAGCGTCGTTATCTGGCTCCTCATCGCCGTCGCCATGGGCGTGGCCGCAGTCGTACTCTTGCGGGGCGGCACACTTGGCGGTGCTGCGCCTGCAAAGTCCGCCTCGGTCGCGGCTATTCCCGCCGGCGAGCGCATCCTCGCGTTCAGCCCGGGCGACGTCACGCGCATCGTCATCGAAGGCGGCGACCCAGGCACTCCACGCCAGATCCTCGACCGCCCGTCGGCCACCACTTCCACACTCTCAACCGACGCCGAATGGCGATTGCTCATCGAGCCCGGGCTTCCCGGCGCGTTCGCTCCGCCACCATGGCCGCTCGAATCGGCCCAGATGCAGCCGCTGCTCCGTGTCTTGAGCGAAACGCGATCCATCGCCGCACCCTCACCCGACGCCTCGCTTGGCCTGCGTCCCATCGCGGTCCGCATGACCATCCGCGGCAGCATCGTCACGCTCAAGCTGGCCGAACGCACCATCGCCGGCAGCGGCCTGATCGAGATCGAATCGATTGATTCCGCCCTGAGCACCACCCCCGCGATCCGCCGTGCCGTCGTTGACGACAAACTGCACGCGGTCTTCACCCAGCCCGGCCCGCGTGCGTGGCGTGTGCGGACGCCCGCCGCCGCGATCGCACCAGAGGCCTCCCGCATCACGCTCGACAACACCAAGCAGAAGCTCGTCCTCGCCAAGATCGATGGCAGATGGGTCATGCGTGAACCCGCGGCCGCCCCCGCCGATCCCGGTTCGGTCCAACGCCTCATCGCCCAGCTCACCCGCATCTCGGTCGCTGATTTTCTCGACACAGGTCCCAGTGGGTCCACAGGACTGGAGCGTCCCGTCGCCCGGTTGACCATCGAGGTCGATCGTCGCACCCTGCCCAAAGACTCACCCGAGCCGGTCATCACCACCGAGTCCTTCGCGATGACCATCGGCGGCCCGGCCGACGCCTCTAACGCTCGGCTCTTCGCGTCCATCAACGACGAGCGCACCGTGCTGCTCGACTCACGCTCGCTCCAGCCGCTCAGCACCGACGCCGCACAGTATGTCTGGCCTCACCCGACACGATCCGCACCGGCCGACATCGGGCGAATCGAGATCACCTCCATCGGCGTGCCCCCTCTGCCCCCTGGCCCGAGCGATCGCACGCTCCGTCGCGGCTCAATCCGCTGGGTCCAAATCCTGCCCGACAACACAGAACTCGCGCTCGTTGACAAAGACAAAAGCGACGCCGACGCCCTGGTCACGTTCCTGACCGGCGGCGACCGAAGCGCTTTCGCCCCCGGCGGTCAGACCCCCGCCGCACCGCTTCCAGAGAACGCCGCGCCCACCATTGAACTCGCCGCCCCCCTCTCGGGTCGGCCCATTGGCACGATCACCATGCGCTCACTCTCGGGCGACACGCTCGAAACCATCGACATCCTCGCGCTTCAGACCGGCGTCTTCACGCTGCGTACCGGCCCCATCTGGCGCACCTACTCCGTAGCCCAGGTGCCCAACCTGCTCCGCGACTTCGTCTCCTCGGCCCGTATCGCCGACCAGCCGGCCGCCGCACCGCCCGCGGGCAAGTAACCACCATCACACCAGATGACCGGCCGTCGATCCCCGGCTATGCTCATCCCGCCCAAGGCCCGAAACGGCCAAAGGCGACTGACAAGTCATGGGCGCATAGCTCAGTTGGCTAGAGCGCAGCTGTCACATAGCTGAGGTCGCAGGTTCGAGCCCTGCTGCGCCCACTTCTCCCCTGCATGCCAATAGGTCAAGCAGGCAATCCCGAGCTTGCGAAGCCAAGCATTTGGCGTTCTTGGCTTCGCAGATCTGAGGCCGCGGGGTGAGTTTTACCAGGTCGTGGGTTGTCTCGAGCTGAGCGTGCGGTTCACGCGTTCGTTGTCGTTGCCACGGCACTCTTCCAATCACACTCGGATCCCGCGGCGCCCCGCCGCGCTCACATCCTCTGGATGTTACCTCCACGATCCATCAGGACGCAAGTCCGAGGCACGCTCTAGAGTCGCTCTGTGAGAAACTCGACGAAGGTTCATCGACGGTCGGCCGCGCTCCCTCGGGCGCGGTGGTATGCGTTCCTCGGGGCGGGGCTGTTGCACGGGGTCTTTCTGTTCCTGTGCTTTCCCCCTGTTGGACTGTGGCCGATCGCGCTCGTGGCCATCGTGCCGCTGATCTGGGCGGGGTGTCGCACGGGTGTGGGCATCAAGTCGGCCGCGCTCTTGACGGCACTGGGCACGCTCCCCGGCTGGCTTCTGCAGCATGTCTGGCTCTGGAACATCACCCAGCCGGGGTATCCGGCGATGGGTATTTACATGGCTGCATACTCGGCGATCTTTGTGTGGATGATTGCGCAAGCACGCTCGGCGGACTGGCGCATTCCGATGACGGTGGTCGCCGCACTGGGCTGGGCGGCGATCGAAGTCATCCGCGGCGAACTTGTGCTCACCGGCTATGGCTTTTATCTGCTCGGGCATCCGCTGATCGAGAGCACGCTGCTCGCCGGTCCGGCCTCGTTGCTCGGGGCCTATGCGGTGTCGATGCTCTGTGCCGCGATCAGCGGGGCGGTGGCCGACGCGGCGGGGTGGTCAGGAATTCGCAGACCAATCGGCGGAATCGGGGCAGCGATCGTTGGGGTGATCTGGCTCGGGCTTGGGCTGCTGGGTCTTGCCAGCAATAAGAGTTCAGGGCCGACCTTTGAAGCCAGCGTTGGGGTTGTGCAGACCAATCTGCCCCAGGACAACAAGATCGGCTGGTCAGTCGCCGCCAAACAACGAGACATGAAGCGATTCGTGGAGCTGACGACGCAGGTCGGCACGCAGCGCCCAGCGCCGGAGTTGATCCTCTGGCCAGAGACGATGTTTCCGGGGCCCGCGCTCAATGGCGAGGCGATCAAGCAGATCGAAGACGCCGGATTCCATTGGACCATCCCAGACTCGGCGGGCGCGAAGTCCAAGCTGCCTTTGAACAGCTTTGCCAGAGAGCTCTTTGAAGCACAAAGGACACTCGGTATTCCGATGATGGTCGGTGCCATCGCAATGGACGGCGACGTCGCGGGAGGACTGGAAGGCCGCCCCGACGCGCGGTTCTCCAGATACAACTGCGTGATCTCGATCATCGATGGTGCCCCCAAAGCCCGCTACGACAAAGTGGACCTGACGCCCTTTGGCGAGATGATTCCTTATGTGCATCGATGGCCCGATCTGCAGCAGATGGTGCTGAATCTCGGGGCTCGGGGGATGAGCTTCGATCTGGCCGCCGGAACCTCTTTCCAACCGCTCACGGTGGTGACCAGGAGAGATGGTGCCGAACGCGGGGGTCTTCTGGTGGCCACCCCGATCTGCTTCGAGGTGACGCGAGCCTCTCTCTGTCGAAACCTCTCTCGGCAAGGTCCGGAGAATGTCCATCCCAACTTGCTCATCAACTTCAGCAACGACGGATGGTTCGGCTGGTGGGATCCTGGTCGCCAGGTCCACTTGCTCTCGGCCAGATGGCGTTGCGTGGAACTCGGCCTGCCGATGGTCCGCGCGGTAAACACCGGGATCTCGGCGGCCATAGACCGCAGAGGCCGGGTTCTGCCCAATGCCGGCCCTATGCGGCAGGACCGCGCGCTGGTGTTCACGGTCAGCGTGGAGTCCACCCGAAGCCGAAGCGGGACGCTGTTCTGGAAACTCGGTCAGATCCCGATGTACGTCGTCGCCGGACTCGGAATCGCGCTCGCGGGGGCAACCTGGCATCGTCGGCGACGCATCGAGTCCGGGCTGCTGTAGACTTCGGGCCTCGACGGACGAATCAAAGGAGTGATGGCATGCGGCTAACCAGAATGAACTCGCGGCTTGTGGGATCGGCGTTGGTGGTGGCACTCTTGGCGTGTGCCGCCTGCGAGGGGCCGCAGCCCAAGCGTCGCAGTGCACGCAAAGCCAAGCCCGTTGCGGAAACGGCTGAGCTCACTCCCGGTCCGAACGCCGCAACCGCTGGCTCCACCATCTCCTCCGCTGAGAAAGCGACGGCGGCTGAGACAAAGAGCCGAGCAGTTGACACACGAGAATGGTCCGGCACCGCATCGAGCGATTCGTCGGGCCCACGCGCCCGCACAGCGACTGCCGACCAGCGCGAGATCATTACGCCGAACTCGGCGTCTTCCGCACGAGACACGGAGGTAATCGCGGCGGCGGATCGGGCGGCGCTGCGCGAGAAGGCGCTCGAACTGCTGACCAACGCCGCGCTCTCGGGCGCTGATGAGGAGCGTGCCAACGCCATCGAATCACTCGCCATGACTCCGGGCCGCCTCAGCGGCGTCGCCGAGACGGCCCTGCAGGATCGCAACGTCGCCGTTCGCACCGTCGCCGCGATGGCCGTCGGCAAAGCCCAGGTGAAGCAACTGGCCGGCAAGGTGCGGCCACTGCTCAGCGACAACTCGCCGTTTGTTCAGGCCGCGGCGATTTATTCCCTGCGACGCTGTGGCGTGGGGGCGGACCCGACCCCGCTCGCCGGAATGCTCTTTGACCCTTCCACGCGCGTTCGGGCACACGCGGCGTACATCCTCGGCGAACTGGGCGACAAGTCCGCCCTCGGGCCGCTCCGCGATGCTCACAAGCAGGGTGGCGGATTCGGCCGAAGCAATGGCGGCGAGCTCCGCGTCAGTGATCTGCAGATCGCCGAGGCTCGGATCAAGCTTGGGGACAAAAACGCCGTGTCTGACATTCGCTCGGCCCTGTTCCCGGCTCGCCCGGAAGACCTTGAGGCGACGATTCTGGCCATCCAGATCATCGGTCAGGTCAAGGACGCCCCCAGCATCAACCGCCTGATCGACCTGACGCAGGTACGCGATCCGTCGGGTCAGGATCAGCCCGGCGAGGTCCGGATGGCCGCGGCCATGGCTTTGGCCCGCATGGGACAACCCCACGGCTCATCGATCGCCCGTGAGTTCTTCGCCGGTGGGAGCGAGGCCCTGAGAGCCCAGTCAGCCCACCTGTTTGGGGAAACCAAGCGCCCCGAGAATCTCGCAGTGTTGAAAAGAATGATGGAAGACCCCGACGGCCGCGTGCGGGTGGCGGCGGCGACGGCCATCGTCAAGGTGACCGACGCGGCGGCCAGGCGGGAGTGAAGAAAATGGCCAAATGAGCACATTTTCAAATGACCAAATCACAAGCCCTCGGGCATTTGGGCTCCCATTTGACGATTTGCTCATTTGCCATTTGGCGATTTGCGCAAGCCCGTTCCGGGGCCCGGGTTGACAGAGGGCCACCATATGCGGTATCACTGTCCCTCCCAGATGGGTGCTTGCCGTCTGTTTGGGGTATTCGCTCAGTCAGACGCCCGGCTGGAAACAGGCAGGCCATGGTGAGCGGATAGGCGTAGCAGTCTTGGCCAAAGCCCTCAATGGGCCAATTGGCCGGATGGAGATCGTTGGGTGGGATCGTGTTTGGATGATTGAGGTCGGATGACCTCTTGACGAATGGATTGACCAGGAGCCGACTGTGCACATTGTCACCAAGATTCTGATCGTGTTCTGCGCCATCCTGAGCTTGCTTCTGTCGGCCCTGACCATGGCCTATGCGTCCAACGCGAACGCCCTCCGGCAGGAGATCGTCCTCGAGCGTGCCCGCAGCGCGGCGATCGCCAACGAGCAGTCAGCCAACGCTGGCGCACGCGGCATTGAGCTCGCGACCGCCGAGGACAAGCGCAAGGCCATCGAGGGCCAGCTCGCCGCCGCCCAGTCTGAGATCGCTCGGCTCCAGGCCGAGAAGACCAACCTCACGAGCAGTGAGCAACAGGCCAAGGCCGATGCGAACGCGATCCGCAACCAGATCTCGCAGCTTGGTGCAACCGTCGACACCCAGGCCGCCCTGATCAAGAGCTACCGCGATGAGGCTTCGGTCATCCGCGAGAAGCTGCTCACCGGCGAGAAGCGGCAGATCGAGCTGCTCGACCGCATCAACGACCTCGAAAGCACCCGCGAGGTGCTGGAGCAGAACGCCCGGGCGCTCAAGGAGCAGCTTGAAGAGACCAAGCTCGCCTTGCAGTCGGCCCAGCAGCAGGCCCAGGGCGGCGGCTCGTCCGCGGCCAACTCTCTCACGGCCCGCACGCTCCCGCGCGAGCTGACCGGTCCGCTGGTCACCGCTCGCGTCACGCAGACCTTCAAGAGCCCCGCTGGCGATGACATGGTCGAGATCAACGAGGGTTCCAACCGCGGCATCAAGCCCAACACCCTCATGACGGTCGTCCGCGGCGACGGCCAGTTCGTGGCCAGCATCGTGATCACCGTCGTCGAGCCGACCCGCTCGGTGGGCAAGGTGACGCTGACCAAGATGAACGTCGGCAACGACGACCGCGTTCTCAGCCGCTTGGACTAAAGCCTCTTCAGCTCGGCGTGTTTGCTACCTGCCCCTTGAACCCTGACGATTGAGAGCTGATCCATGAGCCAGTTCGGAATGCAAATGCCCGCCGGTACTCTGCAGCGCGGGCCCGTGATGAATGTGTACACGGGGCTGCTGCTGCTCGCGGTACTCGCACTGGCGGCGGCGTCGCTCTTCGTGTTCATGCAGGGCGCGTTGATCGGCCCAGAGAAGAACGCCCTGTCTGTCCATGTCGTCGAGAAGGGCAAGCCATTGAATCTGGGCTCGGACGCAAAGTGAACTGGATTGGGACGAAGCGACTATGGACCCCATCACCGGTTACTGTGCGTACTGGCATGCCGAGAGCAACACCGGCCGCATCTTTCTGCAGCTCTCGGGCGATCCAAAGAAGTCGGTTCATGTCGAGGTCGACTCGGCATCGGAACTGAACGCCATGGTCGACCTGCTGCGGCACAACGCGGCCATGAGCTATGACCACGAGTCGAAGATGATCTCCACCGGGTGGCGCAAGCCGGGTGCGTGAGAGAAGGCTCCGGCGGATCACGCAATGTCGAGCGCAAGATCCAACGATCGGGCCTGATGCGTCAAACCCCCGACGGAGATGCGATCAACACCCGTCTCGGCGATCTCGGCGATGGTCTCAAGCGTGACGCCCCCGGAAGCCTCGAGCAGCACGCTCGCTCCCGCCGCAGCCCGCATGCGGACCGAGGCCCGAAGCTGGTCGCAGGTCATGTTGTCCAGCAGCACGATGTCGATCACGCCGGAAGGCGAGGACTTTGGGTCGCAGAGTCCGGCCGTGAGCACACGTTCGAACTGTTCGAGCGTGTCGACTTCAAGCTCAACGAACCGCAGGCCGCCACTCTCTTGGGCGAGCGCTCGTCCTTTGGCGATCGCCCGGGCGACAAACGCCGAGAGTTGATCGATGGGCACGCCGGCAAGATGGTTGTCCTTGATGAGCATGGCGTCGTAGAGCCCGACGCGATGGCAGAATCCCCCTCCGCAGCGCACGGCGTACTTCTCCAGCCCGCGCATGCCCGGCGTGGTCTTACGCGTGTCAAGCAGACGTGCGCGTGTGTGGGCAACGCGCTGGACATACCCGGCGGTGCCGGTGGCGATGCCCGAAAGTCTGGAGAGCAGATTCAGCATCGTCCGCTCGGCGGCGAGGACCTCGCGCGTCGGGCCTTCGAGAATTGCTAAGTGCTGGCCCGGCTCGATCCGTTGTCCATCCGCGGCATGAACTCCCAACGAGCAGCTCGGGGCGAACCGATTCAGAATCGTTGGCAGGCATCGAATGCCAGCAAGGACCCCCGCCTGGCGGACGACAAGAGCGGCCTGTGTATTCGCCGATTCTGGGATGCACGCGCGGGAGGTCACATCGCCGGGGTGTCCGCCCGGCCCGAGGTCCTCGTCGAAGGCAAGTTTGACCATGGCCGCCAGTGCCCCATCTCTGGTCAACTCGGCATAGACAGCGTCCAAAGAGAGCGTGTTCAGGTCGCGCACAGGCGATCGTACGGACGCCTGAAGCGAAAAACTGCCTGCCGGGGAACCAATCGGGAATCCGAGGGAACCTGCGCCCTCGCAGCCGGCGCATCGCGTTTTGGCCCGGTATGGACCGGCACCAAGAACAAAGTTGGACGCTGGAAGGGGAACAGGACCCTGACATCGTCCGAAAACTCTATCGTGGCCGAACGAAGGGTCGATCCAGGCGTCAAACTCTGGAAAGTCCGTTCGATTGGCAGAACCCAAATCTCTTCCCACCGGTAGACTGTCCACCGATGACCCGCGCCGAAGAAAGAGCCCTGATCGAACGAGCGATTGCCGGCGACCGCCGAGCGTCGGCGGAGTTCATTCGGGCGCACCAAGGGTCGTTGTACGCGTACATGCTGCGGATGTCTGGGCGCCCCGAGGTGGCCGAGGACATCGTGCAGGACGCGTTTGTTCGTGCGTTAACCAATCTGCACCGGTTTGACTTCAAGTTCCGGTTCTCGACATGGCTGTTCACAATCGCCAAGCGGCTGTACGTGAACGCTTGCCAGAAGCACAAGCCGAGCTATGACTCGGACATGGTCGCCAACCGCGAAGGCAAGTGGAACGCGCCCGAGACGCCGACGATCGATGTCGAAGTGAGCGGCAACACCAAGGTCGCGCTGGACTGGGCTCTGGCGCAGCTCTCTGAGGAACAGCGCGAGATCGTGGTGCTGTTTCACCAGCTCGATTGGCCGATCTCGCAGATCGCCGAGCACATGGAGATGCCCGAGGGCACGATCAAGAGCCACCTGCACCGAGGTCGGCAGCGGATGCGTGGGCTTCTGGAAGCCCACGCGCAGTTCAGCGATCACGTGGCGGAGGTCTGGGGATGAACCCGCGTGACCGCCGCAACAAGCTTTGGCAGATTCGTGACGTTTCCGACGCCCTGAGATCGGAATCGGTCCCAGCACCGGACCTCACGAGGGCGATCCTGGATCGTGTCGACGCCGAGCGTCCGTTTCTTGCGCCGAGCGTTCGCCGTCGAATTCCTTGGGTGTACGCGAGTGTGGTGATGACCATTTCCGCGTGTGTCATGGCCGTGGTGCTGGTGCATCGGGCCTCGCCGACGTCGGTGCAACTTGCTCGTGAGCCCTCGCCGATTTCGACGTTGGCCAACTCGGTGGAGTGCGCCGCATGCCGCAAGCTTGACGCGATCAAGCAGAGCATCGCCAGCGACTCGATCTCTGCCCCAAGCCCAGAGGAGTTTCTAAGCACTGTTGCCGCCGTGGCGAGTGTTGTGGAACTGGAAAACCCGCCGTTTGCACTCGCAGACCGAACACCGAGTGCGCTGGCCTCCGGGCCCCGGTCGGCGTTGGGCGTTGATTCCCAGGCCGTAGCGATCATCGGGCAGTCGCCGATGCCAACAGCCAGCCCGGCGATGCTTGGTGAGCTGTCGCGGGAATCCAGCAACATGCTGCGATTCGCATCGGCATCCAACAGCCAGTCGATCGTCGCCTCGCTCCCCGGCGAGCCATTGCCGCGTGCCGCACTCTTCTCGGGTGAGCTGCGCAACGTGCGTCTAGGAACGCATTCCCGTACGCCGACGGCGAACGAACTAGACCTTTTCACCCTGCCCCGCTGATTGCACGCTTCGCATACCGTCCGTCGTCCGACTCGGCACGAAACCGCCGAGTGGTTGGCCGGTTCAACTGTTCAGCATGCGAAGATCGACGGTCATCAGCATCGCAGTCACCACACTCGGGCTTGCCGTTGTGTGGCACGTCCTTTCGGGCCAGGCCGCCGCACCCCAGTCGCAGCGCATTCCGACAGCAACTGCATCGAAAGGTCTGGGAGCTATCGACGCGGTCGCGTGCTTGCCGGACGATCTCGACATGATCGTCGTGGTCGATCGTGCCGCAGACCTGCGGAAGTCTCCGGTCGGCACGGGTGCGCTGAAATTTCTGGATGAAGCCGGAACGTTGACGGAGGTGACCAAGGCTTGGACCGCCCTCGCTGCTCAACTGGGGTGGAGCGAGGCCGAGGCGTTTGATCGATTGCTTGGCACACGCGTCATCCTCGCCTCGCGGACCGCCGGCGAGGCGGATCGCCGGTGGGCGATGCTGAGCGACGTGAGCGCGGACACGGATCGACGCCTGCGAGAGAGGCTGAAGGTCTCGCCACGCGGGATCAGTCAGGGGCACCAGATTCTCTCCGTGGAGAACGGCGAGTTCGAGCTGGTCACCCACCGCTTGCTCCAGGCCAAGCCGGCGACGCAAAGAACCGCCGCAACAGCCGACAACGATCGATTCACGCTCGTGTTTGGACCCACTGGTCGCGGCGAACTCCTGGACGAACTCCTCGGCACGCTGACGACAGGCGGCTCGGGTTCGCCGATGCGCCAGCAGGACGCCTTCGAACTCGCCAAAGGCCAAGGCGTTGCAGACGTGTTGGTGATGACCTCGACCGCCCCCCGTGGTGCGGCAAGGGACCTCTGGCGCGACTTTGTGATCATGACCGCCAGCAGCACGAACGAGCCTGGAGCCGCAGGAGCGGGCGGCAGTTCCTGGCGAGCGGGCGTGCTTGTCCGCGATCGGGCACAGCAGGATCAGCTTCGTGCCATGGCCGCGACGGACTCGGGATCATTCGAAGCATTGCGCGGCGGCTCCCTGCTCGCCGTCATTCAGAATGCGCCGCTTCCTCCATCTTTGGGCTTTGGGTTGTCAGGTGCGAGCGTCTTATCCGCGTTGCCGATACCACCCGATGCTCGCGCATTGCTGACCTCCAGGCAGGCGGTTGCGGTGCGATCGATTGGACGCGATGATCGGATGAGCGTGTCGGTTGCGGTGCAATCCACCAACTCTGGAGGGCTAGCCCGCGCGATGGACGCCGCGATATCACGCGGGGTAGATGTCTTCGAACAGCGCATGAGTCAAGACTCTCAGAAGACTCGCCTGCCCGCCACAGCGGTGGACTATGCGGGCATCGCCCCCGAGGCGGTCCGGGTCTTGCCGCTGCCGGCGACGGGCGCCTCACCGATGAGCATGCTCACGAGTCGACCGCTGGTGCTGAGCTGGGTGTACGCGACGCGACCCGGCATGAACGGACCGTACAACACGCAGCAACGCGCGTGCGAAGCCGAGCAGCTTGCGGCACCGGTGCTGATGGCTCCGAAGCTGCACGATGGTCGCGCAGGATGGATGGTGATCAACGCATCGCAGGAGCCGAGCCCATCGACCGGCTGCGATCCAGTTGCCGAGGCACGACGGTCGCAGGCGAACGCCGCTCCTGACACACCGCCAGATGCTGGGCAGATTCTCCCGAAGTGCGCACCGACCGCTGCGGAGATTGTCAGGAACGACGCCAATGCACTGACCACCTTGGCAGCAGGCGAGACCGAGCGCTGGTTTCTGCTCGCGCACATTCGACCCGCGGCTCTTGAGCAGAGGTTGCCATCGCTCTTTCCAGACTTCAAGGGTGCACGCTCGATCATGCGGCGATTCAACGAACTGGATATCCAGATCAAGGCGACCGATGTCGGTGACTTGTCGGGAGAAGTGCGCTTGCGGTTTGCCAGTGACCAGCCGTGAATCGGCCAGGAAACCGCCAAGACTCATCCGCTAAGCGATAGGCACGCGATTCTGCCCCACCGCCTCCCTATAGTCGTTGACCTACCCCGACAGCTTCCGACCGGAGTCGCGGGGGCCAGGAAGCGTCTTTTGTGGTTTTCCCTGAGTGCGGGACGTTTTCACCGCACCGGCGATGGTTCATCGCTCGCATCCCCCATCCTCGCCAGTCCCCCCTCCCCCCCTCCCCCCCTCCCCCACTCCCTCCGCCAATGACCATCACGCTCGAACAGGCCAAGATCCGTGCTTCGTTGCTCCGCAACGTCGCCATCATCGCGCACGTTGACCATGGCAAGACCACACTGGTCGACCAGTTGCTGAAGCAGTCAGGCAACTTCCGCGTTGGCGAGCTTGAGAAACTCGAAGGTGGCCAGCACGGCTTGATCATGGACAGCAATCCGCTAGAGCGGGAACGCGGGATCACGATCCTGTCCAAGAACTGCGCAGTGAACTATGTCCGCAAGGTGGGCGACAAGATCGAAGAGTTTTATGTGAACATCATCGACACGCCGGGCCACGCCGATTTCGGCGGCGAGGTCGAGCGTGTGCTCCGCATGGCCGACGGGTGCCTGCTGCTCGTCGACTCTTCCGAGGGCGCGATGCCGCAGACGCGGTTCGTGCTGAGCAAGGCGATCGAGGCGGGGCTGAAGCCAATCGTGATTGTGAACAAGTGCGATCGTGCCGACGCTCGCATCGACGAAGTGATCAACGAGGTCTTCGACCTGCTGGTGGAACTGGGTGCCGACGATCATGCGCTGGACTTCCCGATCGTCTTCGCATCAGGACGCGCGGGATGGTCGACGACCGATCTCGAACTCGCCAAAACCGCCAAGGGCGAGGCCGCGTTGCCGGGCCACCCGAACGCCGATCTGCGTCCCATCTTTGACGCAATCGTCAAGCACGTTCCGCCGCCAGAGGCGGATGTCGACGCGCCGCTGCAGATGCTGATCACGACCCTGGACTACAACGACTATGTCGGGCGCATCGGCATCGGACGCGTTTTCCACGGCCAGATCTCATCGGGCCAGCAGGTCGCCGTGATGAAGATGGACGGCAAGATCCAGCAGAGCAAGGTGCAGAAGCTGCTGAAGTTCCAGGGTCTGGGTCGCACCGACGCCGACACCGTCATCGCCGGCGACATCTGCGCTCTGGTGGGGCTGGACTCGGTGGACATCGGCGACACCATCGCGGACATCACCGCGCCCAAGGCCCTGCCGCCGGTGAAGATCGACGAGCCGACCCTGACCATGGTCTTCCGCGTGAATGACTCGCCGTTTGCCGGGCTCGAGGGCTCGTCGGTGACCAGCCGGCAGATCCGCGAGCGGCTGGAACGCGAACTGCAGCACAACGTCGCGCTCCGCGTCGACTTTTCCGCAAGCGCAGGCGATGAGTTCGTCGTCTCGGGCCGAGGCCTGCTCCACCTGGGCATCCTGCTGGAGACCATGCGCCGCGAGGGCTTCGAGCTCTCCGTCGGAAAGCCGCAGGTCGTCATCAAGCAGATCGACGGCATCGAGCACGAGCCCATCGAGTGGCTGGTGGTCGATTGCCCCAACACCGCGCTCGGCCCGGTCATGGAACTCGTCGGCAACCGCAAGGGCGAGATCAAGAGCATGGAGCCCCGCGGCGACGCCATGACCCACCTTGAGTTCGAGATCCCCGCACGCGGGCTCATCGGTCTGCGATCACGCATCCTCACCGCCACTCAGGGTGATGCCATCATGCACCACACCTTCGAACGCTTCGCGCCCATGTCGGGCACCGCCCCGGGGCGCACGCAGGGCGTGCTGATCGCCACCGACTCCGGCCCCGTGACCACTTATGCCTGCGAACTGCTCGCCGACCGCGGCGTGCTGTTCGTCACTCCGGGCGACAAGGTCTACGCCGGCCTGATCTGCGGCGAGCACAATCGCGACAACGACCTGGTGGTCAACATCACGCGTCTGAAGCATCTCGACAACATGCGTGCCGCGAGCAAGGACAAAACCGTCGTCTTGAAGACCCCGCGCAAGCTGACACTCGAAGCCGCGCTGGAGTACATCGAAGAAGACGAACTCGTCGAGATCACGCCGCAGAGCGTACGGATTCGCAAGAAGATCCTCGACGAGAGCATGCGCAAGCGCGCCGAACGTCAATCTCGAGACCGGGAAGAGGCGAAGGTCTGATCGATCGCCCTCCGACGTGCATCGGCAGGGCGGCGGGGCTACGGTTTCGGCTCATGGCACAGCAACCCGCCGCATATGACCAACTCGTCCAGCACCTCCGCCAGGCCGCTCTTTTCGAGTCGGTCGGCTCACTCTTGAGCTGGGACCAGGAAACGTACATGCCCCCCGCCGCGGCGGAGCACCGCGCCGAACAGGCGGCGGCGATCTCAACGCTCACACACGAGCGCATGACCGCGCCGAAGCTCGGCGAGTTGCTCGCCGCGTGTGAACGTGACTCCGCGCTCACCGGCGATGCTGCCAGCCCGGTCGCCCGCAACCTCCGAGAGATCCGTCGCGATTACGATCGCGACACCAAGCTGCCCACCGAGCTCGTCGCCGAGCTCGCCAAAGTTGGTTCGCAGTCTCAGGAAGTCTGGAAAGAGGCGAGAGCCAAGAGCGACTTTGCGATGTTCCGTCCATGGCTGGAGCGGATGATGGCGCTGACGCGCCGAAAGGCCGAGTGCCTGCGCACCTCATCGCACGGCGAGTTGTACGACGCGCTGCTGGATACCTACGAACCCGGAGCGTCGGCCGCAGAGATCGACGCGGTCTTCACCCCGCTCGCCGAGCGCCTCTCCGCGCTGGTGAGCGAGCTTGGCAAAGCCGGGCGACACCCCGCCGCGGCGGTGCTGAACGTGCCGTTCGATCACGATCGCCAGCACGCGATGGCCCAGCTCGTGCTCCGAACCATGGGCTTTGACTTTGAGTCCGGTCGACTCGACGTCACCACGCACCCGTTCTGCTCCGGCATGGCCCCCGGCGACACACGCCTGACCACGCGCTACAAGGACCAGACCTGGACCAACTCGCTCTACAGCAGCATGCACGAGGGCGGGCATGGTTTGTACGAGCAAGGACTCCCGAAGCTCGGCCCCGCCGCAGGCACGCCGCTCAGCCAGGCGATCTCGCTGGGGATCCACGAGAGCCAGAGCCGCATGTGGGAGAATTTTGTGGGTCGCAGCCGCGAGTTCTGGTCGTGGCTGATGCCACACGCCAAGACCTTCGCCGGCTCATCACTGGAAGCGTTCACCGCGGATGACGCGTTCAAGGCCGTGAATCAAGCCAAACCCAGCTTGATCCGTGTCGATGCCGACGAAGCGACGTACAACCTGCACGTGCTGATCCGATTCCGCCTGGAGCGGGCGATCATCAAGGGCGACCTGCCGATCAAGGACATTCCCGGCGAGTGGAACGCGGCGTACAAGAAGTACCTCGGCGTCGATGTTCCGAGCGACAAAGTCGGCTGCCTGCAGGACGTGCACTGGTCCTTCGGTCTGATCGGCTACTTTCCCACCTACACCCTCGGCAACCTCTACGCCGCCCAGCTTTGGGAAACGATCAACACCCAGATCCCCAACCTGCCCTCGCTCATCTCCCGCGGCGAGTTCGGCGAGCTGAAGACCTGGCTGAACACCAATATCCACACCCACGGCAGGCGCTATCTGGCGGGCGAACTCTGCCAGAAGCTGACCGGCAAGCCGCTGTCGGCCGAGCCGCTGATTCGATATCTGGAGGGGAAGTTGCGGCCGATTTATCGGTAGTGGCACAGCCGACTCGGGTCCCGACGTTTCATGGTCACGCGGCTATCATCTGGGCTTGCAGGGTGTAGCTCAGCTTGGTAGAGCGTCTGGTTTGGGTCCAGAAGGCCGCTGGTTCGAATCCAGTCACCCTGATTCGATTGCATAGCCCCGCAGGTCACGAACTTTCGGCCTGGTTGCTGCTGGTCAGCGTGTTGGAATCGGCGCTGCTTTCTGCAAGCGACACGAGTCGTAGACTCGATGGCAACCATGGAGACGCCGCTCGATCCAGCCCACGAAGTGGAGACTCCTGCCCGGAGAGCGGTCGAGGCTGTGTCGAATTTGGCGATGGGCGCGCCAATGGACCCAAGCCTTCGGGTCAACGTGCACTTTCACCCGGATCGAACGTACTGCGGTGAACCGATTCTCCACTCGATGATCCGCGACGGTCTCTACCGCTCTCAGTTTGAGACGGGGACGAGCAACGGCGGATTGACTGCCTACCCGGGCGGAGACCGGTGGCGCTGGGAGAGCCGAATTTTCGGGGGTGCCTACGACGGCGCAGCGCCGGCGGAGCGTCCGAAGTATGGTGCGCTCAACTTTCGGCGCAGCCCCATCGGTGCTTCGCCACGATTCGGGTCCGCGTTTCTGCGGCTCGCCGCGCACACCCACGCTCGCACCACGTTCTGCTTTCCCGACAGCTTCTTTGAACCGCGGCATTTCGGCGTCGCCGAGCGCATGGCTTTGATTCCACTCGCCGAGTCGGTACCGAGCGACCCTCTGGATAGCTATATCGAGGCACAGACCCACGGTCCGCTTCGCTTTTGCGACGACGTCGAGGCGATCGTTCTTGACCCTTGCTACCGGGGAACTGAAGTCGAGCGCGACGCCCGCGCTCTGCCGTGCAGCGTGGATTGGCATGGGGGGTTCCGCTTGAGCTCGGCTGTGCTCGGACAGTATCCGGAGTACCGCGGACGCGAGTACGTTGAACTCGGCATCTCCCTTGCCCGCGATGGATGGCTAACTCCCAAGGACATCGGGGATGCATCTCGCACGGGCAAGTACGATGCGCAGAGTCTGAAACGCGTATGGCACTACGTCGCGCGATTTGGAGCGCCAGCAGTCAGCGATGAGGCACCTTGAACCCCACGGATCCGAGTGGAGGGAGCCACGGTTCCCTTCTGTCCCCACCAGTTCCAGCTACGACCCATCACCTCTCTTGATACGCCTCGGCACTCAGCAAATGTCGTTTCCTCGGCTCCTACCCCCTAACGCCCGCCAAGAAAAGTTCTATCGGCTTACTGTCACCCTGATTCAAGACTTGCGAAGGCAGCCACATGGCTCTTTACAACAGCATCGGACGCGGCTATTCGGTGCTCCGGCGACCGGATCCACGGATCGCATCTGCCATAGGTGCGGCGATTGGAGACGCCGTCAGCGTGGTCAACGTTGGTGCCGGGGCGGGCTCGTATGAACCGCGCGACCGAACGGTGCTCGCTGTTGAACCTTCCGAAGTGATGATCCGACAACGACCGGAAGGTGCCGCCAGGTGTGTAGAAGGGTCGGCCGAGGCGCTGCCCTTGGAGACGGCTTCCGTGGACGCGGCGATGGCGATTCTCAGCGCTCATCATTGGACGGACCTTGAGCGTGGTTTGTATGAGATGGCGCGGGTGGCGCGGAAACGTGTCGTTCTGCTCACGTGGGTTCCTGACGACGCGCCATTCTGGCTGACGGACGAGTATTTTCCCGAGATCGCCGCCCATGACCGCACGATCTTTCCGCGGGCCGGAGAGCTTCATGCGATGCTGGAGCGAGTGACCTGTGGGACGGTGCGGATGATGCCGGTGTCCGTCCCGCATGACTGTACCGACGGCTTTCTCTGCGCTTATTGGCGCAGACCCGAGTGCTATCTCGATGCCGACAGACGAAGTGCTATCTCCAGCTTCGCCCGGATCGATGCCGAGGCCGGTCTGGCAAAGCTCCGCAGCGATCTTTCGAGCCGACGGTGGATAGAGCGGAACCGGCCTCTGCTGGCTCTGGATACGCTGGATGTGGGCTATCGCATCGTCTCTTGCGAGATCGGCGGCGCGAACAGCCGAGCGTGAATCTGTTTTCCATAGAGTCCGCCTTCCCCGGTTGCGAGCGGGGGTGAAGAATCTGACGAAGTGATCGGGTGGTAAGCAACTCGATGTCGAGGCTCAGAACATGCACAGTCGTCGAACAGCTTTGAATGTCTCGCTGGCGACGCTGCTCGTCACATCCATCGCGCACGCCCAGCCCGCCGTCGGCCCTCAGCCGCCCACAGCACCAACACGCACGATCACGCAAGAAGAGGCCGACCGCGAGAAAGACCGCCTGGAGAAGGCGAACATCACGGCATTTGATCAGCGCGACTTCTCCAAGGCAGAAGCTCTGCTTCGAGAGCTGATCCCGCTCGATCACGAGAACTTTGTGCCCTGGTACAACCTGGCCTGTGCACTGAGCATGCAGGGCAAGCTTGACGAGGCGTGCAAGATGCTCCAGCAGGCGATTGCTCGCGGGTTCGCCGACCTCCGCCAGATGAATGCCGACGAGCACCTTGCGCCGCTGCGCGAGCATCCGGAGTTCAAGGCGATCGTGCGGCGGTTTGACGAAGTGGTGCGCAAGCGGGCCGAGCGGCTGATCGAAGACGCCCGCAAGACCTTCCGAGTTGGCGAAAAGGGATCGCCCTACACGCTCGTGCGCGATGAGGTGTTAAATCTCGTCTATGTCTCCGCCTTCGACGCCAAGCTCTTTGATCAAGCACGCACCGAAGCCCTGAAGCTCGAACGCTGGTGGCGGGCGATCGCGGGCGACCTTCCGAAACACGCTGGCAGCACCGCCGCTCAGCCGCCGGTGCTGGTCATTCTTCCCACGCGGGCAGACTACATCGTGTGGGCCCAGAAACGCTTCGGCGACCGCTTCGATCGCGTCGGCGGCGAATACAGCCACAGTGAACGTCGCCTCGTCTCCATGGACCTCGGCTCATCTTGGCGGCACGAGTTCTGGCACGTGCTGCACTGGCGCGACATGGATGCCCGCGGCACGCAAGAAGATCAGCTCGGCCAACGCCATCCGCTCTGGGTCATGGAAGGCCTCTGCTCACTCGTCGAAGATTGCGACACCGGGCCAAAGGGCGAGATGATCGTGCGCCCCAACTGGCGAACCAACATCGCGCGGCGTCTTGCGCGGGCCGGAAACCTCATGCCCTGGGAAGTCTTCATGGGGCTCGATCAGAAGCGATTCATGTCGAGCACGCCGAGCGCGATGTATGCCCAGGCCCGCGCGATCTTCATGTTCCTGGCCGAGAAAGACAAGCTCGCGGCGTGGTACGGCCATTACGTGACGAACTTTTCCGACGATCAGAGCGGGCGCGTCGCGATGGAGAAGACCTTTGGCACGCCGATCAAGCCGATCGAAAAGGACTATCGAGCGTGGCTGAAGAACATCCCCGAAGCACCCAATGAGCTTGGTCGCGGCCCGGCAAATCTGCCGTTTGATGTTGGCCTGGGTGCCGGCGACGGGCCGACGGTGGATGTCGACCTCATCGCCGCGTTCGCCGGCAACAAACCCGTGCCCACCGGCGGCATGCGCACCGGCGACGTCATCACCGCCCTGAACGACGAACCCGTTCGCGACATCTACGACCTCATGCGCGTGCTGGCGATCTGCCAGCCGGGGCAGTCGGTGAAGGTCGACTATCGCCGCGGCACCAAGCACGCCACCGCGATGGTGACGCTCGTCGGGCCGAAGTAGACCGAGATCCCCCCACTCGGCCTAGCGTCGGCGCCGAACTGCGGCGATCGCGGCGAGACCGAAGAGCACGCCGCCCATCGGCGCGGGAACCGGCTCGCCGAAGATCACGTCATCGATCGCCACGACATCCACCGTGGGCAAGCCGAAGACCGAGCCCGACGTGTTGTTCAGCGGCACCGTGCCCGCGATCACCCGAACACTCGCCACCACGGGCGAGTTGAAGCTCGCACCGATGAACGAGAACGTCGCGTCGCCGCGGGTCGCGGGAACGGGGAGATCCAGCAGCATGGAGCCGAAGGCGTCAAAGTACTGAATACGCGTCGGCCCGAGCTCGTCAACATCGGCAAACACCGCTCCGAAGCCGCGCGAGAGCGCGGGAATCGAAGAACCGGGAATGACGAAGCTGAACGTGGTCCGCGTGCTGCCCGACGCCGCCATCATGCTCGGCGCGGAGAACGGCACAAGCCCCGTGAGATACGCGGCGTTCACGTCGCCGAAGTTGGGGAGCGTGCCATTGGGATTGCCCGCGGGCGCGCTGATCAGAAATCCGCTGCCGGGAGTGGACATCAAGACGCCGCGGGGCGAGACGGCGTTGAAGTAGTTTCCATTAAGCAGACTGGGCGAAGCGAAGTTGTTTGGCACGTCATCCCAGTTGATCTCGCGACGCCCGGTCAGAAATGACCGTGGCTGATACGGATTGAGTTGACCCAAGTCCTGTCGGAACAGATCGATGGTCGACGAAAGCCCGCTGCTGACGGCGCTGGTCGCCGAACGCGTGAGCTGGGCACCAGCCGTGGCGCAGGGAGCCAGCATCGCCAGACCGACACAAACGAAAGCAGAGTTCCGCATGAAAAACCCCAATCTGGAAGGATCATCCGAGGCCGTCAGGGAGATCGGCCGCTCAGCGGGCCGGGGTGGGTCATGTTCCACGTGGAACGGCAGAGCGTGGTGGGGATCGGCGGACGTGGGGAGATCACCACCAGTTCAAGTGATGATCTTGCCGAACTGATCGGACGCGAGTGGCGATTCTCGGAGCAGTTGACACAGGGCGACAGGGGGCGACAGGTCGAGTTGAGCGACCGAGAATCCGTCTGAGGGCGAGCATGGCTTGGGATGGTCGCGTGCGCAACAATCGCGGGATGTCTATGACCACCTCGACGCCGTCTGTTGTTCCCGCCGCTCCTGCCACGCTGGTGCGCGAGCCGGTGCGGATTGAGATTCCGAGCAATGTGGGCTCAACGGAGAAGACCTTTGAGGTGCGGAAGATAGGGTTTGACTCACCCACGTTTGACGTGATGGGCGGGTGCTCGCGGCACGAGATTCGGATTCATGAGCACGGGTTTGTGGCCCTCGTGGATGCGATGCCGAGATTGGTGCCGCAGGGGCAGACGGCGGACGCCGCGATCGTGCAGGCCGCCCGTGTGTCGTACGGCCAGGGCACCAAGAAGGTGAACGAGGATCGGGGGTTGATCCGGTATCTGCTGCGGCATCGGCACACCACGCCGCTGGAGATGCTGGAGTTCAAGTTCCACGTCTCGATGCCGATCTTCATCGCGAGACAATGGATCCGGCACCGCACGGCGAGCGTGAACGAGTACTCCGCACGCTACTCGATCGTTCCCGATCGCTTCTACAAGCCGAGCATCGACGAAGTGCGCAAGCAGAGTTCGAGCAATCGCCAAGGCGGCGAGGAGCGGTTTACAAGCGACGCCGCGGCCGCACCCAACGAGGCGAGAACCGCGGAAGAGTTCCTGCGCTACTTGGACGACGCCGAGAAGATGTATGAGCGTTACGACGCGCTGACCAAGCAGGGCGTGAGCCGAGAGCTGGCGCGGATCGCCCTGCCGGTGAGTGTGTATACCGAGTGGTACTGGAAGTGCGACCTGCACAACATCCTGCGGTTTCTGTCGCTGCGGATGGACAGCCATGCGCAGCAGGAGATTCGGGTGTACGCCGAGGCGATGTACGCTCTGCTGCAGCCGATCGTGCCGCTGACGATGGAGGCGTTCCGGGACTATGAACTGCAAAGCGTTCGGCTGACGCGCCTGGAGATTGAAGCGCTGCGGAACAAGTCGCAGACGATCGCGGGCGACAACAAGCGTGAGCAGAGCGAATGGGAGGCGAAGCGGGGGTTGATGGGGTTGTGAACGGAGCGACTGGGGAAGGGCGGCAACCGTGTACGAGCACTTGCCAAAGGACCAGCAGCGTGCGGTGCAGCGGGTGCTGCAATCGCAGCCGATGCCGGATCGGCCGAAGCTGCCGCGGGTGTTGTCGGTCATCCGGCTGGTGTTTGTCGGGCTTTGTGTTTCGTTTTTACTGATGATGGTGATGCCGCTGGTGATCCCGGGCTTTTCCGTCGGCCTAGGAATCGTCGTTTGGTTGATCGCGCTGCTGGTTCTGGTGGTTGTCCGCGGCCTGTATCTGCGGTTTTGGTTTCAGCCGTATTTGAAGACGGTCGGATGCCTGCTCTGCCCGAGATGCCACTTTGTCCTGCAGGGAACTCCGGAGCATGGGCAATGCCCGGAGTGCGGGACGTTCTACACCCATTCGGAAGTGGTGCGGATGTGGCGGTTTGTGTATGGAGTTCGTGCTCCCCGGAACACCTCGAGCAACGGGGCACGCATCGATGACAAGATGCCCACGATGCCGATTGTGCCGAAACGACTCCTCATTGAGTCACGCACTCTGAACGTCCTTGTACTCATCACTTTTGTGTTGGGCTGGGGAGTTTCGGTACTGGCCATTCTTCAGCCGATTCATAAACAGGCGGTGCCCGTCTCGCTTGCGGTTGCGGGCATGTTCCTTCCCTGGCTCGTTCTCATCACCATTTGGACCGCTCGAAGACGAGCGATACTCGCTCTCCTCGACCCGAACCAGGGCTGCGTGTGCTTGAACTGCCACTTTCCGCTTCCAGCCAGCGATGCGCAAGGAGTATGCCCAGAATGCGGCCGGAGGTATGATCGCCTCGCAGTCGTGAAAGCCTGGTGCGAAACCCACCGGCTCGGCGACCGGTACTCATCGGCGAAGAGCAACGTTGTTCAGACCGAGCACTCGCCTGAGTCCAATCGATGACTCCCCCTCAACCATTGACTCCTGAGAAGCAACGAGTCGCTTACGGGTACGCGGCGAAGGGCCTGCCGGTTCAAGTGCGCCCGCTTCCGGCTCGCAACTGGACCGAGACCACGTCAATACCGTTCATTCTGTTCATCGTTTCGGCTCTTGCTCTCGCCGGACACTACTTGTGGAAGCCCCCGTTGCTGCTTCCCACGGCAATACTCCTGCAGATCGTGGCATCCACCTGGCTCTCCGTGGTCTTCAGCCGCGATCGACTCACGAAGAGAAAGAAGACTACTCGTGCGCAGGACTTTCTTGAGTCGGCGCAGTGCTTTCTCTGTCCGAACTGTCACTACGACCTCAACGGTGGCGATGACGAAGGCGTGTGCCCGGAGTGCGGGACGGCGTATGTGCGTGCGCAGGTCGTTGAAGCTTGGCGGGCAGCGTATCTGATCGAGCGCACGTTTCCTCACTCGGTGAGCGATCGTCCCATGACCCAGAACACTCAGGGAGAAGCGGAGCGGACGACATGAGCGAGCACCACCCGCAGCCGCGACCGCAACCCTGCGCCGAGCGCTGCCCCGCATGCGGCGCCTTACCGCTGGAGCTGGTGTGGGTGCATGGTCATGGGCAATGTGCGCGGTGCGGGCAGAATGTTGAGCCGTGTTGCCAGCCGCAGGAGTGGCCGGAGGATGCCCCGCCAGACGGTTGATCGAGCGGATGGCACATCGAATCGGTCTCGAAAATCGCCACTTTGTCTTGGCGTGGCCAGTTGCTTGACGAAATCATGAACGAATCGACCTTGCAAACGTCCAAGTGCATAAGCCGCAGGGTTTTGAGTAACTCCTGATTCCCAATTGCATCACAGCCAGTACGGGAATGCACGGGAGCGTGAGCGATGGTCACGATCAGTCTACGCGGCGAAGTTGTTTTTCGTGTCTATCTGCCGCATGCTCAGGACGTCGACCTGATGTCGAGCTTGGACGGTTGGCGCGACCGAGCGCCGCTGCATCGCTGCGATGATGACGGCTCCGTGCCCGACAATCTGGAGTCTTGGGAGGGCTGGTGGGAGATCCGTCTGGATGAGGTTCCCAAGGGAGAGCACTCCTTCAGCTATCTTGTCGATCAGACGTTCTGGCTGCCGGACTACGCGGCCCACGGCGTGCAGCGTAACATCATGGGGAACTGGACGAGCCTTCTGGTGATCGTCGGGGGCACACAGGGCGGGCCGATTCAACTTCCAAGCTTTGCAGTGCGTGCAGCGCAGGGCGCCTCGTCGACAACGCAAGTTCCGCATTCTGCCGAATCGTGATCGCTCACTCCGCGCTGAGCGTCTGCATGAAGGTCTGGAGTTCACTCGTGAGCGAGCGTGCCTTGGCCACGGCTTTCTCGCGCTTGTCGCGGAGCTCTTCGAACTGCGATTCCTGGTCGCTCAGCTTCTTCACATAGCGGGCGTAGAGCGGGTCGGTGCGCTCCAGTCGCGACATGTTGTCGCGGAGGCGGGCCTGCTCTTTGGTGATCTCGTCGATCTGGCGGCCAAAGTCGGCGGCTTCGTTGTTCGCGGCGTTGATCTCGCCCTGACGACGGCCGAGGTCGCGGATGGCCTGGATCACGGCGTCGGAGACTTTGCCTTGCTTCTGATAGGCGAGAAGCGTGGGGAGCTCGATCGATGTCAGGCCGACGGTGCCTGATTCCGTCCGCTCGTGGGCGATCACGAGCTCGGCTTTCTTGGCCGCGGCGATCTCGGTCTCGAATCGCAGGGCTGACTGGGTTTCTTCGACGGGCTTGGTCTTGCTGACGAGTTCCCAGCCGATGAGCTTGGGTTGTTCGATGACGATCGTGCGGGCACGCTTGGCGTCTTTGTTGTCGAAGGTGTAGGTGGTCTTGGTCGCGCTCTTGATGGTCTGTTCAAACGCACCGTTGATGATGCGGATCTTGATGGTGTTGTTCTCTTCTTCGTTCTTGGTCAGCACGTTGACATCGAGATCGAGCGCATAGGCGAGCAGTCGCTTGTCGCCCTTGGCAACCTGGCCGATCTGGGCATCGCCGGCGTAGGTCGCCGAGTCGAAGACGCTGATGGGGCCGGGGAGGAGCTGCAGGCCAGAGTCATTGACGATCTCGACGCCGCGCATCGGGTGCTCGCGCCCGTCGGTCGGGGAATAGATGCTCACGCGGCGGCCCTTGACGGTGCCGGTGAGGATCGGGAGCATCGCGGAACGTTGACGCTCGATGGTGACGGGGGCGTCGAGTTGATACTGGAAGACTTCGCCGACGTCGACGCCGGTGGCCTGAGACTGCGCGGCGTAGTTGGCGAGATCGTCGGCGGAGATTGCGGCCTGCATGGACCCCGCCGCGACATCGTCAACAAAGCCGCCCGCGCCTGCTCTTGGCTTGGCCGATGGCGCGGGGGATCCTGGCGCCATCGACTCCATGGCCGCTCGACCCATCATGAGCTTGGCTTTGCGTTCCAGTGCTCCGGCGGGCTCTCCGTACTCTGTTCCGCCTGCATACGCCCGCGGCAGCACACCCGGAATCGTCGGCACCGGCAACGTCGGGCGGAACGTGAACAGCGGTTCGTAGAGGTCCATCTGAAAGCTGACGGGCCTGCCGCTGACGAGGGCGAGTTTGACGCCGTTCCAGTCCTGATCGGTCGTGTTTTCAACGATCGCCCAGCCCTGCAGCGTCATGAGTCCGGCCTTGTCGGGTTTGGCCTGGGCGTCGCCTGCGGGATCGGGCAGGATCAGTCGATAGGACGTCTTCCACACCGGCATCTCGTGGACATATCCAACCACCACGCGCCGGGCCCCCGCGCCGTTGAAACGGATGTCGACGGTCTTGCTGCGATCGGCCCGATGCTCGGCGAGCGCGGCGAGGGCCTTGTTCAGTTCGTCGGCCAGCGATGGATCGAGAATCTCAAAGCCGGTCGACTCGGCGAGGTTGATCGACCGCACGCCGCTCTTGGTGACCAGATTGATCCACGGCAGATTGTGCACACTGGTGGGCTTGTCGGCGCTGCCTTGATAGACCGTGGGTTTGGTCTCGACGTTCAGAATCGTGCCGGAGACTTCGCCGCCGATCGTCGAGATTTTGACGGGCGTGCCGCGGAGTCGCTGGAGGATCTCGCCCGCACTGGGGCTGTCGGCAATGTCGATGCCAAAGCTCGCGAGGCGTTTAGAAAGTGGTTCCTTTGAGCCGTAGGAGACGCTCTCGATCTTGCCGCCATCAAGATCGAGGAGCACGAGCGACTTGAGGATGTCGTTGATCTGGTCGGTCTTGAAGCGGAGTTGGAGCTTGGCGACGTCTTCGACACGTCCCTGACGCTCAAAGTAGCCGACCCCGGAGCGATACAGCGTGATGGTGCGGATCGGCACGCGCTGGGCCAGATCGTCGGCGTCTCGGGGCGTTGCAGCGACCGGCGGCTTATCGGTCTGGCCCAGGGCGATCGTGGATGAAAGTGCTCCGATCGAGATGGCCGAACCAGCGAGCAGAACACGCGAGAACACGGCGAGCGGAGCAGAGTGCGTCATGGAGAGTCCCTTCAAGAGTTCCCAAGCAGGCCGCGGGAACGTACTGCGAGCATACCAAAACCGCCTGATGGCCCGATTCGGAGACATGATGCTCATGGCCGGCGTGAAGTGGCTGTCTCCGCGATTGATTCAGAATCGCTGCACCTCTGGCCCGAGAACACCCGAATGTGGGAGTGAGAATCCCTACACTGGGCAAGCACCCGGAAACTGATCGAACCATGGCGCAGCTCCCCGTCCTGAACAACGTACGTACCGCTCGCCCACCATCGCTGGCGGCAATCGGTGATGCTCGCCGAAAGGAGATCGAGCAAGGACTGCGCGCCCTGCTTGGTGCGGGAGATGGCTTAAACGGCCTGGGTGGAGAGGTGCGATTCTCAACGCACGATCGCCTGCTGTACTCGACCGACGCCTCGCTGTATCAGGTGGAGCCGATCGGTGTGGTGGTGCCGCGTTCGATCAACGAGGCCGAGCGGGTTGTGCGTTGGTGCGGTGAGCATGGCGTGGCGATGCTTCCCCGCGGCGGTGGAACTTCGCTCGCGGGGCAATGCACGAGCCATGCGGTGGTCATCGATCTGACGCCAAGTTGCCGAGCGGTGAGGCGTGTGGATGTGGCTGGCCGCACGTGCGAGGTGGAACCGGGGATCGGGATCGATGAACTGAACGATGCTCTGGCGAAGCAGAAGACCGGACTGTTCTTTGCACCCGATCCCGCGACGACTCGGCAGTGTGCGATTGGCGGTGCGATCGGAAACAACGCCGCGGGGGCGCGATCGGTCCTGTATGGCCGCACGAGCGAGAACGTGCGACGGATCGAGGTCGTGCTGGCGACCGGCGAGCGACTTTGGCTCGGTCCGAATGCGGGAGCGACCAACGCGACGGCACGGCGACTGGCCCAGGGTGTGATGGAGATCACACGCACGCATGCGCAACTGATTCGAGATCGCTTTCCCAAGACCATCCGGCGCAATGCGGGGTATGGGCTGGACATGATGCTCGATCAGATCGAGCGCGGCGCAACACCCGAGACGCTCGATCTGGCAAAGTTGCTCTGTGGGAGTGAGGGCACGCTCGCGGTCACGCTGGGGGCCGAGCTGATTCTGCATCCGACGCCCAAGGCCAAGGGGCTTGCGCTTATCGCGTTTGAAAGTGTTGACGCGGCGATCGAGGCGACACTGGAGATCCTCAAGACCGGCCCGAGCGCGGTGGAACTACTGGACGACGTCGTGATCGAGGCGGCACGCGGAAACGAGCAGTGTCGGCGGTATCTTCAGATCATGCCGCGGCCGGGCGGGAAAGACGCGAACGCCGTTTTGTATGTTGAATACTTTGGATTTGATGGCGGCGCTCAGGACATCAAGGGGAAGTTTGCCGCGCTCAGAGCCGTGCTGCCGGAGCTTGCTCGAAGCGGCGCGATCGTTGAGGCGACCGACGCCGCGACGATGAACACGGCGTGGCTCTTGCGTAAGGCGGGTGAGCCGCTGCTGCACGGGCTGCCCGGCAATCGCAAGCCGATCACGTTTGTCGAGGACAACGCCGTGCCGGTGGAACGGCTGGGCGAGTTTGTGCGCGAGTTCCGCAAGATCGTGACCAGGCATGGCACCAAGGCCGCGTATTGGGCCCACGCTTCGGTCGGTGTTCTCCATGTGCGCCCGATGATCGACATTCACGATCCGGCGGATCGCGAGCGGCTGCGTGCGATCGCTGTTGAAGTTGCCGATCTGGCGCGGGCCTGTGGCGGAATCATGTCGGGCGAACACGGCGACGGACGCGTGCGCGGGCCGCTGCTGGAACGCTTCTTCGGTTCTGAGTTGATGGGCGCATTTCGGCAGGTCAAGGCCATCTTTGATCCCAAGGGCCTGCTCAATCCGGGCAACATCGTTACACCTGGACCCATCGAGAGCATCACAGAAAAGCTGCGTGTGGACGCAGGTCACGCTCTCGACGCACGCGGCGAGTCGGCTCACGCCGGGGCCGATGCACCACAGTCGATCGAGACTTTCTACGACTACTCCGCCGAGGGCGGGTTTGCTCATGCGGTAGAGCAGTGCAATGGCGCGGGGGTCTGCCGCAAGCGTGGCGGGGTGATGTGCCCGAGCTATCAGGGCTCCTTGGATGAACGTCACTCCACACGCGGACGCGGCAACGCGCTGCGGCTGGCCATCACCGGACAGTTCCCGTGGAACAACTCATCCGGCGCTCCGAACTGGAACGATCCGGAGACGATCAAGACGCTTGATCTCTGTCTGTCGTGCAAGGCGTGCAAGAGCGAGTGTCCGAGCAATGTCGATATCGCCAAGCTGAAGGCCGAGTACACAGCACAGCGTTTTCGGCAACTGGGATCGATCCCGCTCGCCGCTCGGCTGACGGGGCGTGTGCGATGGTTGAACCAACTTGGATCGCTGACGCCCGGCGTGGCCAACTGGGTGAACGGCACGGGTCCGGCGCGCGCGATGATCAACCAGATGATGGGGATGCATCCCGATCGCACCCTGCCAAAGTTCTCGCGTTCTTTGTACGCCATGCATCGGTCAACGCCGGCCCGTCCGGATCAGCCGCGGGTCATGGTGTATACCGATTGCTTCACGACGTACAACGAATCGCACATTGGCATGGCGACGATTCGGGCGCTCGAGCGATTCGGATATGCGGTCGAACTCTCACCCTCGTCCTGCTGCGGCCGATCGATGATCTCGGTGGGCATGCTCGCCGAGGCCATCGAATCGATCGATGATGCGCTCGAGCGGTTGTCGCCAGCGATTGCCGATCCATCGGTGCGAGCGATCGTGGTGTGCGAGCCGTCGTGCCTGAGTGCGATCAAGGACGACTGGTTGGCACTCAAGTGCCGAACTCCGATCGAGGTTCGCAAGGCGCTCGCGGCGAAGGCGATGCTGCCCGAAGAGTTTCTTGAGCGATTCTGGAACGAGCACCCTTCTCGCCCCGAGCACCCGCTGCCGGCAGAAGGCCCGCCCGTGCTGCTCCACGCGCATTGCCATCAGAAGGCCCTCTGGGGAGCCGAGAGCTCGGCGAAGCTGCTCCGCAGATTGCTCGGCGACCGACTGAAAGTGCTGGACACCGGATGCTGCGGCATGGCCGGGTCGTTCGGATTCGGCAAGGAGAAGTACGAGCTGTCGATAGCGATCGGCGAGCTCTCGCTTTTGCCGATTGTCCGTACCGCACAGGTGAATGCGATCATCGTCGCACCCGGGACATCCTGCCGACACCAGGTGCACGATGGCGCGGCACGATCGGCCTTGCACCCAATGGAGCTGGTTGCGGCGCTCCTGGAAGTCTGATTGCCTATTCCAGCGTGCTCGGCTTGTGGTGATCCGCCAGCGCATCGAGCCGCGTATCCACCACCTGCTGCCTCGCATCGTCGTACACGTAGACCGCGGCGGGATTCGGCTCGTTGTGGGGGCACTTCTTGTGAGAGCCGTCGCAGATCGGAAAACGCTGGCTCAGCCCACACGCGCACACCCAGATGGGCTTGTCGCTGGGCTCGATCTTCATCGGTCCGGTCGATGACAGTTTCACGATTCTCGGCATGCTCTTCTCCTCTAAGCAGACGACGGCAACTCATCCGGGCACGGCCAGACCTTCGAGAATCGAGAGCAAAATGCCCTGGGTTGATTCGGGCGGGTACACAACCGGGGTGGAGCCTTGACCTCCACCGCCAGAACCGCTGCGCATGCTGAACCGGGACGACGACATCACGCTCCGCCCGATGATGCGATGCGCACACACCGGCAGCACGTTGTTCACGACGTCATCCGGAATCACATAGTCCCGGGCAGCGAGCGCCGCCGTAGCGCGAGCAGCCTGTGCCAGCGCAAGCGCACCGCGCGGCGACAAGCCAACCTGCAGATCATCGCGATGACGGGTAGCGTTGGCGAGTTCGATGATGTAGCGGATGAGTGCCTCATCCAGCTTCACACGTTCGACCTGCTGCTGAAGGTTCAGCACATCCGAAGCATGCAGCACGGGAGAGAGCGTGTGCAAAGCGTGATCGCCCGGACGCTGGGAGAGCACGCGTGCCTCAACCGCCGGATCCGGATAGCCCAGGCTGATCCGCATGAAAAAGCGGTCGAGCTGATTCTCCGGCAGCGGATACGTGCCCTCAAAGTCGAAGGGATTCTGCGTCGCGATGATCATGAACGGCTGGTCGAGCACGTGCGTCTTGCCGTCGACCGTGACCGTCGCCTCGCTCATCGCCTCCAGCAGTGCAGTCTGCGTCCGCGGCGGCGTGCGGTTGATCTCATCCGCAAGCACGATGTTGGCAAAGATCGGCCCGCGCTTGAACTCAAACGCACCCTTGAGCCCCCCGCCGCCCCCCGCACCGTTGGCACTTCCCGCCGAGCTTCCGCCCGAGCCGTGCCCATTGAGCCCGGTGTCCGTCCGGAAAATGCTCACGCCAATGATGTCCGATGGCAGCAGGTCCGGCGTAAGCTGAATTCGGCTGAACGAGCAATCCACCGAGCGTGCAAGCGCTGTAGCCAGCACGGTCTTGCCCACTCCGGGCACGTCTTCAATCAGCACGTGTCCGCGGGCAAGCAGGCAGCACAGGAGCTGGTCGATCGCTCCGGGGTTGCCCAAATAGACGCTCGAAATACTGTCTCGAAGTCGTTGGATGGGCGTGGTCATTGGAGGGTGGTGAAGACCGAGCTGAGCACGGATCGCGGGCCGCAGGGTCGCCTCGACCGGAACATCCGGCAGACTGCGTGTGCGATTATCCGGGCCAAGAGTATACGGATCGCACGGACCATCGGTTGTGTTCCATCTGGGGGTGTTCTGACCGATTCGTCCCGAAAGATTCGCCGGGCATGCCGAGCGTCTAATTCAGATATCCTTCTCATGCGCACCATGGAGCACGAGTTCCCTCCAGCATCCCGCGGTTCTAGCCCACGCGGCCCGCGACCCACGCCCGCAAAGGACCGAGCGCCGCTCGACCCTGGGTTGATGTCTATCGATCAACTTCCCGCAACGCCAACCCCATCGCCAACGCCACAAGGGCAGCAACCCGGCCAGCCCGCACTGGGCCGAGAACTCGGTGGCGATCTGCCATGTGTCGTCTGCGGCTACAACCTGCGGGGTCTCTCGATCCGTTCGATGTGTCCCGAGTGCGGCACCGGCGTCCGGGCCACCATCCTGGCCCTTGTTGATCCGCAGGCGAGCGAGTTGCAGCCGATTCGCTTTCCGAGGCTCGTGGCCAGTGCCGTGGTGCTCTGGGCGGCGGGCGCCGTGGCGGTGGCGATGATGTGCTGGCTCCCGCACGCCGCCGACGCGCTCCGCACGCTGGGCGTGAACGTCGAGCGCCCGAGCGCCAAGCTCGGCGTGATGCTCGGGCTGATCACTTCGCTCCTCGGCGCATTCGTGCTCGTGCGGCCGCATGCCAAGCTCGGCTTCGCCGTGCCCATGATGACGCTTCTTGGCGCGCTGCTTTATCTCCCGCTCGGGTATGTGATGTGGAAGCACCAAGCCCTCATGGACGCGATCGGCGGACCGCGTTATCTGACCGGCTGGGCACCGATGGTCGAAGCCACCACGCTCAACGTCACCGCGTTCGTGCTGATCGCGGCGATCATCATGCTGCAGCGTCCGATCGCCCGCACGCTCGTGGCCCGCAGCCTGGTCATGCGGACCGGACGCGTCGATCGCCAGACGATGTACGCCATGGCCATCGCCTGCGGCCTGGCGATCGCTGGCGTGCTGCTCGGCCGCGCCGTGCCCAGCAGCGTCCCTATGTGGGCCGACCTTGCCCGCGTCTCCGGCATCGTCCTGATCGGTTTCGGCTCAGCGATGCTCAGCATCGGTCTGCTCGGCTCACTTCTGGATTGCGCCCGCATCGCCTCGGCGATCGTCGCGCCCAAGCCCACCCTTCGCAAGGTCATCCGCGAGGGTCACGCCCAGCCCAAGACCGCGATCGGCAAACTGATCGACCCGACGCCCACACCCATCCCAACCTCGCCAAGCATGCTCACGCCGATCAACCCCTCCACCCCCCCACCGCCTTCGGCTGGCCCATACACGGAACCCAAGCGTTGACCGACTCTGAACGCGAGAGATTCGACGCGCTGCTTGAAGACTGCCTCGCCGCGCTTCCGCCCAAGATCCGCGAGTTGATCGACGAGGTCCCCATCGTCGTCCTCGATCGGCCTCCCCCGGAGATGATCAAAGAGCTCCAGGCCGACGGCACCCTCGAACCCGGCGAAGACCCCGACGAACTCTGCGGCCTGCACTCCGGCGTCGCCATCACCGACCGCTCCATTGAAGACCCCGGCGGCTGGGGCCTGCTCAACGAGCACGGCGCTGGCCCCGAGCAGATCCACCTTTTCCGCGTCGGAATCATCGATCTCGCCGGCGGCTGGGATGATCCCAACGCCGACGACGCCGTCTACGAGGAAATCCGCATCACCGTCCTGCACGAGATCGGCCACCACTTCGGGCTCGATGAGGACGACCTCGAACAACTGGGGTACGCCTGAGCAGCAAACCGTGGCGGTCCTGTTTACACTTGCCGGTCCCGTTCTCCAAAGTTTGACTCTGGTGACACAGGCGTCCCGCCTGTGATTTCTTGAAGGCCCCCGCATGAACACCCCCGTCATCGTCGCCGCCCGTCGCACGCCCATCGGCAAGTTCTTCGGCGGGCTTTCCAAAGTCCCAAGCCCCGTGCTCGGCTCCTATGCCCTGCAAGCCGTCCTCAACGATGTGCCCGTCAAGGATCACATCGACGAGGTGCTTATGGGCTGCGTGTTGCAAGCCGGCCTGGGTCAGAATCCGGCACGGCAGGCCGCTCTGAAAGCAGGGCTCCCCAGCACGATGTCGGCAATGACCGTAAACAAAGTCTGCGGCTCGGGCCTCGAAGCCGTCATGCGCGCCGCCGCCGCCATCAAGGCTGGCGACGCCGAGTGCATCCTTGCCGGCGGCATGGAGAACATGACCGCGGCCCCCCACTTCGCCCGCGTGCGCGAAGGTGTGAAATACGGCCCGGCCCCGATGGAAGATCACATGGCCTACGACGGCCTGCGATGCGCTTTCGAAGCGTGCGCCATGGGCGACAGCGCGGACTTCATCGCCACCAAGTACGGCATCACCCGCGCCGAGCAGGATCGTTTCGCCGTGCAAAGCCACCAGCGCGCCGCCGAGGCGATCAAACAGGGCTGGTTCAAGAGTGAGATCATCGCCCTCTCCGGCGAGCAGTGCATGGACAAGAAGTCGCCGGGGGTCGCCAACGACGAGGGCGTGCGCGCCGAGACCACGCTCGACGCCGTGAGCAAGCTCCGCCCCGCCTTCAGCAAGGAAGGCACCGTGACCGCGGCGAATGCCAGCCAGATCTCCGACGGCGCGGCCGCCGTCTGCGTCATGAGCCACGCCAAGGCCGAGAAACTCGGCATCAAGCCCATCGCCAAGATCATCAGCTATCACACCTCGGGCGTCGCCCCGAAAGAGATCTTCGCCGCCCCGATCACCGGCATTCAGGGCGTCCTTGCCAAGGCCAACCTGAAGATCAGCGACATCGATCTCTTCGAGATCAACGAGGCCTTCGCCGCCCAGGCCCTCTGCAACATCAAAGAACTCGGCATCCCCGAAACCAAGCTCAACATCTGCGGCGGCGGCGTCGCCCTCGGCCACCCCATCGGCGCCAGCGGCGCCCGCGTGCTGGTCACGCTGCTCCACCAGCTCAAGCGCACGGGCGGCAAGCGCGGCTTGGCGGCGCTCTGCCTGGGCGGGGGAAACTCGGTGGCGATGGTTGTTGAGGTGTGAACCCACGCCGTAAGACCTTGGCAGAAAACTCGAATGCCATTCAGTTATCGATGGAGTGGCGGTTGAGGAGCCATGTGGTGGATTGGGAGCGGGGGCGGGTCATGACGG
>JAIEOW010000165.1 GCA_019750095.1 Phycisphaerales bacterium
GACCCGCGAGGGGCTGGCCGTGCCGTGGGACCAGTATTCTTAGTCGACCCAGGCGAGATTCATGAAGACGACCCGTCGCTGCTCGCCTTCGAGCATCTCGATCGCGAACGTCCACGCGTTCAAAGCCTCGCGCTCGGTGAGCACCGAGACGTGGTCGCTGGAGCGGTTGGAGCGTTCGCTGGGGAGCATTCTGCGGCAGTGTATCGGTTGGATGCACGGCGAACTTCGCGTTTCGCGGAGTTCGGCTTGACTGGCAAATCGCAGGCAGGGCATCGAATTTCTCAAGTGCGGTCAAGTATCGCACGGGTCCTGGGCTTGCTCAGCGTGTGCGACCAAGACGGCGTTGCGTGAAGGGCCAACGATCTGGCATGGCGAATCCAGTTGTTGCGATCACACGAGCCGTGCCGGGGAAGCCGGTGATTCCGGGGTGCGAGATGCGCATGGCGGGAGCGACGCCGCAGATGTCGCGGGGGGAGCTGCTCGCGTTTGTGCGCGGGGCGACGGTGATCGTGAGCATGTTTCACGATCGAGTGGATGATGAGCTGCTCGACGCGGCGGGGGCGCAGTTGAAAGGGGTGTGCAACTTTGCCGTGGGGATCGACAACATCGATCTTGGGGCGTGTGCGCGGCGGGGGATCACGGTGACAAACACGCCCGATGCGGTGACCGAGGGCACGGCGAACATCGCGTTCGGGCTGCTGCTGGCGGTGGCGCGGAAGATCGTTGAGGGGGACAAGTTCTGCCGAAGCGGCGCGTTTGAGCGGCAGGGAAACACGTTTCCGACGGGTTGGTGCGGGATGCATCTGACGGGCCAGACGATGCTCATCGTCGGGGCGGGACGCATCGGGCGCGCGGTGGCGATGCGGGCCAAGGCGTTTGGAATGAGCGTGCAGTACACGGCGCGCACGCGGCACATCGACTTTGAACAGGCGCCGATCGCGGGAACGTGGGTTGATCTGGACGAGGGGCTGAAGGCGGCGGACGTGGTGAGCGTGCACACGCCGCTGACGGCGCAGACAAGGCACATCATCGACGCGCGTCGGCTGAGATTGATGAGATCGACGGCGATCCTGATCAACACCAGCCGCGGGCCGACGGTGGATGAGGCCGCGCTGGTGGACGCGCTGATGGCGAAACGGATCTATGGCGCGGGGCTGGATGTGTTCGAGCAGGAACCGAAGATCCATCCCGGGCTGGTTGGGCTGGACAACGTGGTGATGACGCCGCATGTGGGCTCGGCGGAGCTGTACTGGCGCGAGCAGATGACGCGGATGGTGTGCGAGAACGCGGGGGCGATCTTGCGGGGCGAGCGGGCGCCGAACCGGATCGAAGCGCAGCCATAGAATCACGCACGGAGACGCTGCATGAACGTGCCCATGTCCGCAAAGATTCGGAAGCTCATCGAGCGGAAGCTTGCGGATGGGCGGTATCGGTCGGCTCAGAGCATGGTGGAGCACGCCCTGACGCTCCTGGATGCGGTGGATCGGGAGCACGCGGCGACGCGTGAACGAATCAACGCCGCGATTGATCGGGGCATGGCGGACGCTCGCGCCGGGCGATTTCATGAGGTTACTCCCGAGTTCGTCGCCGACGTGAAGAGTCGAGGGCGAGATCGCCTGAGGAGCCGCAAGCGGAGAACGGCATGAGAGCCCGGGCCCTCCGACTCTCGCCGTCGGCGCGGAATGAACTCGACGATATCTGGGACCATGTTGCTGAACAGTCCGTTGAGCGGGCGGATGAGCTCGTTGAACGCCTTCTTGAGAGATGCAAGCGTTTGTGCACGACACCGGGCCTGGGCCGTGTGATATCGCACCCGAGATATCGCGCCCGCCTGTATCCGATGCAGAGCTATGTCATCGTGTATGTGGTGGAACCCGAAGCGATCTGGGTCGTGCACATCACCCACGGCTCACGAGACCTGGAGCGTGTGTTCAGGAAAAAGCCCTGATCACCTGGCCAGACGCTGCTTCAAATACTCTTTCTCCCGCGGCGTGAGGTTCTGCACGCGGGAGCGATCCTTGCGCACTTCGCGAAGCAACTGGGCCTGCTCGTCGATGTTCAGTGGGCGGGATTGATCGGATTGTTCACAGCCGGGCAGTGCCAGTGTGCAGGCCATGACCGCCATCGCGGAAAGCGCGACGAAGATTCGGTGATGGTTGTCGTGCGCCTGTCGTCTCACTTGCCCGGCTCGGCGGTGGGTTCCGGGGCGCGTGCGCCCTTGGGCATTTCCACCTTGGGCTTGAGGTCGGTGAGGGTCTGCTGGATCTCGATGAGTTCGACATCGAAGACAAGCGTTGCGTCGGGAGGGATGATGACCTTGCCGTCTTTGTCGACCGCGCCCTCGGAGCCGAAGCCGCGGTTGGGCGGGACGATGATGCGGCGCATCGCGCCCTTGCGCATGCCGACGAGCCCATCGGCGAGGCCCAGAACGAGTGCGTCGAGCCGCCGGGTTTCGGGAGCGCCTTCTTGATACGTCGATTGCACGAGCGACCAATCGCTCTGCACACGCAGTTCAAAGTGCATGGTCACGACGGCTTTGGGAAGCGTCGGGAAGCCGGTGCCGGCGCGGTGCTCTTCGACACTGACATTCGTCGGCGTCTTGAAGACGTTGATCGGCTTGGCGTCTTTGGCGAGCGACGTGTGCGGGATGGGCTTGGGCTTGTCTGGCTCGGCGGGGGCCGCGGGCGCGGCGGGATTGGGCGTCGTGGCCTGAGCTGTGGATGATGGCGCGGGATCGGGCTTGGCGGGCGACTGGGTCGTGGGCGCGGGGGCCTGAGCGGGTGCCTGGACGGCGGGGGCGCTTGGGGCGGTCTCGGACTTCTGGCAGCCAGAGAACGCGAGCCCGGCGGCTGCGAGCATGGCCGCGGCGCATGCGTGGGAAACGAACCGAGGATGGGTACGGGTGTGGGTGGTGCTCATGGCGTGCTGCTCGAGGCGGACGAAGGGGACTAACGGACGGATGTCGTATCGGTCATTCCGGGCACGGACGTTCGCATGAGTCCGATCGTTCGGGTGGGAGAAGTTCCTACCATTGAGACGTGCGGGAGGATGCGACCAATCCCTTGAATCTTGAGCCGCCCACGCTGGGTGTGACGATGGGCGACCCGCTGGGAATTGGCCCTGAGATCATCGCCAAGGCGATCAAGCATCTGGGCGAACGAGTTCCTGGCGTTGTGCGAGTGTATGGATCGTGGGAGATTCTCACGGACGCGGCTCGGGTTATCGGGCTTGATCCGAGACGGTTTGTGCATGGCGATGGATCGGTGCTCGCTGTGAACGTGCCGCGGCGTGGGGAGATGCTGGTCTGCGATGATGGCGTGTGGACATCGGGCGTGCCGGGCGACGGGCGAGTTCGCACGGCGACACCCGAGGGTGGGCGGGCGAGCTTTGCCTGGATTGAGCGGGCAATCGCGGATGCTCGGCGGCCTGTGGATGATCCACGGCGGCTGGATGCGATCGTGACCGCACCGATCTCCAAGACGAGCTGGAACATGGCCGGGATCACGCAGTTTCCAGGGCACACCGAGCTGCTTGGAGCGCGATTCGGGCGCGAGGGCAAGCCGCACGGGATGCTGTTTGTCGGGCCCCATCTGCGCGTGATGCTGGCGACGATCCATGTGCCCCTGGCGAGAGTGGCGGCGATGCTGACGGTGCGGATGGTGCGCGAGGCGATCGAGCTTGCGCATCAGAGCTGTGTGGAACTGGGGGCGGTGCGCCGCGAAACGGGCGTGCCGCGGATCGCGGTGTGCGGCGTGAATCCGCACGCGGGCGAGGGGGGGATTCTGGGTGCCGAAGACGACCGGGTTATCCGCCCGGCGGTGCAAGCCGCCCGCGCCGGTGGTGTGGACGTGGATGGGCCGATGCCGGGCGACACCATCTTCAAAGCCGCGGCGGCCCCGCCGTTTGGCAAGGGGGCGTACGACTGCGTGGTGGCGATGTACCACGATCAGGGTCTGATCCCGATGAAGCTGATCGATGGTGAGCGGGCGATCAATGTGACGGTGGGGCTGCCGACGGTGCGGACAAGCCCTGCGCACGGGACGGCATTTGATATTGCGGGGACGAACTCAGCGAGCGCAGGGTCGATGGTGGCGGCGATCGAGCTGGCGGCAGAGATGGTGGCGCGGCGGCGAAGATGACCAACTCGCCCTATGATCCGTGTGTGAGTGCCATCCGCAGGATTCAAGGTGACTTTGGCTATGCCGGCCTTCGAATGACGGCCGAAGAGTACATAGCACTCGGCGAGTCTGACGCTCAGTATCAGCTCATCGACGGAGTGGTCGTGATGTCCCCAAGTGCGACGCCGAGGCACCAGGTTGTTGCGCACTTGATCGCCTCGGCAATAGAGGACTTCGCTCAGCACGCTCTTGGGTTGCGCGTGATCCCAGATGTTGATCTGCTCGTTGGTCCGACAAAGGTCTACCAGCCGGACATTGTGGTATATGGACCGGGTCGGCTCAAAGGGATTCCATCGCAGCTCACAACCCCGCCCGACCTGATCATCGAGGTTCTCTCACCCGGATCCATGGCGCTGGACCTGATCACCAAGCGCGACGACTACGAGCGGTTCGGCGTGGGCGAGTACTGGGCGGTTGATCCCGATCCGGTCAATGCCCGCGTTTGGCGACGTTCGGGCTCGCAGCTTCTTGAACAGGGCGTGCACGGGGATGTGGTCGAATGCCAGAGCATTCCCGGCGTGCGCGTGGACATGGCTCGCGTGCGGCTGGCCGTCGGACCGGCCTGACGCCGCGCTACACTCCGCACCCCAATGTCCGCAATCAAAGCCCATCCCACGCCCGGCGAGCGATCGCCGCTGGTCGAGATGCTCGTGCTCGCCGCACCGACGGTCGCGGCGATGAGCAGCTTCACGCTGATGCAGTTTCTTGACAAGCTGATGGTCTCGCGGATCGGGCCGGATCCGATCTATGTCGGTGCGCAGGGCAACGGCGGTTTCAGCTCCTGGGTGCCGATCTCCGTGGGGTTCGGGCTGATCAACGTCATCAACACGTTCGTCTCTCAGAATCTGGGCAACAAGACTCCTGAACGCGGTGCGGCGTATTGCTGGGCGGGCGTGTGGATCAGCGTGATCTACGCGCTTGTGGTGCTCGTCCCTGCCGGGTTTCTGCTTCCCGCGATCTACGAAATGCTGCGGCCGGAGAACCTTGATCCGGAGGCGCTCAGCCAGACCATCCGACGTGATGCACTCGCTACCAGCTATGCGCAGGTGCTTCTGTTCACCGGTGTCATCACGCTGGCGGCCAAGGGCGTGGCGCAGTTTTTCTACGGCATGCACACGCCGATGGTGGTGCTCTGCGCGGTCGTCGGGGGCAACATCACCAACCTGCTCTGCAACTCGCTGCTCATCTACGGCCCCGTCGCGCCCGCGACCACGGACATCGCGCTTGTCGATGGGTGGTTCCGCTTCACGGCGAGTGTCTGCGACACGCTGTCGATCCCGCAGATGGGTGTGACCGGAGCCGCCATTGCCACCGCGATCGGCACCTTCGTTGAGCTGCTCATCCCTCTTGCCGTCTTTGTCTCGCCCAAGTATCGCCGCGTCTATCACACGCTCGCGGGCTGGAAACCCAGCGCCAAACACATCAAGGAGCTCGTGCGCCTCGGCTGGCCCGCGGCGCTCATGTTCGGGAACGAAATGGTCTGCTGGGGCATCTTCATGGTGCATCAGGTCGGCCATTTCGGGCCAAAGCACTCCACCGCCGGTTGGATCGCCCATCAATGGATGCACGTCTCGTTCATGCCGACGGTGGGCATCACGATCGCCATCTCGGCAATGGTGGGCAAGTGCATGGGCATGCGCCGCCCGGACCTCGCCGAGCAGCGCACCTGGCTGGGCGTGAAGGTGGCCGTGGGGTATATGACGCTGTGCGGGGTGATCTTCGTGATCTTCCGCGAATCGCTGATTGATATGTTCGTTGATCCGGCGACCGACGCGGCCGATCGTGCGCTGGTGCTTGCGCTCGGGACCAAGTTCCTGATCGCCGCGGCGGCGTTCCAGTTCTTTGACGCCATCGCGATGGGGCTCTCCGCCGCGCTGCGCGGTGCTGGCGATACGCGCTGGCCGGGAATCGCGACGATCATCCTGTCGTGGACCATTATCGCCGGTGGCGGGTGGGCACTGGTCTATTTCCTGCCGCAGCTTGAATCCCTCGGCCCGTGGATTGCGGCGTCGACATACATCATCGTGCTGGCGATCGCGATGCTCGTGCGATTTAACGGCCGCAAGTGGACGACCATTGACCTGCTTGGCAAGAGCTCGACGACAAAGGCCGACATGTCGGCCGGGCCGGCGTGAGCCGTCTGCGCCACGGCGCGGGCGACGCGGGGCTCAGCAGCCGGCAAACCAGGCGTTGAGGAAGTCGAAGATATCCTGGAGGGTGTTCTGCGCGTCACGATTGAAGTCGGCATCACCCGCGAACCAGTCGTTCAAGAACGCGAAGATGTCGGTCACATCGACGCTGCCGGAGTTGTTGTGATCGGTAGCGCACGCCGCGTTCTGCACGCTGACGCTCAGGTTGTCGATTGCCCACCACCAGTTGTTCCGGGCATTGAGCAGCTCGAACGTGAACCGCACGCTCGTTGCGCCGGCGGGATTCGAGACATTCAGTGACACGGTCTCGTTGGTCGCATCGGGCTTGAAGGTCGGGCCGGCGGCCGAATCCCACTGCAGCAGCGTGACGGGAGCGGCCCCGTCAAAGCTCGCGCGAAGACGGGCCTGCTGCTGGCCCTCGAAGCGCCAGCTCGAATCAAACTGCACGATCATCGAGCCGGGCGACACGCCGTGATATTCGATCGTGGGCGTCAGCATCCGGGCGTTGTACGCGCCGAGCATGTTGGGCGCCGGGGTTCCACGGTCATCCCATTCATCCGGGTCAGCCACCGCGATCGTGCCGACACCCTTGGTGAACTGGGATCGGTTCTGATCGCCGGCGACCTGCACCCACCACGCCCTGCTGGTGAACGCCCATCCCTCCCACTCCTTCACGCCCGATGCCGGGATGCCCACCGTCGGCACACCCGAGTCATCCAGCAGCCAGCCGGTCGGAGGCGTCTCGGACCACACCTGCGTGTCGGCGATGGTCTCGTTCACGTTCGGGCCGAGCACGACCTGCTCGAAGTTCTCGTTCAGGAGCACGCGTCGAGTGATCAAGGGTTCGCCGATGAGCTCGATGTTGTCGACTGCCCACCACCAGTTGTTTTCCGCGTCGGTCATCGCAAAGTCAAAAACCACACTGGTCGCCCCGGCCGGCGCGGGCACGTCCAGTACCAGCGTTTCGTTGGTTGCATCGCCCTTGAACGTGGGCCCGGGCGTTGACGTCCATCGCAGCAGTTCCACCGGCGTGCCGGTGTTGAACCGAGCCGTGATCGTCGCCGTCTGGTTCTGCTCGGGTCGCCAGCTCGAATCCAGCATGAGCTTCAGCGTCGAAAGTCGAAGCCCTGCGAGCGGAATCGCCGGCGTGCTCATCATGCTGTTGTAGGTGCCTGCCGAGCGTGCGAGGTCATCCCACTCATCCGGGTCGGCGACCGCGATGGCGCCAGAGCCCTTGGCAAACTGCGAGCGATTCTGATCGCCGGCCACCGTTGACCACCAGGGGGGCGATGTAAACGACCAGCCGCGCCACTCGGTCACGCCGCCGCTTGGCACGCCCGATCGATCCACCGACCAGCCCGCGGGCGGGGTCGGTGACCACACGTTGGTTCCGGCCGGAGTTTCATCCACCGATGCACCGAGTGCGACGGCGTTGAAGTTCTCGGTGAACGCCACCACGGGCGCGACGCACGGGGTCGCGCTGCACACAGTGGCCAATCCCGCCCACACGCCGCGTTGCTCGGTACAGGCAACGACCGTCAGAATCGTGCACGCTCCGGTCCGCCCGCAGCACGCGCCCGTCGGCGGTGGCGGCGGCGGCACGCACACGAACGGCACGCTGGGAGAGCTCGACATGCTCAGCCCGCGCGCCACGCCATCCCATCCCCACGCCGGCGGGATTGTCAGGCCGAGAAATGTGAACACCGTCGCCGGCAGATCGACGATCTCAGGAGCTGGCACGATGGCCGTGCCCTGAGCAGTGGACGCGCCGGAGACGATGAAGTCCACCAGGCGATGCTCGGGAATGTTCCGCCCATGCGAACCATCGGGCGTACCGCCGTGATCGCTCGTGACGATCACCAGCCAATCCTCGTTGAGATACGTCGGCCGCGCCCGCACCGCGGCGAGCACCTGGCCGACCAGCGCGTCGGTCGCCTCGATCTTGGCAACATACGCCGGCACGGTTGGCGAGAAACCGTTGGCGTGTCCGGATCCATCCACCTCGTCGAACGCGACGATCACCACGTCCGGATCGGCACCTTGAATATGGCTCACCGCCTGGCTTGCCACCAGTGTGTCGGGGCCGCCCGTATGAATGACGTCGGCCTGATTCTGCAGAATCGTGGTGTTCAGCGGCGACCAGTTCACGAACGACGCCGTCTGGATGTCGCAGAGTTCTTCCAACCGCTTGAAGAAGTGCGGATACTGGGTGTAGTTCGATCCAGCGAAGCTGTTGCCGGTGACCCCGTGCTTGTTGCGATGCACGCCGCAGAACATGCTGGACCAGCACGGGCCGGAGATGGTGATGTCTTCGACCATGCACTCGGCACTGTGAGCCCCATTTGTGATGAGCCCGTCCATGTTTGGCGTGTTCGCCACGGCTCGGGCATCGGGTCGCATGCCGTCGATCCCGATGACCAGCACCTTGCGATCGATCGCAAGGCACCCCGCGGCGAGCCCAAGAGCCCCGACGAAAGAGACCACACGCCAAGTCATCGCACGCATGAGACACTCCAGACTCAACTCACGGAACTTCACAGCGCCACAGGCAATCAAGACCGTACCATCCACTGTTCTTAGAACTGCCTCAGCGTCCGCCAAGATTGCGTTGAGACTCTGTCAAGACCATGAACATCTGCGCGTGGCTTCAGCCGACGATGGCATCGTCTGGAAGCGCCGGAGCGGTGTGGGTGCTGACGGCGGCGCGGAGGATGGCCGCGGCGATGGCGTGGGGGTCGGCGGCACTCTTGATCCAGACTTCGTGCGTGCGGCCGTCGCGGGCGATGAAGACGACTTCTTGGTTGAGATCGACGAGCACGGCGGACTGGCGCAGATCAAACGTGGTGTGGGTGAGCGTGCGGGTGTTGAGCATCGTGCGCTCGAGGACTTCGAGTTTGCCTGGGGTGATGCGGAGGATGGTGGGCCAGAGCAGAACGGCACCGCACGAGCCAACCAGCAGGCCAGCAGCCCAGCCGAATGTAGCCCGATCCAGACCGAATGCGAAGGCGATAAACAACGCGATGACAACACCGACGCCGTAGGGAAGCACCCAGGCGATCGTTCGCGTGCGCATCGCAAACGGGGCGTTGCAAATGAACGCCTCGAAGAACTCATCACGAATCGGGCCTTGTCGAGCGAACACTTCGAGCCGCGAAGGTTGTCCGACGCACGCAACCCGAGCAGAACTCGGCGGACTCTCCGGCACCCCCTTCCATCTCGCGATGTTCTTCCACGGACCCTTCTTGAGCAACCAATGGCCAAAGAAGATCGCACCGAGAAGGCCAAGAACCTCGTAGATCGAGCTCACAACTCGCGATGACAAGAGCACGATTAAGACCACCATAAACAACAACACGACCAAGTGGGAACGTCTCCATGGGCTCGTGAGCGCGATCTGTCGATTTGCCTGAACCGACCACTTCCGTCCGAACACAACCAGCGGCGACTCCGCAGGTCCGGCGGCTGGCATTTTGTCGGCGGTGTTACTCATACTTTCCACGCTGGATTGCTGACGAAACGCCGCAGATCATACATGAACACTCTTGATCTGCGACTGCGGTCGCACACAACGAATGATCGCATACCTGCGGTCATCCGAGCAGCGTGTCTTTGGGCAGAGCCGGTGTTGGCGCCGTTGAAATGGCCCCGGCGAGCACGGCTCGCGCGATCGTGACCGGCTCCGCAGTTCCATGCAGCAGCACCTCTGTCGTGGCGTCTTTGGTCGCCAGAAAGACGCAGTTCTGGCTCATGTCGACGAGCACCGCTCGCGTGCGCAGGTCGTAACTCCGGCAACGGACGATCCGCCGCCCGAGAAACGTGCAGATGAGCACATCCAGTCTTCCCGGGGTCACTCGGATATAGGACGGCCATACGTGTCCGACGAGTTTCCCGCTGAGCAGAGCGGCGAAGATCACGCTCGGGAGCACTGCGGAGACGCTCTGATGAAGGGCGTAAGAAAGCAGACCGATCGGAACTCCGATGACCCCCGTCATCACCACCGCCGAGACGACTCCCAATCTTCCGAGCGACCCGGCGGCGGGCGCATAGGCCACCACGGGCTCGAATGCCGCGTCCACAATTGGACCATCGGCATGCACTCTCGCCAGCTCAAATGGAGCTCCGGTGCACGCCACTCGAACCGATGGATCTGGATAGGGCGACACGTTCTCCCAGTGCTCAGAACTCGAGACCGGGGCGTCATTCGGAAGCCCCGGAGTACGTCGCCAGTCCATCAGCACAAAGAGGACACCGACAATCGTGATGAACCCGCCCCAGATCCAACCCCCGATCACTATCTGTCGAGGCCACAACAGACTGAGCCCGAGAAGAACGACCGCGAAAAAAAGACCAATCGCGCTCGCGTCCGATCCGCCGAATCGAACCCGCTCGATGGCGATGCCGCTTTTGCGGGCGAATGCGATCGGACGATTCTGTTCGGCACTCGCCTGCATCAATCGGCAACTCTATGATTACTTGACCCGGCCCCGCTCCTCCGTCGCCCCCCGGCCACGGCTCCGCGGCCCCGGCAACCCAATCTTTCCATCGAGCACCGCGTGTGCTCGGCGATGTATTCGCCGAGGACGCCGATTTCCTGGTACGGACCACTCGCCCGGAGCCCCCCATGTCCGACGCACCGATCGACAACCCCGCCGACCAGCCCAATACGACCTATTCCGGCGATCAGATCAAGATCCTCGAAGGGCTTGAAGCCGTGCGGCTGCGGCCGGGCATGTACATCGGCGGGACCGATCTTCGTGCCCTGCACCACCTCGTGTACGAAGTCGTCGACAACTCCATCGACGAGGCGATGGCGGGGTTCGCCGACACCGTGAGCGTGACTGTCAACGCCGATGGTTCGTGCTGCGTGCTCGACAACGGGCGCGGGATTCCGCTGCAGCCGAAGAAGCACGAGAACCCCGCCTACGACGGCAAGCCGGCGGTTGAGATCGTGCTCACCGTGCTGCACGCCGGCGGCAAGTTCGGCGAAGAGGGGTCGGCGTACAAGGTCTCCGGCGGTCTGCACGGCGTGGGCGTTTCGTGCGTCAACGCGCTCAGCGAGTGGCTGGAGTGCGAGGTCTATCGCGAGCAGAAGATCCACGCCATCGGCTTTGAACGCGGACGCACCAAGCACCCGCTGCACGTCGTCGGCAGCATCCCCGCCAACTCGGGCTTTCGGACGGGCACCAAGGTCACGTTCATGCCCGACTCGGAGCTTTTTCCGGATACGACGTTCGATTACACCATTCTCTCGACGCGTCTGCGCGAACTGGCATATCTGAATCCTGGCGTGACGATCAAGCTGCGCGATGAACGCGTGGGGCCGGACGGGCGCATCCGTCAGGACACGTTCAAGGCCGAAGTCGGGCTTGTGGAGTATGTGACGCACCTGATGCAGGGCAAGACGCCGGTGAGCGCGGTGGTCCACGTGAAGAAGGAAGACAAGGCCGCGACGCTGACGTGCGAGGTCGCGATGCAGTACCACGACGGGTACAACGAATCGGTCCTGACGTTTGCCAACAACATCAACAACAAAGACGGCGGCACGCACGGCCAGGGCTTCAAGGTCGCGCTCACGCGCACCATGAACAGCTATGCCAAGAAGGCCGGCATCCTGAAGGAAAAGGACCCTGCTCCGACCGGCGAAGACCTGCGGGAGGGCTTGGTGGCGATCGTCAGTGTCAAGCTGCCGAGCCCGACGTTCAACAATCAGCCGAAGGAAAAGCTGCTGAACCCGGAGATCGAGGCGTTTGTCTCGGGCGCGGTGAGCGAGGCGCTGGAGAGCTGGCTGGAGGAGAATCCGGGCGAGGCAAAGCGGCTTTGCCTGAAGGGCATCGTCGCGGCCCAGGCGCGCGAAGCCGCACGCAAGGCGCGTGAACTCACGCGGCGGAAGAGCGCGCTCGATTCGGGCTCGATGCCGCACAAGCTGCGGGATTGCAAAACGCGGGATGTGGACATCTCCGAGTTGTTCATCGTCGAGGGTGATTCGGCCGGTGGCTCGGCCACCCAGGGCCGAAACGTCGAGAACCAGGCCATTCTGCCCTTGCGCGGCAAGCTGCTGAACGTCGAGAAAGCCCGTCTGGACAAGGTGCTGGGCTTTGAAGAAATCCGCACGCTGATCAGCGCGCTCAAGTGTGGCATCGGCGAAGAGTTCGACATCGCCAAGCTGCGCTACGGGCGCATCGTCATCATGACCGACGCCGACGTCGACGGCTCGCACATCCGCACGCTGCTGCTGACGTTCTTTTTCCGGCAGATGCCCGAGCTGATCCGGCGCGGGAAGATCTATATTGCGCAGGCGCCGCTCTATCAGCTCGCCTGGGGCGGCGGCAAGAACCGCAAGATCGAGTATGTCACGACCAACGCCAAGCTCGCCGACACACTGACCGAGGTGGGTCTGCAGCGGGCCGCGCTGGTGGTGCGCAAGACCGATCCGGCCGAGGGCGCGGTGGCGCTGGATGATCGCCGCCAGCCCATCATCGAGCGTCGGATCGAGGGCGACGAGCTGGTGCGTGCGATCCGCGTGCTTCGTCGGCTGCGTGAGCTGGTGGAGGTTGCCGAGCGGCGCGGGGTGAAGTTCCCCGATCTGCTCGCGGCACGGGCGAGCGATCCGGCCGGGCACAACAAGCTGCCCTCGCATCGGCTGGTGTGGACCGGCGGCGAGGCGTGGGCGTGGTCGGAGACGCAGGCACGCGACATCGCCGCCCAGCATGGGTTCCACGTGCAGGAGATGGAGCCCGAGCAGCAGACGGCTGCGGCCGTGGAGAGTGTTCCCGCATCGGCGGATGCCGGTGCGGCTCCGGCGGCTCATCGCACCGCGGTGCAATTGCGCGAGCTGCACGAGAATCGTGAGCTGGAGCGCGTGTTTGATCTGCTGGCGCGCCAGGGCCTGACGGTGAACGACTATGCGCTTGTGCAGGAAGAAGCCGTGAGCGGCGAGAAGCTGGCGACCAAGTATGCGTGGGAGCTGCGAGGCGACTCTGCCAAGCCGCAGGAAGAACCCTCCGCCGCTGCGACAGAAGAGGGCGAGGAGGAGCGAGCGACGGCGATTCGCGTGGCGGCGAACCAGAAGATCGTGGAGGTGGCGAACATCCCGGCCATTCTCGATGCGCTGCTGGAAGTTGGTCGTCGCGGGCTTGAGATCAAGCGGTTCAAGGGTCTTGGCGAAATGGACGCCGAGCAGTTGTGGGATACGACGATGGACCCGACCAAGCGGACCCTTCTGCGCGTGAACTGGGACGGGGCTGCGGAAGCCGACACGCTGTTCTCAATCCTGATGGGCGAGGAAGTGGACAGCCGACGGCGATACATCGAAGAACACGCGCTGGAAGTGAAGAATCTGGACGTGTAAGCCCGCTGGGCCTGAGAGCAGTGTTGAGCGGGTGCTTCGTCGGCGTATTCCCCGGTGGTCCGGGGCGCGCCGAATCCGCGCCTCCCCAGTGGTCCGATTTTCACATGGTTATCGGGCTCGGTTGTTTCGGAATGTCCCGGTCTTCTGAACGCAGCGCACGATTGAGTCGATGGCAGTGCTGAGCGCATGCCCACTCCACCCAATAACAACCGTTCCGCCTCGGCAGTGCCTCCACGGGCTCCGAACACCGGTGGTCGAGAGAACTCGCTCGGGCTCACCCGCGCCGAGCTGGACATGCTCATCGACACGCTTGATCGCGAGCAGACGGCCAAGGGCAGCCAGCGCCGAGAATCGGCGCGCATCTCATTTCACGAGATGCCTCTTGAGCTCACCATCATCCAGCCCGGCGGCGGCCAGACCAACATCCGCGTGGCCTCCCGCAATCTCTCAAGATCCGGGATGGGCTTTCTTCACTCGGCGTATCTGCACGTCGGCACGTCGATCATCGTCTCGCTGGATCACCGGCAGACCGGCCTGGTGAGCATTCGAGCAAAGGTCGTTCGTTGTCGCCACGTCACGCGGCACATCCACGAGATCGGCGTGAAGTTCGACACGATCATCAATCTGCGCGACTATGTCCAGTTGGACAACCTCAGCCAGTCGTTCTCCTGCGAGAACGTCGATCCAAGCCAGCTCAAGGGATCGGTGCTGATCGTCGCAGAGTACAAGATCGAAGTCGCGTGCATCCAGGCGATACTCGCCGACTCCGCGCTCACCGTTCTCAAGGCCCACAGCATGGATGAGGCCATCACCGAGGCCCGCACCGGCGTGGACATCATGCTCTGTGACTATCAGTTCGAGAACGGCACGGGCCTGGACTTTCTGAAGCTCGCCCGCGAATCGGGGCTGCGCTGTCCGGTGATCATCATGTCCGCGGATCGATCACCCGAAGCCCGCAACGCCATCCGCAAGGCCAACGCCGACGGATTTCTTGCCAAGCCGATCGAGAAGGACACCCTGCTTCGAGCCATCGCCGAGTTTCTGCTCGTCTCGGGCGATCGGGGCGACTCGGCGGCGTCGCTCTACTCCACGCTGCCGGCAACCTCTCCGATGCGCGCGCTCGCCGACGACTTCGTGGAGGACCTGCGTGTCATGGGCGAAGAGATTGCTCAGTGCGCCCAGGCCAAGGACATTGCCGGTATTCGCAAGCGCTGCCTGCGGATCGCCGGGCCGGCTCCTTCGCTTGGGTTTGAGTCCCTGGCGAAACTCGCCGGAACGGTCATCACCTCGCTGGACTCCACGATGAGCATCGAGGAGTCCCTCGTGCCGCTCAACACGTTCATCCAGACGTGCAAAAGTGTCCGTCGAGCGGCATAGCCACTCCCCCCACACCCACCCCTACGCTGGTTCGGTGTCGACTCGGCTTCCCATTCTGCCGGATTCCTCGGGCTTGCCGCAGGCCGCGGATGGCTCCGCGCTTCCGATTGCCGAGACCTTTGTGTCGGTGCAGGGCGAGGGCAAGCTCACCGGCGTGCCGTCGCTGTTCATTCGGCTGAGCGGGTGCAATCTGCGTTGCTCATGGTGCGATACGCCGTTTGCCAGTTGGTCGCCCGAGGGTTCGACGCGCCCGATCGATGAGCTTGTCTCCCTTGGCCGCACGTCGGGTGTGCGACACGCCGTGCTGACCGGGGGGGAGCCGATGATGTTCCCGGGGCTGCGCGAGCTCTCGACGCGACTCGCTTCGCCGCAGGAAAGCGGTGGCGCGGGCATGCACATCACCATCGAGACGGCGGGGACGATCACTCCTGCACCGCACCGCGCTTCCGGCATCGACTGGCCACTGACCGCGCACCTGATGTCGATCAGTCCGAAGCTCGCGAGCTCAACGCCGCACAACGATCCACGCGACCAAGGGGGCGTCTGGGCCGCACGCCACGAACACCGGCGGATCAACCTGCCCGTGCTGCGCGAACTGCTGTCTCGAAGGCCCGCGCTCGGTAGTGGCCACGATCACCAGTTGAAGTTCGTCGTCACCACTCCGACAGACGAGGCGGAGATCGTTCGGCTGCTCACCGAACTTGCCGGGTGTGATCTGACCCCGACCGACGTGCTGATCATGCCCGAGGGCGTGTCGGCCCCCACGCAGCCGCAGAAAGATGCCGCCCTGGCCATCTGTCTTCGTCACGGCTGGCGTTATTGCACGCGGCTGCACATCGACCTCTTTGGCCACCGCCGCGGAACGTGATTTGCAGCCCGATTCGCTGACTTTTGCATAGCATTGTGCCCTTCCTAAACGCCGAAACTCCGTAACTCAGTCACTTCCCCGTGTACCGCATCTGCAAATCCTTCACCGTCGAGTCCGGGCACATGCTGCTGAAGCATCCCGGCCTGTGCCGCTTTCCTCACGGGCACTCGCGCCGGATTGAAGTGGTGCTCGCCTCGCCGACGCTCGACCAGCAGGACATGGTCTGCGACTTCAAAGCCATCAAGCTCGCGCTCGGCGATTTTCTTGGCCGTTTCGATCACTCGATGGCCATGAACTCCGCCGACCCGATGGTGAAGAATCTCGAGTCGATGAAGTCGCGTCTGGTGCTGTTTGAGGACACCGACCCGACGACCGAGGTGCTTGCCGAGCACATCTTCCGGTTTCTCGATGCGGAGCTGCGCGCCGGCAAGACTTATTCCGACGCCCAGGGCGTGTCGTATCGCTTCCCACCAGGACTCAAACTCGAACGGGTCCGCGTGAGCGAGACCGAATCAACGTGGGCGGAGTTCACGCCGGAGTAGCCCGCTCCCGCATCAACTCTTCCCGCAGACACTCCATCAGATAGTCCACCTGCGCCATCGCGTTGTACGCCTGCATGCTGATGCGGATCAGCCGCCTTTGCGGGTTCTGCGGCCCGGGCGTCGTTCCCTCCGGCAGGGGCGGAAATGGCATGATCGGAATCTGGATCCCGTGTCGCTCGATCAGTTCGTCCCACAGGCGATCGTGATAGCCACGTTTGCTCGGACGAATCACGCCGCCGGGGGGATTCGGCAGCGGCACCGCCGCGAGCGTGCCGATCATGCTCTCCGGGCACGGCGGATCCACTCCAAGCGACTTGCACATCACGCGACGCGCTTCGAGAGCCATCCGCCGATTCTGCTCCATCAACCCCGTGAGCCCGCCGGGAAAGAGCGTGGAAAGAAACCGGCGTGCATCAGTGAGGCACAGCACGGGCGAGGCGTCGAACGTGCCGACATAGTCGAACTCCAGCCGATACCGCGACCGATCCATGCGCGTAGCGTTGGCGCCGTGCGAGATCGTGAGGGGGCGGATCATCTCGCGTTTGTCCTCGCGCACCCAGAGGAACGCCGAGCCCTTGGGCGTGCACATCCACTTATGGAAGTTGCCCGTGTAGTACGTGCATCCCAGGTTGCGGATGTCCAGCGGGATCATCCCCGGCGCGTGTGCGCCATCGATCAACGTGTCGATCCCGCAGCGCGTCAGCTCTTCCACGATCGGGCCGATCGGCATCACCATGCCCGTCGGGCTGGTGACGTGGCTGAGCATCACCAGCTTGGTGCGGCTGGTCACCCCGGCCAGCACGCCCGCGACAACCTCTTGCGCCGAACGCACCGGAAAGGGCGGCGATGCGCTCACCACCCGCGCCCCGAATCGCTCTGCCACATGACGCAGCGCGTTGTTGCACGCGTTGTACTCGTGGGTGTTGGTCAGCAGCTCATCGCCCGGCTTGAATGTCAGCGACCGCAACACCGTGTTCACACCACTGGTCGCATTGGAGACAAACGCGATCCCCTCGGCGTCGGCCCCCACGATCTCGGCGGCGCAGCGCCTGGCATCGTCAAGCATCGGTTCCAGCAACTCGACAAAGAACCGCACCGGCTCGCGCTCCATGAGCGCAACGATCTCGCGCTGCTTCTCGATGACGACCGTCGGACACGCGCCGAACGAGCCGTGGTTCAGAAACACCACGCCCGGATCCAGCCGCCAGTGCACCGCGAGTGGCGACGGCGCGGGTCGCGTGCGACCCGTACCAGAAACGCCAAAGAGCTGGGGATCAGCCGCGGACATCCAGCGCTCGTCCCACGTTCACCGCAGTCGCCGCGGCGTTTTTGTCCGCCGGATGGCGATACAAGGCGAGCGTGCCCTGGGTGGGCCTTGGCGCGTCGCCGCTGAAATCCACCCCGCCCGGCACGACGCCCGCCACGAGCGCCCTACCGGCGGGAGAGAGCCGCTGAGCGGGCGCGCTCGGCGCAACCCCCTCGGCGGCTTGAGTTCTTTGCACCCCAGAAGTCGCCTGCGGCGAAACGCGCTGAACCTGCGCCACCGGGTTCACGCCATAGGCCTGAGCGACTCGGAACGGGAAAGTTGGAGGAATGTTGCCGCTGATGGTCATGTGCTCCGTCTTGATCGTCGCGCTCGCCCGCGATTCCTGAGCTTTCCATTTTCAGGGACGACCAGCCGCCGAACCGTTCATTGAAGCCCCTGATTTCGTCGCTGTTATCGCGCCGTTGGCGCGCGGCTGATGCGCACCGTCTGCGCTCCCGCCTGCCGCCGCACCCACGCGGCTTGGTTCGCGCCGCCTCAAAAGTCCGCGATAGCTCCCGTACGCCTGCGGGTGCGCCTTGTGCCCGGTCACCTCGTCACGCACGATGTCGAACTCTTCCAGCAGCGCCCGCACCTTGTGCTCGTTCATCGCGTGCGGGTGCATGTGATCGACGTGGTTCGAAAGATCGACGAACATCCAGACATATCCGCCCGGGCGCACCAGCCGCGTCATCTCGCGCACCACCGCCTTCGGATCGCGCACGTGATCCAGGCAGTTCTCGATCACGAGCAGGTCCGCAAAGTTCGCCGGCAGCGGAATCCGCTCGCCCGGCGCCTCGATGTACACCACCGCCCGAGCCGCACCAGCGATCAAGCCCTCTTCAACATACCCGCGCGCGATCGGATCCACGGCGACCGACCGCAACCACCCGCGCCGCACCGACGCGATCGACGGATATGGCCCGGCGCCAATCTCGATCACGCTGCGCTCTTTCGCCCAGTCGTCAATGTCCCCCGGCTCGCCCACCCTCGGCAGCCCGAGAAAGACGCCGAGCTTGATCATGCGCTGGCGGGTCCAATGCCCGAAGGTCTCCTCGAAGGAACGCCCGAAGTCCTTTTCCGCGCCGCCGCGTTTGATCAGCCAGCGCCAGTACTCCAGCTCGCTGTCGTACTTCCGCTGGTCGTCCTGGAGCATGTCGAGCCGATCGGCGACCGCCCGCACCTCGCCGCGCAGCTCCTGTTCAATTGCGTCTAACCGACCGTGCACCGGCAAGAGCCCCGGTCTCATCATGCGGAAGGCCAGATGTTTCAACCGAGCGCGCAGCCCCGGGTCGGGTTCCGCGGCGTGTGGCGATGAGCGTTCGTCGGGCATCGGACTCTCAGCATACCCCCCCAACGCCGCCGCCCAAAGCGTGCTCTTGGCCCACCCGGGACGTGGTTTTGCGCTGGAAAGACCCCTGGGCCATGCTCCGGCGTCGTTTCTATGTTAGGATCAAGCGTTCAGGTCGGGCGGTTTTGGTGGGCCATCATGCGGATTGTGCCCCCCCCACACCCACCCGCCCCAAAGGAAGCGACGCAGCCGCCATGACCGATCCTGTTCGACGCGATGACATCGTGCGCCCCGGCGGCCTGCAACCCACGCTCGTCCGAGAGATCGCCGCCGTCAAACGTCGCCTTGTCGATGAGGCCACCAGCGCCGTCGGCATGGTCGAGGCCGCCCTGGCTGCCCTCTGGGAACTCGACACCACCGCCGCCGGCGAGATCCTGAAGCGCGATGAGCGCATCGACAAGGAAGAAGTCGCCATCGAGGAAGAAGTGTTCCGGCTCATGGCCCTGCAGAGCCCCGTCGCCCGCGATTTCCGCCTGCTGGCGTTCGTGCTCAAGGTCAATGCCGACGTCGAGCGCATCGGCGACCATGCCTGCTCGATCGCCAAGATCGTGTACAAGCTGGCCGACCAGAACAGCGTGGCGTGGCCAACCTCGCTCACCGAGCTCGGCCAGCGCGTGCCCATGGCGTGCCATCGCGTGCTTCGCGCGTTGCTGGATGAAGACGCCGACGCGGCCAAGATGGTGGTGGTGGATGACAAGCTCATCGACCGCCTGAATCGACAGTTGTTCGATGAGACGCTGCAGTTCATGCAGACCAACTCCGACGCCCACGCCGCGGGGCTCCTGATCTTCCGCGTCGGGCGCGAGCTGGAGCGCGTGGGTGATCTGGTGACCAACATCGCCGAGGATGTCGTGTATCTGGCCACCGGCGAGATCATCCGCCACGAGAAGAAGAAACTCCGCGCGATGTTCGAGGGTCATTCCGGCTGATCGCGGCTCGCCGATATCCGATCACGGAATCAGCCATCGCAGCGCCCGCACATTCCGGATCGCGTGCGACAGCCCGAAGCTGGCCAGCACCACAAAGCTCAGCGCGATGAGATCCGTCGTGATGCTCGGCTCAACCCGGATCCGTCGCATCACCGCCACCGCGAGTTCGACAAACAGCACGTGGCTGAGATACACGCCAAAGCCCAGCGCGCCCATGCTCGCCAGCCGCTGCGCGATCACGCCGCGCCATGGCGCAAACGCCGCGATCAACCCGCACACGCCCGCCACGCGATTCAAGAGCAGTTGCGGCAGCTCACTCGCCACCGTCAGCCACACCGCGACCGCCGCCACGATCAGGCACACGAGGGCCGTCTGCTTGCCCACGCGCGGGCGATATCCCGCCGTCCACAACATGCCGAACCCAAGTCCGAGCAGAAAACCCGGCAATCGCCCGATCACGATTCCCGCGATGCGGAATGGATCCGTGTGATCCTCGGGCAGCGGTATGGGCGGCAGAAGAATGATCGACGCGGCGAGCATCATCATCAACGCCGCCATCGGGATCAGCACCTGCGGGCGCTTCAGCCCGAGGTAGATCATCGGAAAAGTCACCACCGTGGCCATGATGAGATACGGCAAGAACCAGAGGTGATAGATCGTGCCGTAGAACAGCACCGTCCAGTCCCACTCAAACCCCGTCACCTTGCCAAAGACCAGATAGTTCACCCCGCGCGCCGCCAGATAGACGCCCGACCACACGACAAACGGCGCACCGATCCGCCAGAACCGATGCCGCAGAAATCGCCCGCTCGTCTGACCCTTGGCCAGAAACTTCTGCAGCGCGATGATCGTGAAGAAACCAGCGAGAATGTTCAGATATGCCGTGCCCGCCGCACCGAGCGCCGAGAGGTTCAAGCTCGCCCACTCCGGCGAGCGCCCGACGTGGACCCAGATCACCCCGATCGCCGCCACACCGCGCACCAGATCAAGCCCCAGCATCCGCGGCGAGCTGTCTTGGGGCTTCTCCATAACCGCTTTCACACCAACGCTCCACGCCCCCGGCTCAACCTGACGCCTTCCAAACCGGATCACCTGTTCGCGAAGCAATGGCCTGCACCCGCTGCGCGATCAACACGGAGAGTTTAAACCCGACGGCCGCGCCGACAAGCGCGCCCGCGCTGAACGATCACGAATCAGCGCGATTCATGCGGCCGTTACACGGTTCGTCGAGCGACTTCCCCAGCGGCAAACCCCGAAAATCCAGGATGATCCCGATCAATGGCCGTCGTGACCGACGAGCGATCGATGCGCGGCATCACCACTGCGACCTCAAACGCCGGGGCACAGAATCACCAGACCCCGACTGTTTCCTTGATCGGGAAAGGCCAACGGTGCCGAGATGACTGTGGAGCAACGTCAGTCCTTTTTCGCCGGCTGTTCCCCAGACTTTTCCGAGTCCGGCGCCGTCGTCGGCTGTCCTGTTCGCACCTCAACGGTCCGCACCATCACGCCGCCACCAAGCTCCGGCGGAGGCAGGTCTTCTTCATCCATGTCAGAGATAAAGACCATCTCATCGGCACCGTTGCTGTGCACCTCGATGCGCTGGCCAACTCCACTTCCTGGATTGGGCTTGGGGATCGCCGCGAGCTGTTCGGGCGTCAGAATGCCAGCCAGTTCATCGCGCACGGCGCGATCGACTTCGCGCCGGGCAAGTCGCGCGTCGCGAACGGCGTCGTCTGCGTCCTTGTCGCCCAGAAACCCCGCTCCGACATCGACCATCACCATCGGCTCGGCAGCGAACTTGCCAGCGTCCTCCGCCGCGCGGATCGCCGCGGCCAGTCGATCGCTCGCGGCCCGCGATTGCGACGCATGCCGGGCGGCGAGCGCATCAACTTTCTGCTTCTGTTCAGGACTCAGACCCGGAAGTTCCTTGGCTTTGGCCAGCGTGTGGTTGAGGGCCGTCTTGCGATAGGCCTGGCGATAGCCCTTGAGCTGAAACTGATCGTCCAGCTTTCTGGCGAGGTCCTCCGGGAGCACGCTGGCAAGCCGCCGCAGGTGCTTGAGATTCACCTCGCGCACTCTGAGATCGATCGCGCGGTCGCGGTCGAATCGTTCTCGCATCTTCTTCTCGTCCAGATGCAAGACGCCTTCGAAGGCCTTCTCGTCCTCGGCCGCGACGCGCTCGCGGTCGCGCAGCACCCGGTCGATATCGAGCGCATACTCATCGAGCGAGAGGGCGGCCTTGGACGCGGGTTCGCCCGTAAGATTCAGTTGGTCCACGATCCGGAAGAGATCCACGCCCGCCCCCCCGACGGTTCCGCCGCGGAGATGGAGCTCGCGACGCCGGTACTGCTCAAGTGTCTGCCAGCTTGCGGCCTGATCCGGACGCAAGATCGCCTTGAGGTCGTCGAGAAACTGCTGGGTCACCTTCTTGCTGTTCTGGCGTGAGGCCCGAATCGCTTCGTCCATCCGTCGCTCCGACGACGCGATGTCGCCGGCACGCCGATCTTCGCCCGCCTCGGCGATCGCCTCGCGGGTCTTCTTGCTCTGGCGAGCCAGTTCCGCCGTCATCGACTGGTGCAGATCTCGCGCCGCCGCGCCTTGCTCGGCATCGAACCCAAGCACGCGGATATAGGCATCGATGCGCGATTGTGCGCTCTTCTGCCCCGAAGAGGGGGTCTTGGCGACAACGGCTTTGGCCGCGAGCTCGTCGGCATACGCGAGCGAGACCGATGTCCCGCCGATCGCGACGAGAACACACACAAGGACCATCGAACCGTGACGACGCGATGAAGCACGAGTGAGAGCCATGGGCGATCTCCGAGCCCCACCACCCCGGCATGCCGGACTTGCCCCAAACTCCCCATCGCTCGAACCCCGCGGCCGGAATCGGCTCGCAATCATCTTCACAGATGCCTGCAACAAGACCCTCCGTCAGGGGTTCGCCGGTTTCATCCGGAATTGCTCATCGCCCGATCGATCCCGGTCGGCACCGCGGTAGACTCATCGCCATGAAGCCGTTGCGAGAGATGAGCGTCGGCACGTTTCTGGAAGAGGTCGGGTCGAAGACCCCCGCACCCGGTGGCGGAGCGGTCGCGTCGATCACCGGCGCGCTCGCCGCGGCACTCGGCCGGATGGTCGTCGCCTATTCCGTCGGCAAGAAGTCGCTCGCCGAGCACCAGCCCGCGCTGGAACGTGCCGGCCAGTTGCTGGCTCGCACCTCGGACATGCTGCTGGAGCTGGCGCGGGAAGACGCGCTGGCGTATGAGCACATGAACGCACTGATGAAGCTGCCGGAGAACGACGAGCGTCGCGTTCGCGAGTGGACCAGCGCCGTCGAGGCGGCGGTGACCGCGCCGCGCGCCGTGGCCGGGGCGTGCGCCGACCTGCTGCGCCTGCTCGAATCACTGGCGCCGATCACGAATCGGCATCTGCGGAGCGACCTGGCCATCGCCGCGGTTCTCGCCGACGCGGGAGCGCGCAGCGGGTGGTGGAACGTGCGCGTCAACCTGGAACTGATCCCCGAAGAGGCGCGCCGATTGGCGATCCGAAATGAGATGCGTCAACTGCTGAGCGAAGCCGACGCACGGCGAGCGCGGATCGAAGGGGAGTGCGGGGAGTAGGGGCGGGGCCGTGACGAAGTAACGGAGTGACAAAGTGGCTGAGTTGCAACGGGGCGGCCCTTCCTGCTTCGTCACTTGGTTCGTTCGCCACTTCGTTACTCCGTCACTTCCTACTCTTGGCCCGTGAAGTGGATCGACACCAGCCGAAGCCTGCGCATCGCCATCCTGATGGAGATGCTCGAAGATGTGAGCCGGGCGGACGGGCCGGATGAGGCGATTCGCGCGTATGCGGCACGCATCCGAAAGGTGCGTCCGATCGACGCGTTTGTGAGCGTCTCGGTGCGCGGGCTTGCCATCGGGAGCTATCGCATCGGGCGCGTCGAGCGAGCCGATCGGGCCAAGCCGCTGATCCAGACCGACGGCGCGGCGGGCTGGGATCGCTCGCCCGTTCGCACCGGCGGCATCATCGGCGCGCTGCTCCCCCAGCCCGGCCCGCGCGGCGCTCGCGATGAGCCGCGGATCGCTCACGAACTCGCCACCGGAATCGACCCGGTGCTGGGTGACGCGATTGTGGGCATGGGGTCGTGCATGGCAATCCCCGTGCTGGATGAGGGACGCGCGGTGAGCTGGTGGTTCCTGTTTCGCCGCGACCCGCGTGGCTACGGACAAGAAGACCTGGAAGAAGAGGTGCTGATCGGCAACCTCTTCGGCGCGCTCACGCGGCACATGGAAGCTCTGGAGCAGAACACCGCGCTCAGCGAGAAGCTCAAGGCCCAGTTCGACGAGGTGGCGCGCGTGCAGCGAGCTCTCTTGCCTGTCGGTGAGCCGAGCGTCGCTGGCGTGAGCTTTGCCACGAGCTATCTGCCCAGCGGGCAGGCGGGGGGCGATTACTACGACTTTCTTGCGACCGGGGCGGGATCAATCGGAGTGTTCATCGCCGACGTCAGCGGGCACGGACCCGCCGCGGCGACGGTGATGGCGATGCTGCACGCCATCCTGCACGCACGGCCGGAGCTGTGGGGATCGCCTGCTCAGCTCATGCAGTGGGCGAATCAGCGACTCGCGAGCTCGAGCATCGAGGGCGGTCATGTCACGGCGGTGTACGGCGTATTGAATGCGGGCACACGAGAGTTTGAGTTCGTGCGGGCCGGGCATCCGATTCCGCGCGTGCGCTCGGCGACGGGGCTCGTGCGCCCGCTGGATTCCGAGGCCGGCCCGCCGATGGGCATCGTCGCCGATCCGGGCGCGTTTGTGCTGAAGCCGACCCGGGCCGCGCTCTCTGCGGGCGACACGGTGGTGTTGTACACCGATGGTGCGAGCGAGGCCGAGAATCCGGCTGGAGAACAGATCGGAGTGGACGGCTTGGATCGCGCGATCGCGAGTGCGGGGCCAGGGCCGCGAGATGTGGTGAACGCTCTGGATCGGGCGCTGGTGGAGTTCCGCGGATCGTCGAATCGGGCCGATGATCAGACGCTGGTGGTGTTCAGGTTGGATGGGTGAGCGCGTTCGTACCAGGGTGGAACGCTGGTCCCCAGCGTGGATCAGCGAGAACGCAAGGCCCGCTCGGGACGAGCGGGCCACCCAAGACCATCGATCGCGTCAGCCGACCACTTCCATCGCCCCCATGAGCGTCTTGAGCTTTTCGAGTGTGGCTGGCGTGGCGGAGGTCATGGGCAGGCGCATCGCGCCGCTGTCGACACCCAGCAGCTTCAGCGCGCCCTTCACCGGGATGGGGTTGGTCTCGAGGAACATCGCCTTGCTGATCGCCGCCAGTTCGCGATGGATCGACAGGGCTTCGTCGTGGCGACCCTCGAGCTCTGCGGCACACATCGCGCTCACGCGATCCGGGACCACGTTGCTGACCACCGAGACCACGCCGGCGGCTCCGACGCTCATCATCGGGAGCGTCAGAGGATCATCGCCCGAGAGCACGGTGAGGTTCGGGCAGGCGGCGCACGTCTCGCTGGTGAAGTCGACGTTGCCAGCGGCGTCCTTGATCGCGACGATGTTCGGATGCCTGCTGAGTGTGCGGATGGTGTCGAGCGTCAGGCCGCCCGCGCTGCGCCCGGGCACGTTGTACAGGATCGTCGGGATCGGGCAACTGTCGGCGATCGCGGTGTAGTGCCGAAACAGGCCATCCTGCGTCGGCTTGTTGTAATAGGGATTGACGCTCAGCGTGGCGTCGGCGCCGAGTCGATGGGCGAGGGTCTGCAGCGCGATCGCGTGGCGCGTGCTGTTGCTGCCCGCGCCGGCGATGACAAGCAGATCGCGGGCGTGCCCCAGCTTGACCGCTTCGGCGACGAGTTGCTGGTATTCATCATGCTCCAGCGTGGGCGATTCGCCGGTGGTGCCGCTGACCACGATCCCGCTGACGCCGCCATCGGCCTGGCGATCGATCTGGCGGGCGAGGGCCGCGAAGTCGATGCGCGAGCCGTCGGGGGAGAAGGGCGTGGTGATCGCGGTGAAGCAGCCGGAGAGTTCGAGACGATTCTGGCGAGTGGTCATGGTGCGGTGGTCCTGGCGTGACGCGGCGCGATGGGCTTTCGCGTGCGTGACGGCTTTATCGGTTCGATGGGAAAGCGAGCGACAACGATCGGTTTGTGCGAAAGAGGGGTCGCGTTGGCGACGGCTCAGGCGCGTTTGCTGCGACGTTTGTCGCTGCGTTTGGATCGGGTGCTCACGGACATGACCGACTGTAGCGCACCAAAAACACACCCGCCGACGGCCCAAGGGCCATCGGCGGGTGCAACCATCTGGACGGTATCAGAACCGTGCTTTTCAGCGGCGACGACGGCGGCCCAGCAGGGCCACCGGCGCGAGCATGGCCAGCGCGCTGGGCGCGGGCACGGTGATGAAGGCCTTGTCGGAGCCGAACTCGAAGCGGACGAGGTTGGAGTTCAGGAAGCTGAGGTTGGAGATCGGGCCAGAAAGCGTGAGCGTGGCGACGATCTCGTTGCGGATCGCGCCGAGCCCGCCGAGGGAGACGGGCATGTTGCTGGAGACCAGCCCGCCCTGGGGGCCGTCGAGATTCGACGGGCCGTCGAGGTTGGTGGCGCTGAACGCCGTGGAACCGGCCTGAAGGGCAGTGATGAAGTTGGTGAGAAGCCCGGACTGAGCGGAGTTGCCGTAGCCCCACTCGCCGCTGACGTTGGCGTTGGCGCCGAACGCACCAGCGGAAAAGTTGAGCGCCTGGCTGGTGGGTCCGATGAGGACGGTGCCGCCGATGATCGTGACATCAAGGGCGTTGGAGCCGGGAGCGCCGAAATCCCAAGCGACGCTGGTCAGGAGCTGGTCAGAGCTGCTGAAGCCAGAGGGCACGCCGGTGGAGGTGTTGCGCAGACGGACCTTGAGGGTGGTCGCGTTTTCGAGGGTGAACTCGGCCTCAGCGGAGAGCCCGCCGGCAGCGGACCCGAAAAAGGTCACGCCCTGCGAGACCGAAGCCATGGAGACAAGGGCAAGCAATCCGACAAGCCCAGCGCGAGCAGACATGAAAATCTCCCCTAAAGAAGTGAAGGCGGCCATGATTGGCCAGAAAACTCGGAATAAGCGGCCGGAGTGAGAGCTACGACGCGCATAAACAGCATAGGCGACAGAACCCCCCACAACAAGGGTTGATCTCAGATTTTGATGATCACCGCCGACGGCGACCCATGATAAACCCGGAAACACACAGAATGCCGATCGCGCCGGTTGGGGTGGGCACGGTGATAAACGCGGCGTCGGAGCCGAACTCGAAGCGGACAAACTTGTCATCGAGGAAGTTGAGATTGGTGAGCGGTGCCGAGAGAGTGAGTGTGGCACGGATGTCATCAGAGATGGCACCGAGGCCGCCGAGGGCGACGATTGGGGTGGCTGGAACGAGTCCGCCTTGGGGGCCGTTGAGATTGGACGGGCCGTCGAGGTTCGGGCCGCCGAAGGGCGTGCTACCGGCCTGCAGGGTGGTGATGAAGTTGGGGAACAGGCCGGATTGGGACGCATTCCCAAAGCCCCACTCCCCACTGACAGAATCCCCGGCAAAGTAGGCACCGGAGGAGAAGTTCTCCGACTTGCTCCCGGCACCGATGACGACCGAACCACCGGTGATCTCTTGCCCGGCCGGGAATGCCCATGAGACTCCGGTCAGAATCTGGTCGGAGTTTGAAAAGCCCGTCGGCACGCCGGTGGAGACGTTCTGGAGTTTGACCTCAAGAGTCGTGGAGTTGATCAGCGTGAACTCGGCCCGGGCAGCGAGCCCGCTTGGATCGGTGCCGATGACCACAAGCCCGAACGACGACGAAGCAAACGCGCCAGCGGCGGCCGCCGAGAGCAACAAAGAACGGACCATGGGAAACCACCTTCGAGAGAGAGACCCAACGCGTGCACGCCCCGCAACACCGGTGCGGGGTGAACCGTTTCTACTCTGCTCCAAAATCATCCGAGGGGAGAGTTCTCGGACTGAAGTCAAAATCTACCCAGAACTGGTGGTTGATGCAAGCAAAAACTTCTCGGACCACGCTTCTGAGTTCGCCCGATCGGATTTTGTCAGGCTTTCTGAACCCGGCGGTGGTGGCTCTCAGCGATCATCCGGAAAGGTCTTGCTGGATTTCTGCGGCTTGCGCTCGGGAAAGATCGCCGAGCTCAGGCCCCTGGCCTTGCCCATAGGACGGATCGGGCCTTCCTTGATGCGGTCGAGGGCATGCTGGGCGTTGACGGGGCTGAACTCGCAGCCGACGAAGCGACGGTTGAGCGCGTGGGCGACAACGCCAGTGGTGCCGGAGCCGAGGAACGGGTCGAGGACGAGGTCGCCCGGCTTGCTGCACGCGCTGATGACGCGTTCGAGATAGACCTCGGGGAGCTGGTTGTCGTGATAGTGGCGGCGTTCTTTGCTGTTGCCCTGCACGCGGCCCCAGAACTTGCCATACCAGACGTCCATGGGCACGCGCATGCTCGGGGGCATGCCGTCTTTTTTGCTTAGCGTGCGCGGGTCGCCATAGACCGCGGCGCGGTCGGAGAGTTCGAGGACGTCCGTGGGGTCCCAGTGGTGCTGGCCGCCGCCCTTGATGAAGTAGAGCGCGTGGACCTTTGAGTTGATGAAGCGCTCGGTGGTGTTCTGGCCGAAGCGGTAGTGCCAGACGCACCAGTTGCGCATGGCGAGCGTTCCGGGCCCGATCGATCGGGTGTCGGAGACCTTGCGACCTTTGAGAAAACAGACGATCTCGGCGGCCCAGTCATCGGGGATGTTCACCCAGAGCGAGCCGCCTGGCCGAAGGGCGGCGACGCAGAGCTCCAGCCACTCAAAGGTGAAATCCAGATATTCGTCGACGTGCAGGGCGTCGTTCCACTTGTCATACCCGCGGTTCCAGTTGAAGGGCGGGTCGGCGAAGATCAGATCGAAGGTTCCCGGGGGGATTTTGACAGGGTCGCGCAGCGCGTCGCGGCAATCGCCGACGTGGACGGTGGCCTTCACGCGTGTTACAGAGTGAACGTACGTAAGGGTGTCGCCAGCTTTGACCTTGGTGGTTGAGGAGCCCGGGGAGACCACGTCAACCTCGGCGGAATCGGCGGCGACGCGCTTGCCGTTGCGCGCGATGGTGCCGGCGGTGGGTGCGGAACGAGATCGTGGCATCGCGGGGCGGAACTCCGTCGGCGGGAAGACCCAAGGAAACGCTCCGGGAGTGTACGGTCGGAATGCACGGGGGCCGTGCGATGCTCTCGTGTTGGCGATCAGGGGTCCCAAGGACTGGAAACCAGCACGCCCGTGGCCTCAAAGTCGCGGACATTTCGTGTCCAGAGATGCAAGCCGTGACGAATCGCGGTTGCGGCGATGAGACCATCTTGCGGGCGCAGCGGGCGGCCCTTGCCCTCGGCCGATGCCACGATCTCACCCCAGATCAGCGCGGTCTCCACGTCGACCGCAAGAACACGCGATGCGAACATGGACTGAAGAGTTGCGAGCCACTCCTCCAGTTTACGACGCTTCTGACCGGCGGCCAAACGCTGAATCCCATACGCGAGCTCGCCAACGGTGATGACGCTGACAAAGGTGTCTTCATCGTTCAGCGCACTGATGCGGGCCTGGACGCGCGGATCCGGCGAAACGCGGCGTGCCTCGGAGACGACGTTGGTATCGAGCAGCAATCTCATAGCTGCGGGTCACGCATCGGGGCGTCGGCTCGGGGCATGGGCACAAGTTCGTCCACACGCGGGCCGTTGAGAAGAAACGCGCTGAACGTCGGTTTTTTGCCCGACAGCTGCTCGTAGAGCTCAAAAGGCATGAGCACAAAGGTGTCGCCACGGCGACGAATCGTCTGAGGCCCGATCTTGCGCGCTCGGTCGAGAACTTCGCTGAGACGGTTCTTGGCTTCGGCAAGGTTCCAGATCATAGGGCCACCTTTCAGAACGCTTACAAAGCATATTCTAGCTTATCTAGCTAGAATGGACAATGCAACGCCACCACGAACTTTATCCGAACGCTTTCGGGGTGGGAATGCCGGCTTCACGGACCGTGGTGCAGTCGCTCTTTCAAGCGCGCGCCGTCCACCCATATGGCACGTACTGCCGTTCAACGCTGCCATCACTGAAGAGATCGACCAGCGCGTAGCCCTCGGGCATGTCGCCGCGTTTGCCGTTCCACCAGCTGCCGCTGACGGCACCGTTGCAGAGATAGGTCACGCCGCCGAGTTCGACACGATCGAGTTCGTGCATGTGGCCGCTGAGGCAGGCCTTGACGTTGCGGTGCTTGTTGAACAGATTCATGATCACGGGCGAATCGGCGTGCATCCAGCCCAGCGGGATGGTGTGGTCCTTGGTGCGCGTCTCGGGCTTGCCAGCCGTGAAGCCGGTGGCGGTGACGATCGGAATGTGGCTGACGACGATGACGGGAGTCTGCGCAGGGGTGTCTTTGAGCGTGCGCTGGAACCAGTCCATCTGCTCTGGATCGAGCTGGGCGATGTAGCCGTTTGGGTCTTTCGGGTCGGGGTGGGTGCTGTCGAGGATGATCAGCCGAGCGCCGGCGACTTCATGTACGGCATACGGGTGATCGCGCGCGACCATCTCGCAGGCCCACTTCTTGCCCCAGCCGGTCTCTGTGCCGGTGGTCTTGCTCTTGGATTTGTTCCAGCCCCAGATGTCGTGGTTGCCGAGGGTGTGGACGATGGGGAGAGAACACTCGTCTTTGAGGACTTTGGTCCAGAGTTCCCATTGCGCCTTGGTGCGCTCGTGGGGTTGTTCGAAGCCGTCCATGATGAGGTCGCCGCCGGTGACGATGAGTTGCGGCTTGTCGGCTTGACTCTGGGCGTGGCGGAGGCACATGGCGACGCCGTCGAACGCGCCTTTTTCGGGCTGGATGTGGGTGTCGGTGAGGTGGGCCAGGCGGAGGAGGCGCGTGCGTGCTGGCGGAGTGGTGGTCGTCGTGGCGGGTTGATTGGCGTGGGCGACGCGCGTGAGTGCGGGCCCGAGCGCGAGTGTGCCGAGGGTGAGTGCCGAGAGCTTCAGGGCGATTCGGCGTGTGACGGCGTGAGGTTGGGGCTCGATTGCCTCGGGCTTGTTTGCGTTCATGGCCAGCAGCGTACCGCGCAACGGGCGCGATTCGGATGGCAAACTCCGACCGATGTCGATTGAGATTGCGCAAAGACGGCCCTGGCTGGCCATCGCACGGTGAATCCTCGAATCAAACCTTTGATTTGGCATCCGGTGCCAACGGCAGGGCGAACCGCAGAACGATTGCGAAAACCCAGGGGTTTTCGCACAGAGTCGTCTCGAATCTGAGGCCGCACCATGAAAACGCTCGCGTCCGTACTGCGTCTGATGACCGCCGCGATGGCCGGCTCTGCGTGCGTGCTCACGATCGCGTCGCCTGTGTGGGCCCAGTCGATCACGTTTCCGGCGAACGCGGGCGTGATCAACGTGCGCGACTTTGGCGCGGTGGGCGATGGGGTGGCCGACGATACTGCCTCGATCAACGCCGCGCTGAACGCGCCTCGCCCGAATGGCGCGAGCTCGAAGACGGTGTACATTCCCGATGGCGTGTATCGCGTGACGGGGACGGTAGCGTTTCCGACTTCGCGCATCACGCTGCAGGGGCAGAGCCGCGCGGGCGCGATCATTCGACTCAGCGACAATGCGGCGAACTTTCAGAACTCCGCCGCTCCTCGCCACGTGCTGAGCACGCGGCTGGATACGGGCTTCAGCGCCAACGAGTTCAGAGTGAGCATCTTCGATCTCACCATCGACAGCGGGATCGGCAACCCCGGCGCGCACGGCGTGAAGTTTCACCCGAACAACCAGGGCTCGATGCGCAACATCACCATCCGATCGAGCGATCCCGATCGCATCGGCGTGATCGGGCTGGATTTCAACGGATCGGACAAGGGGCCGGGGATGGTCCGCAATGTCTCCATCGAGGGCTTCGACGCCGGCGTGAGCTTTGGCGGCACCGAATACGGCATCGTGTTTGAGAATCTCACGCTGACGAACCAGCGCGTCGTCGGCATCCGCAACATCTGGAACATCGCCAGCATCCGCGGGCTCACCACCGTCGGCTCTGTGCCGGTGATCCAGCAGGACCTGAACACGCAGAACAACTTTGCCTGGGCGGTGCTGACGATCCTTGACGCGAACCTCACCGGCATCGGCGCGGCGAGCGCGATCCCGGCGATGGACCTGCGCGGGTCGGGCGTGTATCTGCGGAACATCCAGACAACGGGCTTTGCCGCGGCGCTGCGCGACGACGGCGTGCCGGTGCCGGGGGCGAGCATTCCGGGCGAGTACGTGATGCCGCGGCCGCTGTCGCTGTGGTCGGAGCCGGGCGGGGGCGCGAACGGCGCTCAGCCGTTCTCGTTGAATCTGCCGGTGCTGGATACGCCCGAGGTGGCGTGGGACGCGCCGGCGACGTGGGCGAGCGTGACGAGCTTTGGGGCCGTGGCCAACGACAATCTGGATGACTCGGCGGGGATTCAGGCGGCGATCGATTCCGGGGCGACGACGATCTACTTTCCGGCGGGCTCGTACAACCTTGCTCAAGGCGTGGTCCTGCGCGGCAACGTGCGTCGCGTGATGGGCATGGAGTCAACGCTCGCCGCGATCGATCCTCTGCGCACCTCTGGCACGGGCGTGTTCATCGTCGGGGCAAGTCCGGAACCAGTTGTCGTTGTTGAACGCTTCAGCGACAACACGCTGGGGGCGATCACCGAGAACTTCCACTGGTTCGAGCACTCGGCGACCAATCGAACGCTCGTGGTGCGCACCGCACAGTTCGGGCGGGCGTATCGCGGCAGCGGTCCGGGCACGGTCTTCGCCGAGGATCTGACGTTCAACGACTGGCGCGTCGGCCCGGGACAGACGGCGTACTTCCGACAAGCCAACCCGGAGAACGAGGGCGTCAAGATCACCAACACCGGCGGCACGTGCTGGATTCTGGGCATCAAGACCGAAAAACCGGGCTCGGCGGTCGAGACCTTTGCGGCGGGACCGGGTGCCGCGAATCCCGGTCGCACCGAGGTGCTGGGCACGCTGGTGTATCCGGTGGACACGCTTCCGCTGCAGCAGCCGATGTTCCGCGCGGTGGACTCGGAGCTGTCGGTGGTCATCGGCGAATCATCGTTTGTCTTTGGCACCGATCACACCGGCGTGATCGAGCACGAGATCGGCGGCGTGAAGCGTCGATTGCACGACACCGAGACGAATGGTCGCGTCGGGTTCTTCCGCGGCGCCACGCTCGGGATGTACTCCGGACGCATTCCGAACCCGAATCCGCCGGCGTATTCAGCGGCGAGCAATCGCTACCTGTTCGAAGAATCCGGCGGGCTTTCCGCGGCAGATGCGCTTGGCGCACCGCCAAGACCGGTAACGCTCGTCGGCACCGCGGCGTTTGTCCCCGGTCGCTTTGGCAACGCGCTCGCACTGAACAGTGGGTCGGCGGGCACCATCACCACCAGCGCCGGCTCGCCCGCGCTCACCACCGAACAGGGCGCGGTCTCGCTCTGGATCAACTCGTCGTTCAACTACACCGACCTGGGCATGATCCTCTATGGCACCGACACCACCGACACCAACGCCAACGGCGGGGGAACGCAGAACGAGATGCACCTGAACTTTGTTTCGGGCGGCAACGTCAACTTCTTCATCGAGGGCGGCAGCAACGACCTGGCACTTTCTTCCAACCGCGCGCTCAATGACGGTCAATGGCACCACATCGTGGTGAGCTGGGATCGGGCCGCTCCGGCGCCTGATGGCTCGGGCGAGGGATATAGCGAGATGTTCGTCGATGGGCGACGCGTGTCTTGGGCGCGGACGACGTTCAACAGCTTCCCGATCTCGGCGTTCCTGCGATTGGGCAGGCCGAACTCGGCGGGTCGAACGTACACGGGCCTATTGGATGATCTACGGCTGTTCAATCGCCGCGTCGGACATGGCGAGGCGATGGACCTGTACTTTGGCGGACTCGGATTCACGAACTATGCCCCGGCCGTGAACGCCGGGCCGGACAACGTGGTGCAGACGCCGAGCTTTGCGATTGCGATGCGCGGCGAGGTCGCCGACGATGGGCAGCCGACGCCCCCGGGCACTGTGCCGCTGAGTGTTTCGTGGTCGGTCGTCAGCGGGCCGTCGAACGCGGTGGTCTTCTCGCCGCCCGGCAGCCCGACGGCGAACGCCGCGTTCCCGGTGAATGGGACGTATGTGCTTCGCCTGTCGGCGTCCGACGGCGTGAACACGACGACGGATGATGTGTCGATCCTGGTCGTGACCCCGCTGCCGCCGCCCTGGGACAACGATGACGTTGGCGGCGCTAACGCGATTGGTTATGCAACGACGCCCGATGGCGGGCGCTCGTTCACGGTCTTCGGCTCCGGCGGCGGTCCCGGCGGGTTCTTTGACGGACTGCACTATGTCTATCAGCAGCTCACCGCGTTCAGCAATGTTGAGGTGCAGGCACGCATCACCGACATCCCCTGCGGGAACACCGGCAACGCGGGCGTCATGTATCGCCAGCAGCTCATCGGACAATCGGCGCAGGTTGCTCTGCTCGTCACTTCGGATCGTCAGCTTGTGCTCATCAACCGCAGCGGGAGCTTCGGGGGATCGGGATTCCAGCAGATCCTGCCGAGTGTCACGCTGCCGATCTATCTGCGGATGGAGCGCGTGAACGCCAATGCCGCGCGGCCGTGGTACTCGCTGGATGGGTTCAACTGGGTGCCGCTTAGCGAGACCTTTGCCGCGACGGGCTTTGTGGGGAGCTATCTGGGGTTGTACAGCGCGAACAACGCTGGTAGCTTGTGCCCCACGAGCTTTGATCGCGTTCGGCTGGGTGCGCGGTGCCGACCGGATGTCAACTCCGACGCGGAGCTTTCGACACAGGACATCTTTGACTATCTGAACCTGTTCTTTGCGAGCTCGCCGGCGGCGGACTTCGACGGCTCGGGCACGATCGAGATCCAGGACGTGTTTGCGTTCCTGAACGCGTGGTTCACGGGGTGCGTGTGATGAAGGGCACGAGGGTCACTCGGCCCATCGCACTCGGACCACAATCGGGCGATGATCCGAGCCGATCGACTCGCACACGCGTGCATCGGTCACGATCACCCCTGGGCCGATCACGGCGTTGTCGAGGCGGATGCCGGGCAAGTGGCGGAGCACGCCGACGCTCGGCCAGGTGCTGCCGCGAGCGAATCCGGTGGTGTCGTGCGCCTCGGACCATCCATCGCCGACGAAGGCATTCAGGATTGCCGTGCCCGGCGGCGCGTTGAAGTCGCCGATGAGAACGTGCGGGCGGCTCGCATCCGATGATCGCGCCCACGCCGCGAGTGATCGCGCCCCAGCGCGCTGATCGGCGAAGTAGCGCAGGCCGATCGGTGGCAGCAGGTGCGTGTTGGTCACGCGCATGGGGCGCCCGGCGACCAGAACGCCGGCGGTGATCTGCGGCTCGCGCATGTTGGCGAGCGGCGGATACAGCCGTGGCGGCTCGGTGAAGGCGCGACGCGACAGCACAGCTTGCCCGAACGCATCTTCGCGCACCACTTCAGAGAGGTGCGGATATTCGCCCTCAAGCACGGGCAGATACGACCGCCGCGCGGCCATCGTCCACTCCTGGATCACGATCACATCGGGTCGATGGACCTTGACCAGACGATCAACACCGTCGGGGTCGGCCTGGCCGTACATCGTGTTGATCGAGAGAATGCAGAGTTCATCTGATGATGCGGCTTGCGCAGGTGGCGGCGCACTCCCTTGCAAGAGCGATGGCGCCAGCGGCACGCCCACGACCAGCGCAGGCATCGCCGCCACGATGCCCAGCCGCACGCGCCGCGTCAGCATCGCGAACGCGATCACCAGCAGCATCGCAACGCCTGCATGAAACAGGAACACGCGCGCCATGAACGCGAAATAGTGCCCAACCAACATCGCCCCCGACGCCTCGGCCAGATCATCACGCCACAGGAGCGCGAGCAGAACATGCACGATTGCACCGCCAGCGGCACACCAGCTCAGGAGCGCAACCAGCGGCCAGCGTCGCTTGCGCTGCGGTGAGAGACTCGGCGCGGTTCCTGAGGCGCTGGGCCGTTTGAGCATCCACAGTGGTACGCACGCGTCCGTCGTGCTGTTCGGGGCTCTATGCCTTCTCGAACACAAACCCGCCGCGCTGATAGTCGCAGCGGATCTTGTCTCCCGGCCCGAACTCACCCGCCAGCAGGCGGCTGGCCAGCGGATTCTCGATGCGCTGCTGGATGGTGCGCTTCAGCGGGCGAGCGCCAAAGGCCGGGTCCCAGCCCTCGTTGGCGATGTGCTGCGTGGCCTCGGCGGTGAGTTCGATGGTCATCTCGCGTTCGCCCAGGCGCTTGCGCAGGCGGCCGAGCTGGATCTCGACGATCTTGCCGATGTCCTCGCGCTTGAGCTGGTGGAAAACGACCGTCTCATCGATGCGGTTAAGCAGCTCGGGGCGCAGGAACGTCCCCCCCGCCCCGCCACCCATCATCTGCTGGGCCTTCACCACGGCGTCGCGCACCTTGGTCGGCATGCCCGCGGCCTTGCCGAGTTCCTCCATGGCCATGCCGGACGGCCCGCGGCGGAGCAGGTCACGCATCGCCGCGTCGATCTCCCAGTCCTCGGCACCGCTGGCCGTCAGTTCCTGCAGCATCTGGCTGCCGAAGTTGCTGGTCATCACCACGATCGCGTTCTTGAAGTCAACCGTGCGGCCCTGGCCGTCGGTCAATCGCCCGTCATCGAGCACCTGCAACAGCACGTTGAAAACATCCGGGTGCGCCTTCTCGATCTCGTCCAGCAGAATCACGGCGTAGGGGCGTCTGCGCACCGCCTCGGTGAGCGCGCCACCCTCTTCATACCCGACATAGCCCGGCGGCGCGCCGATGAGCCGGCTCACGGCGTGCTTCTCCATGTACTCGCTCATGTCCACGCGCACCATCGCCTCTTCGGTGTCGAAGAGAAACTCGGCGAGCGCCTTGCACGTCTCGGTCTTGCCCACGCCGGTCGGGCCAAGGAACAGGAACGACCCGATCGGGCGATTGGGATCGCCCAAGCCGCTGCGCCCGCGGCGCACGGCGTTGGCCACCGCTTTCAGCGCCTCGTCCTGCCCGACAACGCGACGGTTCAATCCCTCTTCCATCCGCAACAACTTCTCGCGCTCGCCCTCGAGCATGCGGCTGACCGGGATGCCCGTCCACTTGCCCACGATCTCGGCGACCAGCTCGCCGTCGACTTCTTCCTTGACCAGTGCGTCGCCCTTGGCCTGGCGCTCGCTCATCGCCTTCTCCGCTTCGGCGAGTCGCTTCTCCAGATCGCGGATCTCGCCGTACTGAATGCGGGCGGCGGTCTCCAGATCGCCCCGGCGCTGGGCCTGCTCGAGCTGCGTGCGCTTGGCATCGATCTGGCCCTTGACGGTCTTGACCGCCTCCAGGTCCTTCTTCTCCGACTCCCACCGGGCCGTCAGAGAGCCGTTCTTTTCCTGCAGTTCGGCGAGTTCGCGGTTGATGCGGTCGAGTTCTCTCTGGGTACCCCCACGCTCCGCGTGGGCCGGCTTGTCATCAGGCGCCACGCGGAGCGTGGCGGTACCCGAAACCTCGATCTTCAGCGCCTCGCGCTCGATCTCCAGCTGCATGATCTTCCGCCGAAGCTCATCGAGCTCCGTCGGCATGCTGTCGTTCTCCATCCGCAGGCGACTCGCGGCCTCGTCGATCAGATCGATCGCCTTGTCCGGAAGGAATCGCTCGGTGATGTAGCGGTGGCTCAGCGTCGCCGCGGCGAGGATCGCGCTGTCGAGGATCTTCACCCCGTGGTGCGCCTCATAGCGCGGCTTCAGCCCGCGAAGGATCGCCACCGTCTCTTCGACGCTCGGCTGATCGACATAGACCGTCTGGAATCGCCGCTCAAAAGCCGGGTCTTTCTCGATGTGCTTGCGATACTCATCCAGCGTGGTCGCGCCGATGCAGCGCAGCTCGCCGCGGGAGAGTGCGGGCTTGAGCAGGTTGCCCGCGCTCACCGCGCCCTCGGCCGCGCCCGCCCCCACGATCGTGTGCAACTCATCGATGAACAGGATGATCTGACCCTTGCTCGCCTGCACCTCGCGCAGCACGGCTTTCAGGCGCTCTTCAAACTCGCCGCGGTACTTTGCCCCCGCGAGCAACTGCCCGACATCGAGCGCGACGATCCTCTGCGAACGCATGCCTTCCGGGCAGTCACCGTTGACGATGCGCAGCGCGATTCCCTCGGCGATTGCAGTCTTGCCCACGCCGGGTTCGCCGATCAAGACTGGGTTGTTCTTGGTTCTTCGGCTGAGCACCTGCATGCAGCGACGAATCTCCTCGTCTCGGCCGATCACCGGATCGAGCTTGCCCTGCTGCGCCTTTTCAGTGAGATCGGTCGAGTACTTCTTCAGCGCCTCGTACTGCGTCTCGGCGTTGGGATCATTCACGTTCTGCACGCCGCTCTGCTCACGAATCTGCTTGACGGCCTTCTCGATCTTGCCGCGATCGGCACCACCAACGGTCACGAGCACATCCTTGGCCTGAGCTCCACCCGCGCCGTCGGCGAGCGCCAGCAGCAGGTGCTCGCTGCTGACATAGGCGTCGCCGAGCTTCTTGCTCTCCTGCTCGGCTTTGGCGAGCAGTTCCACGATCTGCCGACCGGCACCACCGCCGGCCGAACCGCTGACGGTGGGCAAGCGTTTGAGTTCACTCTCCGCAACTTGCTGCACGCGCTGGGCCGCCGCGGAGCCGCCGACGCGTTCCAGAATGCTCCACCCGGGCGAGGACCGCTCGCTCACGAGGGCCTTGAGGACGTGGAGGCCGGTGATCTCGGGATGCGATCGGCCCGCCGCGTCGGACTGGGCGTCGGCAAGGGCTTGCTGGGCGAGGGTGGTGAGGCGATCGGGACGCATAGCGATCTTTCTGCCCGCACAATCGATGCGGGCCTTGGGTCGAGCGTGCGCCTCTCACAGCGCTGTCGCTTGCCCCCGAGACTCTCTGCAAGCCGCGCGCCACGCGGCCCACACCGGCGGTCTGATGATGATGCCCGCCGGGGGGCTCAGTCCGGCATGGATTCGGCAGAGTCTGCTGATTTGGCAGATCACGCCCCGCCACCCCGCCCTTGCCGGTCTCCGGACACCTTCCAAACAGCGGGCGGCCAAACGGGACAGAGTTCGCTCTCAAGTTGTCCAGATTCGCATGTGGATCGCATCAAGTCGTCCATCAGGTGAAGATCGTGTTTCTCACGCACACAACGCTTGATTCTGCGAGAGGCCACTGCAAATTAGACGGCCGCGCTGCTGGGAAGCGCGGTTCGAGGAGATGACGAGATGTTGTACCGTTGCGCTCTTGGTCTTGCGTTGTGCGCTGTTGCCGCTCCCTCGGCGTCTGCCAACAGCGTCCTGACAAGCTGGAATCTGATCGTCCGAAACAGCGTCACGTCCTCCTCAGAAGTCGATGGCTCGGCCTTGATCGGGGGCAACCTCACCGGCGCGAGCAACTACACCGTTCAGACTGTCACCGCGCCCGGCAACGTCGGCCTCGCCGTCGGCGGCAACGTCTCGGGCGGGCCGATCAGCGTCAACAACGGGGGCAACTTCCGCTTCGCCGGCACTGTCTCCACCATCGTGAACACCAACGGCGGAGGCAACTCGGCGGCGGACGCGACGATTCCGACTCAGGTCACCTCCGCACTTGCACAGGTCGCATCAATCTCTTCATACCTCTCCGGCCTGAGCACCAACGGCACGCTCGATGGCGCGGGCAACCTCAACGCCGTGCCGACGAACATCAACGGCACGCTGGTCGCGGTCTATTCCATCACGCCCGCCCAGTGGTCGTCTCTCGGGCAGCTCAACCTGAACATTGGCTCCGCGCAGAGCGTGATCATCAACGTCCCCTCCGCCGGGTCGATCAGCTTTGTCGCGCCGCCCAACCTGATCGGCGGATTCAGCCAGAGCAACAGCAGCCGCATCCTCTGGAACATCCCCAACGCCACGAGCATCTCGGTCAACAACACCTTCAACGGCGCGCTCATCGCCCCCAACGCCGCCCTCAGCATTCTGGGCGGCGGCGTGAACGGCTCGGTGGTCGTCGACAGCATCCCCCAGCAGCTCGCTGAGATTCGCCGATTCACGTACAACGGCTTTGTCCCGACACCCGCCGGAGCATCCCTGCTCGCACTCGCAGGACTCGCGGCAGGTCGTCGCCGCCGTCGCTGAGGCGCTCCCCTCACGGCCTCCCAAGCAACTCCGCCAGCGCCCGCCCCGGATCGTCCTGGCGCATCAGGTGCTCACCCACCAGCAGCACCTTCACGCCGTGATGCCTGAGCCACGTCGCGTCTTTGTTGGTTTTGATGCCGCTCTCGCTCACGAGGATGCTGCGGTCTTCGACCATGTCCAGCAGGCGCAGCGTGTGGTTGATGTCCACGGTCTGACTGGCGAGATCTCGGTTGTTGATGCCCAGCAGGAAGTAGCTCGGGTGCGGAAAACCCACATGCGGGCGCACGCGGAGCAGGCTGTCGACGCTGTGGACCTCCAGCAGCGTCGTCAGTCCCAGCCGCTGGGCCAGGATCAGCATGTCCAGCATCTCGGCGATCGTCAGGCACTCGGCGATCAGCAGCACCGCATCAGCCCCCGCCGCACGGCTCTCCCACAGTTGCCAGGGATCGATGATGAAGTCCTTGCGCAGCACCGGAATCGGCACGGCTTCCTTGATCCGCTCGATGAACCCCAGCTCGCCGGCGAAAAACCGCTGATCGGTCAGGCAACTGATCGCCTGCGCTCCGTTTTCAAAGTACCGCCGGGCGATGTGCGCGGGATCAAAGCCGTCGGTGCCATGGCGACCGCCGCGGGGCGCGAGCTTTTCATACTCCGGGCGAATCCACCCCGCTGACGGGCTCTTGCGTTTCACCTCGGCGATCACCGAGATGTGGAACGGATCCTCATGGTGCGTGACGGCGGCAAAGAAGTTCCGCGGGGCCTCGGCCTGCGCGACAAGAGCTTCCAGCTCTGCAAAGCTCGTACGCCCGCGGGCGTCGGCAACTTCCTGCCGCTTGTGGTCGATGATTTCTTTCAGCACGCCGGTCATTGGGAGAGCATTGTTGACCGGCCGATGCAACGGGGAAGCCCCCGGCCCAGAGTGAACCGGGGGCCACACCTTCAGCCTGTGAGCGAGCGGTCGAACGCTCAGCGCTGAGCAGCCCGACGCCGCCGCATGCCCAGCATTGCGACCCCGGCGAACACCGCAGCCGCACCGGGAGCGGGAATCACCGTCACCGAAGCGTTGCTCGTATCCGGGGCAAAGTCAGAGATGCCCGCAAAGCCGTTCGGCGCGGCCGTCCGCGGCCAGAGATTGACCGTGTACGAGCTCAAGGCAAAGCCCGTGCTCGGCAGCAGACTCCCCGGGACCACAGCGGTGATGCTGGCTCCGCTGATCGTGATGGCGCTCGACGGCAGATCGATCGCAGGAAGCCCGCCGCCAGCGATCTGGCTCGTCCCGCCCGGAACGATGCGGACGACACGGTCAAAGAGGACGTTCGTCAGGCCATTGGCGGCAAAGCCCGCCGTGCCCGCCCCGCGATTCACACCCCAGACGAACGAGGACGACGCGGTCGTGCCCACCGCACCCGCCGATGTCGACGAGAACGTGAAGGTGTTGCTGGTGATGTCATACACCGCCTCGGCGAAGAGCACATCGAGGTCCGGATTCGCAGCGGCCGAGAACCCGTTGAGCAGATCCCCAGCCGGATCAGTGACCGGCGCACCCATGGCCAGTGGTGCACCCAACGCCATCAGTGCCAGCGCGGCGAACGAACGAATCGTGGTTGATCGGGACATTGTGACCTCTCTCAAGAAAAGCTACGTACAACACATCCGGGGAACGCACCATGCGTCCCGGCAAGCCATCGCCACGGCCAGCCAGCCGTGGCAAGGAACGTTCACCACGCGCAGATCGTCCTGACTCGTCGCCCCACGACCCACTTGTGCAACGACTCGCGCGCTCAGTCGCCCGCTCATCGATGAATGTCCACTTACTGCCTGAGCATTGCAGAAGAGGGTTTAATCCTGAGACTTTTCATGATCAGCACGATCTCGAAGCCAGCGTGCTTCGCGTGCATCAGGAAACACGATTCGACTCTACCAGCGAGCACGCACCTCGATGTTTGAGATTGGTGAAGTTTGCACACCGCTCTGCGTGGGTATGGCCACACCAAGCCGCGCCCGCTCTCAGCGCAAGCAAAGGCGCGGCGCTGCCTCCCACACCCGTGCACAAAGCACGAGTGCTCTCCACAAACTCCGAATGGTGTCGGTCGTCAGGCTTCGTGCGACGCGAATGCGATCACACCGCCGCCGCACCCGCCTCGGCGACCGCGTGGTCCTGTTCGCCCGATCCGCCGCTGACGCCGATCGCACCCACGACCACGCCGTTCTTCTTCAGGGGCACACCGCCGGCAAAGATCATGATCTTGCCGTCGTTGGAGGCGTTGATCCCGAAGAACTGCCCGCCGGACTGCGAGTGCGTCGCCAGATCCTTCGTCGCGATATCAAAGGCTCGCGACGTATACGCCTTTTTGATCGAGATATCGATCGAACCGATCCACGCGCCATCCATCCGCACATGCGAGATCAAGTTGCCGCCCGCGTCGGCCACGGCAATGTTCATCGGCTGCTTGATCTCCGCCGCCTTCTTCTCAGCGGCAGCGATGATTCGGCGGGCGTCGGCAAGGGTCAGCATGGGAACCTTTCAGTCGTGGCTCAGAGTCTGGTGGCACTGGAGGCCGCCTGTGTGTTCTTTGGTGGCACAGGCGTCCCGCCTGTGTGGTTCAATTCCGATCACCCCGGCAAGTTCACCGGCATCACCACATACACAAAGTCGTTTGTCGCCGAGCGGATCAGCCCCGGCTTGTTCGACGCTTTCAGCTCCACGATCACGTTCTGTTCCGTGACCACCTTCAGCACGTCGGTGATGAACGCCGGATTGAAACTGATCTCGATGTCCTCGCCCTCGTAGTTCTGCAGGTCGATGGAGATCTCGCTCTCGCCCATCTCCGGCGCACGGCTGGAGAGCTTCAGTCGCTTGTCCTTCGCCGTGAACGCCAGCTTCACACCGCGCGACTCTTCGTTGGTCAGCACGCTCGCCTTGCGCACCGCGCTGGACAGATCATCCCGCCCGGCCAGCACGCGCTTGTCCTGATCCTTCGGGATCACGTCCTCATACGGCGGGAACGTCCCCTCCACCAGCACGCTCGAGAGCACCGCTCGCGGCGCGGGCGCCTTGTCGGGGTCCTTGCCCCCGCCGGGGCCAGCCGGCTCAAACGCGAAGAAGATCCGCGAATCCCCCACCGCGATCCGCACCTGCTCATCAGGGTCACGCGCCAGCTTCTGCACGATGTTCAGCGCCTTGGTCGGCACGATGCACGCCACGGCGTCGCCCTTGGCGTTGGCCCCGGTGAGCTGGCTCCGCGAGAGCGCAAGCCGCCGACCATCCGTCGCGACAAACTCCAGCTTCTTCCCATCGCGCTTCAGAAGCACCCCGTTGATCGCGTACCGGCTCGTTTCGCGGGCCGTCGCAAAGACCGTTCGCTGCACCAGTTCCAGAAGTGCCGAGGCCTGGTGGCTGAACACGGCCTTGGCCGGGTCCGGCCCGCCGCCCGAGACGGCTGCCGCGAAATCGGGCATCGGCGGAAAGTCCTTCGCCGGATACGCAAACACGCGGAAGTGCGCGTTGGTCCCGCGGATGTGCATCAGGTCGCCCTCGGTCTCGAGGGTCAGCGTCGGGTCGTTGTCCTCCGCCGAGATGATCGCGCGCAGCTTGTCCGCCGGCACCGCCGCCTCGCCGGGCTTCTGCACATCAACCTGCGTCAGCGTCAGGTGCAGGCTCGTCTCGGCGTCTGTGCCCGAGAGTGTCAGCTCGCCCGCGCCGCCGACTTTTCTCGCCGTGAGCTTCACGCACGACAGCGCAGGCGTGGGCGTGCGCGAGGGCACCACCCCAGCAACACTGTTGATGGCGTCCATCAACGCACCACGATCGCAGATGACCTTCATACCGCTGAATCCTCCGTGAACAACCCTTGGGGAGTGGGGTCAAGTGTACTCGACCCGGCCCCTCGGCACGGCCTCTCGCCCCACCACCCCCCTATCCCCGCGTCCGCGGCATCGCCAAGCCATCCACCCGCCACAAGTACCCCATCGGACCTCGCAAGCGCGGCGGAAGCAGCAGCACCAGCAGCCACCGCACCAGTGGCCTCCCGATCGCCATCCCAAGTAGCAGCACCCCACTCCCAAACAGGCACAGCATCGGCACCACGACAACCTGAAACGCCTGCGGCCCCGACCACTGCGGGTAAAACCACCGCTGTGACCGCTGCGACAGATGCGCAACAAACAGAAACAACATGCACAGCACCATCACCGCCCCAGGCACCCACAGCATCCGCCACCCCTTCACATGCGGCATCGTCGCCCCGAACACAAGCCCCACCGGGAACAGGATCAGCACCATCACCAGCACAAACACCAGCCCATTCCAGTTGACCCCCTCACTCAGCCCGCCGGCCTGCTGCAGCAACTCCCACTTGTCGGAAGACTCCCACCACAGCCGGTCCTTTTCATAGTTCGTCTGCCACGTCCAGTTTGCCGGCTGTGGGCCCGCGTTCGCGTTGGCCCGCTGCTGCTGCAACTCCGTCAGGTGCGCCACAAACTTCTGGCTCAGCAGTTCATTGGCCCCCATCGACAGCCCGAACATCCCGCCTGCAGAGCCGAGCGTCAGACCAAGCATCGCCAGGATGTACAACGCGGCAAAGAAGTACCCCAGCCGATTCGCCCAGCGCCCGAGCAGCGGATATTCCTGAAGCGCGGCCGCCGTGCCGCACTCCGGGCAACGCACGATCAGCAATCGATACGTCGGCTCGCGCACGATCGTCTGACCCGAGAGATTGAAACAGCAAGTGGCGCACAGTCGATCCCCCACCAGCTCGCTCACCCGCTGATCTTCGGTCGATGAAACTGGCTCAGACATCGCGGGACTCTCGGCGTTCATAGGTCGCGTCTCCTCTTGCGGGCCCGTGCCAGTTTCTTCATCCACCGCCGCTGATCACGCCGAACACTCGCCCGCCGGAGCATCCGCCCGATGGGTATGCCCAAGAGCGCGAGCAGCCAGCCGGGCACCTGCGCCCCGCCGACAAACCACGTGTCGGAAACAAACCCGGCATCAAACAGCGGGGCGGCACCGGGGAGTCCGTAACTCCACCGATTGACCACATGGATGACGGCAAAGATCCCAAGCAGCGCCCACGGCAACCCAAAGACCGCCACCCACACCCAGATGCGCCGCCGTACGTGCGACAGCCCGCCGCTCGCCGCAACACCCATCCCGATGAACCAGCCAACATACACCACCAGAAGCTGTGGCCCAAAGTCATCGCGCCAGTGCTTGACCTCGGGCTCAAGATCGACTTCGCCCAGCATGTGCTGCACCAGTTCCCACGGCCCGAGCCCCGACAGCGACTCTCGAACAATCCCCGCAACCGCAAGCGACCCCATCGCGAGCACCAGACCCACGGCACTCCGCCACAGCACCGCGTACATGCCCCAGAACACCACACAGAATGTCCGCCAGACCCCCACAAGCGGGTGCCGCCGCCGCACGCATGCCGCGTGACACCCCGGACAGACCACCACGCACAACCCCAGTTGCGGGTCGCGCGTCGCGGCGATCGCCCCAAGCGGCGCGGCACAGAAATGGCACGAGTGCTCGATGGCCATGCTCTGGATCACGATATCGCCGAAGCGCCCGACGGTTCCAAAAAGCACATCGGGCCGGACGCACTTGCGCCCGGCCCGATGATCAACTCATGCATCCATCCACGGCCGATCTCGCCGTGCGGCGGATCAGCAGCCCGCGAACCACCGGTTCAGGAACACGAACACATCATTGGTGCTCAGCCCCGGAGTGCCATCCACGTCGGCGGTCGGCAGACCCGCGAACCAGGCGTTCAGGAACGAGAAGATGTCGTTGGTGTTGATGATCGTGTTCTGATCAAAGTCCGCGATGCAACTGTTGCACGCGATCGTGAACACGCGGAAATCATCCAGAGCCGCCTCGACCACGCTGCCCGTGCCCGTGTCGTCCGGCACGAACCGCACCCGCACCTGCGAAGACGGCGCGGCGAAGAACGATTGCACGTTGATCGTGCCCAGCAGCCAACCGCCGGCATTCTGCGTCGTGGGTCCGACCGTCTCCGCCAGCGTCCAGTTCACGCCGTTGTCGTTGGAAATCTCGACGCGCATCACCTTGGCGTTCGGATTGGCGCCCCCATTGTTGCTGAACCAACGCTGATACGTGATCACCGGGTTGATCGACCCCGCAAGGTTGATCGCTGGCGAGCGGAGCGTGGTGAAGCCGTTGTCGACATCCGCCGTGCCGATCGCCGCGCCAGCCGCGGCGTTGCCTGTGAAGGCACACAACCCGGGGCTGAAGGCGTCTTCCGGCTGGGCGCCGGTGCCGTTGGGGTCGCCGCGCTCCCAGATGCCCGTGGTCGCGGTGTCGCCCGCGACGCCATATGACCACCCAAGGTCGTTCGAGAAGTTATCGAAGAAGATCACCTGTTCATCACCGACGGTGGCGCTGAAGACCGCCGCCGGAGCGGTCGCGGGCTGAGTGACCACCGAGCCCGAGCTTCCGCTGGCCCGCACATAGAACTGCAGCGGCGCACCGCATGCCGCGGGCGGAATCGTGGCTTGATACAGCGACCCGCCCAAAGACGTGAGGTTCGCCGTGGTAAACGCGCCGCTCGTGCCCGATCGATAGAAGAGCTGGGCCGAGCTCAGCGTCTGGTTGGCCACCACGATCTGCGTCTGGAAGCTCGTGCTGGTCGTCGGGCTGACCAGCGACGGCGTAGTGCCCTGCACCGCGATCGACAGGAACGGTGACGTCGAAAGCTGATAGCTCAGGTTGTACGGCTGGATCGCATTCGCAGCACCCGTCGTGCTCACGCGAGCGAAGTACGTCCCCGCCGTGTTCACCACCAGTTGCCCGAGCGCCGGCTGCCCGGCGGCGGGCGCGTTGAAGGTTCCCAGCACCGTCGTGCCGTCGGCGGCAAAGTACGTGATCGTCATCGGGTTGGCCGTGGCCGCTTCGTACGCCGTGCCCACATCGCACGCCTGCGTCTGCGGCCCCTGGAGATACGACGCGCCGATCGGGGTTGCCGTCACCGCCAGAGTCTGCGTTCCCGCGCCCGTCACGGAGAACCGGAACCAGTCCGCTTCGACGTTGTTATCCAGCGAGATCTGGTTGACCGCGTTGCTGGACGTCGCCAGGTTGCTGATCACCGTGGCCGTGCCCGAGGTGTCATTGGGCTCCAGGATGTCGCCATAGTGTCGCTGGCCGTTGAGGATGTCATCAAACTGCGGCCCGTCGAAGAGCACCGAGATGAACGGCTCCATGAGCTTGGTCTGGTTGCGCGGGCAGACGTGGGCCATCCCGATGCCGTGCCCGTTCTCGTGGGCCAGCACGTTGCGCAGCCGCAGAGAGTTGGTGGTGATGTTGTCGTAGAAGTTGTCGTTGGTGTCCACCACCATGTCACCGCCGATGTCGCCACCGGGGAAATAGTTGAACGCGAGCACCCCGCTGTTGCCGTCGAGCGCGGTGCCGGCCATGCGCAGGTCCCCGCGCACACCCAGCGCGCCCGCCGAGCCCGGGGCTCCGAAGTCCACGCCGTCGTCGTTTGGCTCGAAGACATAGTCCAGCCTGATGAGCTGGCTCCATTGCGTGAAGACCTGTCCGTACAGACCCTGCCACAGCGCGGTGTTGTTCGCGTAGATCACGTTCATGCGAGCGAACAAGTTGCTCGGCTGCGTCACACCCGTCGTCAGCGTGGGCACGATCGTGCCATCCGGCACGAACGAATATGTCAGGATCATCGGCGTGCCCTGGCTGGTGGTCACGGTGTTGGTCGCCGTCGTCGACCACCGCGCACCCTGCTGGAATCGCGTGTTGAACGGGCTCATCTGCGCCCGATTGAACGCGTCCACCGTCACATCCGGAGTGCCCGCGCCAAAGCAGAACGCCGGCACCGGACGACCCTCGGCCATCGCCACCACCATGTCCACCAGCGCACGCTGATGCACCGGAAGCATCGCCGAGAAGTCCTCGCGACCGACAAACCGGCGCACCACGCGATAGTCCTCATCGCCCAGCGGCGCGATCCGCTCGTAATACGGCTGCTCGTTCTGACGACCGGGGATGACCATCTCCATGCGCGGCGAGGGATCAAACCCCGTCACGCGATGCACCACTTCCTGTTGCTCCGGCGAGAGCGACGAGAAGACGTGTGCCGCGATCAGTGCCTTGGCCGCCTCCTGCCGAGCGGTGAGCGCGGGCGATCCACCCTCGCGTAGCGTCTCGAGTGATCGCGCGCCGATCGCCTTCTGCGGGGTCACCCACGCCAGCGCCGATCCGCTTGCACACAGCACCGCCGCAGCACCGCCAAAAAGTGTCCAGCACGCCACCGATCGACTCGTCATGATTCGCTCCTGCACCATCGATCCGCCCGAATGCGTGGACACCGCAGCCGCCGGTCCTCCCCGGCGTCTCGGCACGCACCCTTTTGCCGATCGATCCTCGTTGCCAACCGCCGAGCCAAGCTGGGAGAACCCCAGCAGACACGGGCTACCCCTATTCGCACAATCTTGACGGGGTGCTCCATTCTGCCTCCGTTCTCTTGCTCGACCAGCAGATTTCACACCGAGTCGGGATAACCCTCTTGGGCAACTTCGGTGCTCTGTATTGGCCACCCCCACGCTTTGGGCCTGAATCCCCCAGAACCGCACGACTTCTCGTTCTCGTCCGACTCCGGCGCGCGACGTGGCAACCCCGGCTTCCGGGGCCGCCCGCAAACTCCGATAGCGCGATGCCCCGGTTCTCATGGATTCGAGAACCACAGGCCGGAGATCAGACCATGGCTCGCGTTTTCCCATTGCTCGGCGCGACGATTGTCGGCTTTTGCGCACCGGACGCGCTCGCCGGCGTCATGATCGAGTATCGCCCGACGACCGCCGACCCATGGGTCGTGCAGTCCAACACCCCGGCCGTCAATCCCGGGTTTGCGTACAACGTCACTCTTGACCGTTGCCAGCCCGGCCTCTGGCGACTCCGCGTGACCGATCCCGCGTTGGAATCGTTCGCGAACATCCGTTTCACCAACAGCTCCGCGAATATCACGCTCATCATCGGCGGCTCGCGCGACGACGCCGCCACACCCGGCGCGCCGCTGTTGAACCCCGGCTGCCTCGATTGGACGGGCGGGCTGGATCCGGGCTCGGCACGCATCACGCTCCAGGCCCGTGTCGGGCGCGACATCGGCCCGCTCGCTTCCATAAACGCCGACCAGATCGTTCGGCTGGATGCCGACCGGGACATTCTGCAATCCGCGATCCGCCACTTCAATGCCGAGGCCACCCTCTCGGCGATCACCGCCGGTGGACGCATCAGCGACAACAACGACGACCCAGCGACTCCGGCGATCATCTACTCCGCGGGTGGCCCGATCGAGCTCATCCGCGCTTCGGGCGCGATCATGCCCGCGATCGTCATCGCGCCTGTCGTCGCGACCGCCCAGCAGCCCCGCGCGGGCACACTCGGGCAGGTGATTTCATCCAATGGCGACATCGGGGGTGCTCGCCCTGACAATTCACCCCCGGACAACTATCGCGCCACCAACATCTCCGCGCGAGTCATCGACGCGGTCCTCGGCCGCAACATCCGCGCCGACATCATCGGTGTCGATGGCGTACGCCGCGTGGAATCCACCGCCTCGGGCCTCCGCGGCTCGGTGATCGCGGGGACGATCCTGCCGATTGACGCAAGCACGCCCGGGTACATCCGTGCCGAATCCAGCAACGCGATGCGGGTGCTGCTTGCCACCGGGCTGCCCAAGGGCGCGCGGATCGCTGCGGGATCGTGGTACGGGTACCAACCCATCATCGCCGACACCGCGCAGCCCACCATCACCCTGGGCGTGCCCAATCTTCTTGGGGGCCAAGTCGTCCTCAACGACAGAAACCAGCCCCTGCCCCTGAAGTGGAACAGCCAACCACTGCCGCGCTCCATGATGGGTCGCGTGATCATCCAGGGCGCCAACCCCGCGACGATCGCAACCGATGTCTATACCACGCCCTCCATCCCCTTGGGTGGCGGGGCGATCGGCATCGCCAGCTTCAATCTCTACGGGACCGATTGCACCCCGCCGCAGAATCAGATCGATCGACTCGAAGGCGTCGTGGAGTCCGCATTCGACAACAACGCGACGCCGATCGTGATCCGCAACTATGGCCCCGTCGCGCTCGCCAGCGGCGTCACCGACCCCAACGCAGCGGTACGCATCGAGCGCCAGATCGAGGGTTCCTCCTGCGGCTGGACCGACGCATCCTCCATGTTCAACGTCACGCTGCACCCGATCGTGCCCGGCACCAATGAACGCCGGGGCATCGGTCTCATGCGCGGCTTCGATCGTGCCACGCCCGGCGTCTATCGCGTCGTGCCCATTGGGCTGGTCTGCGCCGATGTGGTCGGCAATCCGCCCGTGGTCTGGCCCTTGAGCTGCGTCGGATCACCCGCCGAGGCCCAGGCCTATACCTTCCGCGTCGCACCCGACTGCGACTCGAACGGGGTCAATGACAACGCCCAGCTTGACGCGCTGTATGCCCCGCCAGCGGCACCCGCGCTGAGCGGAATCAACCGCGAGATCATCGACAGTAACACGATCACCCCAATCGACAGCCCGATCGCCCCCCTCCCGATCGAACCTGATCCGGGTCCCATCGATCCCCCCCCGCCGCCACCCCCTCCACCCCCTCCCCCCCCACCGCCACCGACCCCCCCAGCCCCCCCGCCCCCCCCA
>JAIEOW010000042.1 GCA_019750095.1 Phycisphaerales bacterium
GACGCGCTCTCGATACTGAAGGCAGCGTACTGACTCCGGAGAGCCGTCCGGCGACGTGCCTCTGGAGGCCGCGCCATACGCCCGGTGATCCTCATCCGCTCCCAGGATGTCGAGGCTCTGAGAGACGAGAATCCTGAGTCATCAAGATCCCCGCCCTATGTGGGTCGGAACTGCCCAGTGCACGTGTTCGCACGCGTGCGGCGGGGATGCGCTGAAGAGATCCCAAGCCAGAGCGGCGAAGCGCAAAGCGAGCGTCGAAGGTTCTCGCCAAAAATGAAAGGACCCGGATCAAATGATCCGGGCCCGTGGGTAGAGTGGAGCGGCGCGGGCTTAGCAGCCGGCGAACCAGAGGTTCAGGAAGTCGAAGATGTCCTGGACATCCAGAAGCGTGTTGTTATTGATATCGGCCGCGGGGTTGGCGTTGAACCAGGCGTTCAGGAAGTCGAAGAGGTCCTGAACGTTGGCGGTGCCGTTGCCGTTGAAGTCGGCGACGCAAGACGGCGGATTGACACCGATGACGCCCGTGACGAGCAGGTCGCTCACAGCCCACCAGCCGGAGTCGACGTCGCGGAAGCGGAACTGGGCGAGCTGACCGTTGCTGGATGTCGCGATGTTGCTGATGGTGACAACCTCGTCAAAGTTGGTGGTCTTGTTGGAGGGGTTCCAGTTCAGGATGTTGACCCAGGCGCCGCCGTCGAATCGCACATCGACGCGAGAGACGTGGCCCGGCTCGCTGAACCAGCTGGAACGGAAGGAGATCGAGAGCGTGTTGAGATTGATGTTGGCAACGGGGTAGTTGGGGGTGATCAGATCGGTCGTGCCGTCGCAGTTGGCGCGGTTGAAGTCCGAGATGAAGCCGGTCTCGGCGAGGAAAGACTGGCGGCCGCCGCCAAGTTCGCCCCAAGCGGGGATGTACCAGGAGCCCCAACCGTTGAACTCACCAGGAGCGGTGGCGCAGCCGGTGTTCAGCGTGTCATCAACGCTGAAGCCGTTGCCCTGGGTGGAAACCTCGGAGAAGTAGAAGCAGGTCCCGACCGGCGGAGCTTCGGTCGGCGGAGTGGTGCCACCCTGAGCGCCCTCGAAAGTCTCTGTGAACACGGAGGCGCCGTTGACGTTCAGGTTCAGATTGTCGATCGCCCACCACCAGTCGTTGCGGGCCTTGGTCAGCGAGAACTCAAAGCGGACAGAGGTCGCTCCGGGGACCGGCGTGATCGAGATGTTGACGTTCTCGTTCGGCGCATCGGGCTTGAAGTTCGGGTTCACGATCGGGGGCACGGCGTTGGCGTCGGGCTCGGGGCCGGAGTTCCAGTTGAGAACCTCGACGACTTGCGTAGAGCCGCCGCCGAGGGTGTAGATGGCCTTGATGATCGCGGTCTGGTTGTTTGTGAGCAGCAGCGGGCAGAGCACCGGGGGAACCGCATTCGGGTCGGGCACGCAAAGCGGATCCTGCTGCGTATCGTTGGCGGTGGTGTCGTCAAAGGCCTCGGGGCGCCAGGACGAGTCCAGGTTGAGGGTCATGCTGGTGACGACCGCGGGGAGCGCGATCGACGGACTGGTCAAGAACGCGTTGTACTGCGCCAGGCCGTTCGGGCGGTCATCCCACTCGTCCGGATCGGCAACGGCAACGCGGCCCACGCCACGCGTGAAGGTCTCGCGAAGCTGGGTATCGACCGAGGGGCTGCCCCACCACTCGCGGTTGGGGAAGGCCCAGCCCTGCCACTCCTCGCGACCGCAGGGGATCACGCTGCAGCCTGGGTTGCCGAGTGCATCAGAGGGAACGAACGACTCGGTCCAGCCCAGGGGCGGCGTCGGGGCCCATGGGGCCGTGCAGCCGGTGTAGTCGACCGTGGGGCCAAGGGCCATGAGTGACCGGAACGGGTTGAAAGAGCCGAGGGTCACGCTGGTTGAACCCTCGAACAGGCGGATGTCGTCGATCGCCCACCACCAGTTGTTGCCGCCGTTGTAGTTGAACTTGATGACGACGCTGGTGGCGCCGGCGGGAACGTTGACAGGCAGACCGACGACCTCGTTGATCGCGTCTGGCTTGAAGTCAACGCCGGGGAGCGAGTCCCAGCGGTCGATCACAACCGTCTGGCCGCCCGGCTGGAAGGTCGCCGAAATGGTGGCAACCTGCCCAGCCTCGAAGCGCCAGCTGGACTTGAACGTGAGCGCGAGCAGATCGCCCGAGCGCGTCGAGATGTTGATCGACGGGGTCGACAGGGTCGTGTCGAGGTTGCCCGGCTCGTGGGCCAGGTCATCAAACTCGTCACCGTCGGCAACAGCGACAACGTTGTCAGCACCGAGGAAGCCCGAGCCGTTGCCGCCCGAGACGCAGTTCCAGTACGCTCGGGTCGTAAAGGACCAGCCACGCCAGTCGACCACGCCGAGGCCAGCAGGGCCGGGCAGCGGGCCATCGACAGCGACGCTCACGCCATTGGGCCCGGTGCGGGTGTATGCGTTGGGGGAGCATGCGGCCGTTGCACACGGAGCGGCGGCCTCGTCGGCCGGAGGCCGAAGCGTGGCACCGTCAAAGTTCTCGCTGAAGAGCGTCTGCGAGGTGCCGCCGGAAGGAGTGCCCGTCAAGACGATGTTGTCGATCGCCCACCACCAGTCGTTCGCCGCGTTGGTCAGCGAAAACTCGAAGCGGACGCTCTGAGCCCCAGCTGGAGCACCCAGGAGGAGCCCACCAAGGTTGAGCTGCTCGTTCTGCGCATCGGCCTTGTAGAAAGGGTTCACGCCCGGGTCAGTGGACTCATAGCGCAGCACCTGCACGCTCTGGGTCACGCCGCCGCCCATGTCATAGATCGCTCGGATGGTGCCGGTCTGGTTGTTGGTCTGCGGGGCGATGCCGTCGTCTCGCGCTTCGGGGCGCCAACTCGAGGCAAGCGCCAGGTTCAGCGTCGAGAAATCCACGCCCGACAGCGAGATGCTGGGAGTGGTGATGAACGCGTTGTAGTACCCGCAGCTGGTGTCCGGGTCACCCTGGTCGTCCCACTCGTCGCAGTCCGCCACGGCCACATTGCCGGAGGCGAGCGTGAACTGCGAACGGGTCTGGTCGCCCGCGACGCTGATCCACCAGTCCTTGGACGCGATGGCCCAACCTTCCCACTCCAGCACGCCGCGAGCGCCGTTGACCGGATCGGGCGTGCAGGTCGCACACGTCACACGATTGGGCATCGTTGCACAGCCCGGTGATCGGCAGAAGAACGTCGGCACGCCGCAGTCGTCCACGATCCAGCCCGTGGGGAATGTGTCCGTCCACGTACCGACAGCAGAGGGGCAGGCAGGATCCGATGCGGGCTGATTCAGCACCGCCGAGTTGAAGTTCTCGAAATAGAAGGTGACCTGGGCCTGGCCCACGCTCGCAGCGGCTCCAGCCGCCGCGAGCATGGTCGCGAAAAACGTATTTCGTCGCACGTGAATACCTCCGGTGTTCAAGGACACGCCCACACACCCCGCAGTGACGAATGGAAGGTACTCGTTCTTCTCAGACCATCCAGTACAAAGCGGTAAAGCTTCGGCCAACTCAGCGCAAGGAATTGGCTTAGATCAGATTGACAGTTCTTGCATGTTCTTTGCGCAACACAAATATGACGTGTATCGAGAGCGAGTCACTTGAGAACTGGCCAATGGATCACACACCCGAGACGTGCTCGCTCACCAAACACGATGGCCCCTCGTATTGGTGGGTGCTCTTTGTAGAACTTGAACGCACTCTTCACAGTTGGACGGCTCTACTGCATGTTGCCATGCTCTAGTCTTGCTCTCAAACCACCACCCCTGCAACAAGTCCGTTTTCCCGAGGTTTTCGGTCATGAGCAACTTCATTCCGTGTGTCCTTCGGCAGACTCGCCGATCTCACGCCGGGTTCACCCTGATCGAGCTTCTTGTCGTCATCGCGATCATCGCACTGTTGATCGGCATTCTGCTTCCCGCACTCGGGCAGGCGCGTAGAACTGCTCGGGCCGCCGTGTGCTCGAGCAATCAGCGGCAGATCTTCACGTCGATCATGACCTACACGAATGACTTCAAGGAGTTTCATCACGCCAAAAGGCAGAACTTCGGTCTTCGGTTTCGCAAGATCAACGGCAACGCCCCCCTTGAGCCCAACAATGTCCGTTGGGTGCGGGCCTATGACTGGCCACCATCCTTCGATGGGCCGGAGACCGACTATGCATATTGGGGTGTTCTCTACGACACGTATCTGGACCCGGGCCTGGTGACCTTTGATGAGTGGTACACCGTCGGACGAGCACCGGTTCCGCCCGTTGCGGCCTGGCAAGTCTGGCGATGCCCAGACGCAAAGCTCATGGACCCGTATCCGAGCGCCAGTCTTGGCCCGAACTCGACCCCGGGCTTTGGCTACAACACGCAGTTCAATCCGGATCACCAGTTTCAGACGTACGCGTTCAATGGCGTGACACGCGATCTGACCGGACGCAACGCGAGCGCGTGGTTTCGTCGCACGGCAATCGCCGGAACCCAGAACGTCGCCGTCACCGCCGCTCGTCTCTCACAGATCGCCCTTCCTGATCGCCTCATCATGTTTCAGGATGGCTTTGAGCACATGCTCGATGCCAACGGTGACACGCTCAACGACCTCTCCCAGTACAATCAGTTCGATTCGACAGGCTTTGGCGAGATCACCGCTTTCGACAAGTGGAAGCGCGAGTACTTCAGGCACAACTCTGGATGCATCACCGTCTGGGGTGACGGCCACGTCAAGCAGATCTCAAAGGCCGAGGACGATGACTCACTCAAGTGGTACTCGGGTTCTTTCCGAAACGATGGGCAGTAGGCGACCGATGACCTTCCGGAGCTTTTCAAAGTGAGCGATGCGCCCCTCCCGCTTCTGATTGATCGAAGCGAAGGTGACATCAACGTTTCCGACGCCAGGCAAAGGTGGCGAGAAGCCCAGTCCCGTCCAGTGCGCGAGCTGCTGGCCCGAGATGAAGCCGCCTTCGTTCATCAAGCCATGTCCACGCCTTGCCTTTCCGCGCTCTCGTCGGCGAAAGGCTCGTGCATCGTTGATCTCGATGGCAAGTCGCTGCTCGACTTTCACGGCAACAGCGTGCACCAGATCGGACACGGTCACCCTCGGGTCGTCGAGGCCATAGTGTCGCAGCTCTACAACCTGCCCTTCTGCCCACGGCGATTCACCAACCTCGCCGCAGTGGAACTCGCTGAGAAACTCGCAGAGATCTCTCCCGGACGAGCGCTCACGAAGGTCCTGCTCGCTCCGGGAGGTGCCGAGGCGATGAGCATGGCGATGAAGCTCGCCCGCCTGACCACAGGAAAGACCAAGTTCGTTTCCTTTACAGGCAGCTTCCACGGAGCCACGCTGGACACGATCTCCATCGGGGGCGAGGCTCACTTTCGCGACGGCGTGGGACCGTTGCTGCCAGGGTGCCTGCACGTCCCAGCACCGACCCCAAGTCGATGCCAGAACAACTGCGGGCCTGGTCAAGGGTGTGTCGGAAAGTGCCTCTCGGCTCTCCAGCGGATCCTCGAGAGCGACAACGACATCGCCGCCGTGATCGGCGAACCGATCCGCTGCACCACGGTGGATCTCCCGCCGCACGGCTATTGGCAAGCCGTTCGAAGCCTGTGCGATCAGCGCGGCGTGCTTCTGATTGTTGATGAAATTCCGCTCTGTTTGGGCCGGACAGGGCGATGGTTCAGCATCGATCATGAAGAAGTCGTCCCCGACATTCTCGTGATCGGCAAGGGACTGGGTGGCGGTATCTTGCCCATGGCCGCGATGCTGGTCCGCCCGGAACTTGATCGCGCGCATCGCACGTCGCTCGGGCATTTCACACACGAAAAGAGCCCGCTCGGCGCGGCGGCCGCGCTTGAGACGATTCGGATCATCGAGGACGAAGGCCTGCTCCGACGCTCGTCCACGCTCGGCGGCCGGCTGATGGACCAGCTCCGGCTGGCGCTGAGCGATGTCCCGTTCGTCCATGAGATCCGTGGACGCGGGCTCCTGGTGGGGGTACAACTGCGATCCGCACTCGGGCAGTCCGCTGAAGCCGCGGCCGAGCGCGTCATGTATCACTGTCTCGAGAATGGTCTCTCGTTCAAGGTCTCGGGAGGAAACGTGCTTACGCTTTGCCCGCCGCTGGTGATCGCCGATCACGAACTCGATCATGCCGTTGAGATTCTTGCAGAGGCGTTCCGCACGCTCGTCAGCGAATCCTCGATCGGTAGCGCCGCGGTGGCACCATGAATCTCGCGATCTTCGACATCGACGGCACCCTGCTCAAGAGCACAGGCGTGGACGATCAGTGCCTGACCTCGGCGTTTCGGAAGGTCTATGGGCTCGACCTCCCGGAACTTGACTGGGCCGACTTCTCTCACTCGACTGATCAGGGTCTCTCGGTTGAGGTGTGCGAGCGATGGGCCGGGCGCTCCCCCCTCGAAGCGGAGATCGAGACAGTCAAGCGGGTGTTCGTTGACCTGCTTCGAGCCCAGATCGAGGCGCAGCCGGAGCGCTGCACTTCCGTCCCTGGCGTCCACGCGATGCTCGATGTGCTTCGGAACCTGCCAAACTGGGCGATCGGCGTTGCCAGTGGGGCATGGGCGGAGTCCGCCGCAGTCAAGCTCGCCGCCGCGAGTGTGGCGCTCGGTGAGCTCCCGGCAACATTCTCGCACGCGCGGCGCGACGGTCGCCCTGCGCTCAGAGAGGAGATCATCGAGGCGACGATCCATCGCATAGCTGAAGGGCGTCTTGATGGTGACGCCTCAGTGATTCGCAAGGTTGTGTACGTCGGAGACGGCGTGTGGGACGATCGAGCCACCCGAAATCTCGGCATCGGATTCGTTGGCATGCGCCACGATCGCCAGGAAGACCGCTTGCGAGCCGAGGGCGCGCGAGAGATTCTCCACGACTTTGCCGATGTCAATCGAGTGATCGAAACGCTCGAGCGGGCCATGCCGCCCGTCGCCGCGTCGACATACCAGGCAAGTGTGTAAGCGAGCGCCGGCTGATGAACGACGGCGGAGGCGAGCAATGGGCTGTCTGACGAGTGCCATGTGGCGCGTGCTTGCACGGTGCGCTGTGATACCCGCCGTGCTCATCCTCACGAGCGAGGCATCAGCCCACCCAAAGCCCGGCGCGCACGCGGATGTTCGCATTCGCATCGACCCAGATGCAGTGCGCGTCGAAGTGCTGATGAACATCCTGTTTGCCGATCAGATCGTGAACGTCCAGCGCGCAGCACGCGACAGCGTAAGCAGCCAGGAGATCGAGCCTTTGCAGCTCGCTCTTGCCGAGTACTTCGGAGCCGCCCGAGCGGGTGCGGTGACCACACTCGTGGATCGCGGCAATCGTGTCCAGATCGACAGGATCGATGTCGCGCCAGTGATCGAGGATCTTCGCGTGGTCTACCCGGAGCCGGAGCGTCGCCCCGGCTTCATCCAGAATCCAGCTCTGCTGCTGCCGCAGATACACGTCGTCGCCAGGTATCCGTGCACAACGCCGCCCAAACAGGTCGGACTCATGTGGGGCAGCTACCCGCGTGATTTCATCGCCGTCGAACGGGACATCGCGCCCATCACCGATATCGAAGCGGTGCTGACCCACGGCACAGCTCTGGAACTGGTGAAGTTCACCAAGGCCGAACCGGAAGTCGTGTGGCACGCACGCGCCAACGCTGATCAAAGCGGCTTTGCTCAGGTGCCAATACCCGCACGTTCCTTGAGAGCGTCCACGGGTTGGCCCGCCGGGACGGCCGCGTGCGCAGCAGTGTGGCTGACATTCATGATTGTGCTCGCGGCAAAGACGCGCGGGCGTCTACGCCTGAAACCCGCCGCGATCACCACGGTGTGTCTTGCGGCTATCGGATTGCTCCTTTGGCCGATCGAGTCTCTTCGCATCCATTCGGACGGCGGAGCGACGCGTCTGGCCGATGACGCCGCCCTTGCAGTGTTCCAGCCCCTGCACGCCAACATCTACCGGGCATTTGACTATGCCCGCGAGAGCGATGTGTACGACGCGCTGGCGCGAAGCGTTGATGGGGCACTGCTCGATACCGTGTATGGCAACGTGTATGCGAGTCTGATCCTCAGAGAAGAGGGCGGAGCACTCTGCCGCGTGAAGGCCGTCACACCGCTCCAGACGCGAGTCCTGCCTGCGCGCGCCGATGTACAGGGCGCGGAACAGAGTGCCTTCTCAGTCTGGTGCAGTTGGCGCGTCGAAGGGGTCGTGTACCACTGGGGACACTCGCACACCCGTTTGAACGAGTACGTTGCTGAATACGATGTCGCCGCGGTGCAGCAAGGGTGGCGGATCGTCGGCGTGCGCCCCTTGGAGCAGCGCCGGATCGAGACGGCGGCACAGGCCGCCAGCCCCGCCGCTGCCGCTGGCCAGAAAGCCCCCGCGGAGATCATGCCACCCGAGAGCAGTCCTGATCAGAAAGCGACGGGGCCATGATCGAGCTGCGCAACGTAGAGTTCTCGCACGATGTGCACCCGGGGCGGATAGGTCGCGAACGGGCTTTCGTGCTCGACATTCAGCATCTGTGCGTCAAACCGGGTGAACGCGTGGCGTGTATCGGCCCGAGCGGTTCTGGCAAGACGACGCTGCTCCATTTGATCGCCGGAGTCTTCATACCACAGCGCGGTCTCGTCCGTGTGCTCGGTCAGGAACTGCAACGCCTTCCCGAGCCCGTCCGACGCGACATGAGACTCCGCAGGATCGGCATGGTGTTCCAGGAGTTCGAGTTGCTGGAGTACCTCGACGCACTCGACAACGTGCTGGTTGGAGCCCGCATCTCGGGAATCTCCGATCAAGGCACGCTTCGGCGGCGAGCCGAGCGACTCGCTGAGCGATCGGGGCTCACCGGGCTTCTTGATCGATCACCGGCACGATTGTCCCAGGGCGAACGCCAGCGGGTCGCGGTCTGCCGTGCACTTGTCACAGATCCGGCACTGATTCTGTGCGACGAGCCGACCGGAAATCTCGACCCCGCGACCACATCTCGCACGCTCGACCTGGTGCTCGATCACGCGCGAGAAACCGAGGCGACGGTCGTCGTCGTGACCCACAATCATGCCTGTCTGGAGAGGTTTGATCGGGTGATTGATATGGACGCACTCCACATCGCAACCGCCGCACCGCAGGTTGGTGCTCGATGACCTGGAGCCGCATCATGCTCGCGATGTCGGCGACGCTGCGCATGTCCGCTGCTCACGCGAGGCATCATGCCACACGCACGCTGCTGCTCGTGCTGTGCGTGTGTGTTGCGGCGCTGCTGCCAGTGAGTACCCACATCCTCCTCGGAGACTTCCGCGCGCGCCTGCTTGCGCGTGCTGAGGCGACGCCGCTCATCGCCGGAGCGAAGGGAAGCCGATTCGATCTCGTGATGGGCTTGCTCTATTTCCGACGTGCTCAAATGGACTCCATCACCATGGGAGACTTTGAGAGCATCGCATTCAACGGCGGTGCCGATGCGTTTCCCATCCATGCGCACTTTTCTGCCCGTGGCGTGCCCATCATCGCGACCACCCCGGATTATCTGGACTTTCGACGACTACGTGCACACCAGGGCCGTCTTCCGGCAATGATCGGCGAGGTGGCGCTCGGTTTCGGTGCTGCTGAGCGGCTCGGTCTCCGGCCGGGCGACACGGTGTTCTCTGATCAGCGAGAGATGTTTGACATCACCAAGCCGCCCGCGATCAAGCTGAGCGTTGTCGGGGTTCTTGCGCCGGCGGGAACGCCTGATGACCACGTGCTCTTCGTCGATATCAAGACCGCGTGGGCGCTCGAGGGCCTGGCCCATGGGCACGCCGATGCTTCCAAGGCCATTCCCGACGCGCTGCTTCTCGAGCGCGATACGGGCCGGGTGACGGTCAGCGAAGAGATGGTCGAGGACAACCAGATCACACGAGAGAACGCCACGCGTTTTCACATGCACTCAGACCCACGATCACTGCCGCTCACCGGCGTGGTGGTCGTGCCGAGGTCCCCCAAGGACCTCTCCATTCTGAAGGCCCGAACCAATGCCGGAAAAGCCATGCAGATGGTCGTTCCATCTGAAGCCGTGCAGGAGATGCTCGGCTATGTAGCACGGATCGAGCAGTTGCTGCATCTGCTCAGTGTCATCGTGGTGGGGTTTGCGTGTGTGCTCCTCGGTCTGATGCTCGCGTTCTCCATCCGCACGCGCGCGAGGGAGGTCCTGACGCTCTCCAGAATCGGATTCTCCAGACCAGCGATCGCCGCCATCTTCGGTTGGGAGATCTGCGGGGTCATCGCTGCCGGGGTGGGTATCGCCGCAGTGGTCGGTGTGGTGCTGTGGGTGTTCCCGCCGGATCTTGTGAAGTTGCTGTAAATCTTCCACGGGCTCGCGCCGCACTTCAGAGAGGATTGGTATATGTGGGAGATGATCTTCTCGATCCGATCACGCGGCGGATTCCCGGCATGGACAGTGCTGGCACTGCTCGCAGGCACCCTCACGCTCACCTCCTGCGAGCGAGCACCTGATCTCTCGCCAAGTGTGCCGAGATCCTCCGTCGCACCAGTGTCCACACGACCTGTGCAGGTCATCACGACCTTCTATCCGACGACGTACTTCGCCCAGCGGATCGCGAGCGGCGGTGGGGGGGTGGGTGGAGCTGAGCAATCGCAGGCCAGAGACAAACCTGTTGTGCACATCGAGTGTCCGCTCCCAGACGGTGCCGATCCGATTCACTGGCAGCCGAAGGTTGAGGAGATCGCGAAGTTCCAGGCCGCCGAGCTGGTCGTGCTCAACGGCGCGAGCTTTGAGCTCTGGGTGGCCACGGCCTCGCTTCCGATCAGCCGAGTCGTGGATACGGCCCGCGTTTTTGAGTCTGAGTTCTTGCGCCATGAGACCACCACGCACAGCCACGGAGCTTCGGGGTCGCACTCCCACGAGGGCATCGATGGGCACACCTGGCTGGATCCGAAGAACGCCGAGCGTCAGGCCGAGCAAATCCTGATCGCGATGATCCGCCGATGGCCCGCTCATGAGCCTCACTTCAGGAGCGGATTTGCGGCGCTCAAGGCCGATCTGGATGACCTCGATGCTCGGCTGAAAGCTATCAGCCCGCAGCTGGAACGCGTGGCGCTGGTCGCAAGCCACCCGGCGTACAACTACTTGGCCAGAAGATACCAGTGGAAGCTCCTGAATGTTGATGTTCCGCCGGACGAGGCCCCAACGCCGGCTCGACTCGACGCGCTCAAGGCCGCGATCTCCGCTTCGGGAAGGCCCCGAGCGGTCCTCCTTTGCGAAGACCTTCCCGAGCAGCCGTTGATGACGGCACTCAGTAATGTCGCGGGTCTCACGCCGATCGTGTTTGAACCCGCGGAGAACGTACCTTCCGAAAGGCGCGCTGCCGGGGAAGACTACATCTCGATCATGCATCGAAACATCCAGAATCTCGCGTCGGCGGTTGCCGACACCTTGCCATCCGGGTCTTGACTTGCCCGGTACACACCCCCACCTTACGGATAGCACTCCTCATGAATCGAAAGACCCGTCGGCCGTCACTTCGGCTTGTCATGTGCGCGTTCACCGCTGCTCTCGCGTGCGCAGCATCCTCATCGAGTGCTCAGACACAGGCGCCCACGCCGCCATCGAGCAGCTCCCCAGCACCCAAGAAGCCCAAGCCCGAGCGCGTGCTTGATCCCGATCTCATCTTCCACGTCGGCGTCTCCGCAGGGCGACTTCGCGCCGGCGGGTTCACCGACGAAACTGGAAAGGTCAAGGGCGTCATCGTCGGTAACCCGATGAAGACGACCCTCGGCCCCAGTGAAGGGTTCAAGTTCAACGGGTCCACCGACTGGCTGCTCATCGCCGACGATGTCACCGCGACCCGCGCCGGGCTCCCAACACGCGACATGACCATCAGCACATGGGTGAGCATCCCCGCCGCGGGCGATTCCGGAACCATCATCGGCGCTCGCCAGGGTGACTCCGGTTGGTCGCTCGGCTTTGCAAACAACGCCTTCGAGTACGCGCTTTCAAGCACCAAGCCCACGAGTGCTGCGGCGAGCACGACGATCAAGAGCACGACGCAAATCGTCCCCGGTCGCTGGTACTTCGTCGTCGCGACCTACGACGGTCGCTCAATGAAGCTCTTCGTCAATGGCGAGCCGCAGGGCGACTCTAAGGAGCAGGCCGGCGACATCGCATATTCCAAGAGCAGTCCTTATGCCATCGGCTGCCACTGGGTGCAGAACCAGCCCAAGCCAGCTCGCATGACGATGCTCGAGGCCAGAGTCATCGGCCGCCCGCTCACGCCGCAGCAGATCACCGAGGAGTTCGTCCCCGGTGTTCGCCTGAGCAGCTTCCAGCCAGAACTCGAGGCAACCCAGCGCTTTGTCGTGAAGTCCTTCCTGCAGTTCGCCACGATGGAGAGCGTGACGATCGTCTGGGAGACCTCTCGCCCGGGCCGCGGCGTGGTGGAGTATGGCACCAAGCTCCCCTATGACCAAAGGGCCGAGGCCGGTGGGGGCAGCGAGGGCACCGCCGAGTCGCTCATCCACAGAGTTGAACTCACGGGTCTGAAGCCGCAGACGCCCTATTTCTACAGGGTGCGAACGATCAATCCTGATGGAAGCGAACTGGTCGGCGAAGACCTCACGTTCCAGACGGCCGTGCTCCCGGATACGCCCTACGCCTTCTCGATCATCGGCGACACCCAGAAGAACAAGCCCGTCATCGAGAAGCTCCAGGCGTTCGCGTACACCATGCGTCCCAACTTTCAGATCCATCTGGGCGACGTCGTTGACAAAGGCGCCGACAAGAGCGAATGGACGGAAGAACTGCTCGCGGGTTCCTGGCCGTTGATGAGCCGCGTGGCCATGTTTCCCTGCATCGGCAACCACGAAGAGAACCACTCCAACTACTACCAGTACTTCGCACTCCCTGCGCCGCAGTGCTGGTACACCTTCACCTACGGCAACGCCCAGTTCTTCTCCATCGACACGAATAAAGCCGTTGACCCGGAGAGCGAGCAGTACAAGTGGCTCGACCGCGAACTCGGTGCATCCAAAGCAACCTGGAAGTTCGTCTACCACCACCATCCCGTCTATTCGTCAGACGAGGATGACTATGGCAACACCTACAAAGGCCCCTCGGAAATGGGCGATCCTCGCATCAGGCCGCTCGCATCGCTTTTCGAGAAGCACCGCGTCGACATCGACTTCAACGGACACATCCACTGCTACGAGCGGAGTTGGCCGATCTACCAGGGCAAGGTCGATCAGGCCCGTGGAGTCCGCTACGTCACATCCGGCGGCGGCGGCGGTGGTCTGGAGTCCGCCGCCCCCAGCCGAACATGGTTCGCTCAACGCGTCTACCGCGGACACCACGTCTGTCAGATCATGATCCACGACAAAACCCTGCAGATGCAGGTGTTTGACCTCGAAGGCCGCCTGATCGATTCCATGGATATCCGCAAGCAGTAAAAGCAGAACACCTTCGCAGGAACGTCGGTGCAACGCATCCCGCGCCGACGTTCCTGCCCCTCTTGAGACAAGGTCCTGTCGCTCATGCCTTCTTGATCACAGACCCTGACGCACCGCGCGACGCGCGTACACATGCCCCACTGATGCGTCGCCAACGGCCTCGGGCCTTCTCGGCTGCCGTGCTCTGGCTACGCACACAGTCCAACCTGTTGGATCAGACCAACAAGTCAATCACACAATCACAATCGAATCCGGAGTGCACAACGCGAGCCGAAATCGGTCGCCGCAGCTGCGTCTGTCACACCAAATGGGCCTGGTAGGAGTTGAACCTACGACCTCACCCTTATCAGGGGTGCGCTCTAGCCACCTGAGCTACAAGCCCGATCCATCCTGCGAACAGCCGACTCTCATCGGCGATTCGTGGGGGCGAGTATATCCCGCACACCGCCCGGCGGAAAGTCCGCCGCCCGTTCCTTTACCCATCTCACCCACGGTGCGATGCCCGGGTCAGCCGGTCAACGATCGCCCCCCACAGGCCGTCTTCCAAACCCGGTCGCTCAATCAGGATTGTCCGCACCCCCCGGGCGTCGGCGGCCCGCAGCGTCGCATAGATCGCCCGCGCATAGCCCTCGGGGCTCGTTGGCATGGCCACCCATTCGTGGTCGGATTCCATCGCCTCGGGTGGCTCACTCAGGCCCAACACGATCGCCGGCCCGCCACATTGCCGCAGCTTGGCCCACATCTCCTGATGCGTCGAAAACAGATGCGTCGGCGTCGTGGGCGCGTAGTGGCGTGCCAGAAGCCCCGGGGACGCCGCGCCCCCGGAGCCCGCGTGCACGTGCCCCGTGGCAAGCTCCACCGTCTTCCCCAGCACCATCGCAATATCCCCAGCAGCGATCGCCCCGGGACGCAGCACTCGGGGGCGAGCGCCCGTCAGATCGAGCACCGTGGATTCAATCCCCACGCAGCACGGCCCGCCGTCGAGCACGTGCACATCCTCCCCAGAAAACCCCGCACGCACATGTTCAGCCGAAGTCGGCGAGACCCCGCCCGACTTGTTCGCGCTCGGGCCCACCAACGGCTTCCCAAGCGCGTACAGCAACGCTAGAGCCGTCGGATGATCCGGCGACCGCAGCGCGACACTGGGTCCCCCGGCCGTCACCACGCTCAGAACCGTCTCGGCCTTGGGCAGGATCAGCGACAATGGCCCCGGCCAGAACGCTCGCGCCAGCGCGTCGGCGTCAGCACTCCAGCCGCCCGGCGACACGAGTCTTCCCGCCATTTCCGGCCCGCTCACGTGCACGATCAGCGGGTTGTTCGATGGCCGACCCTTGAGCGCAAACACCCTCGCCACAGCGTCAAGATTCAACGCGTCGGCGCCGAGCCCATACACCGTCTCGGTCGGAAACGCCACAACGCCCCCGCCCCGCAGAATGTCCACGGCCCGAGAAATGTCCGCCGTTGAGGTCGTCACCGATCGGAGTATTGCATGGATACGCCTGTTCGTCCCGATCCGCAGCGATCACTCGCGCCGGATGTCCTCAATCGCCTTCCGACGGGGCTCCAGCGGATAGTCCGGAAACAACTCGCTCGTGCGCGACTCAAGCTTCACAGGCGGCGCGCCGAAGCGGATCCGGTTGCGCTCCAGTCCAGTGCCCATCGATGTGTACAGGCGGGCCAGCGCAGTGTTGTAGTTCAGCATCGCCTCAGTTTCCTGCTGCTCGGAACGAGCGAGCAGTTCCTGCCTTTGCAGACGCAGGTTGAGTTGCTCCGGCGTCAGACCCGTCAACACTTCCTGCTCGATCAGCAGCGTCCGAAGGTCCTCAGCCGCGGCGATTCGTGCGGCCTTGGTTTGCTCGATCAGCGTGTAGTTCGTCACCACGTCATACAACGCGGTCTTCAGATCGTTCACGATGCCCTGAACGGTATTGGAATAGGCAATCGTCGCCTGCATCCGCTCCAGGCGTCTCTGGCGATAGCTGGCCTCGGCCGCCCGGTTCCCGATCGGCTGCTCAAAGCTCACGCCGATCTGATAGTCCACAAACCGCGCCTCTTCGATCTGCTCATACGGATCGGCGATCCCTCGACCAAGCCCGCTGAAACGCGTCAGCGCCCGCAGGTCCAGCCGTGGCAAGCGTGCGTTGTCGGCAACCGTCTGCCGGATCGATGTGTTGTCGATCGACAGAATCGCTCGCTGCACCTCGGGCCGCGAGGCCAGCGCCGCGTTCACACAATCCACCAGCGAGAACTCCATCGGCTGCTCGGTCGGCAGATCCGACCCCAGCAGCAAGAGCTCTGAACCGACCGGAAACTCCGGATCGTTGATGAGCACCTTCAGTCGTTCCGAACGATCGCGCAGCACACGCTGGGCCCGGATGACATCGGCCCGGCGGCTCTCCACCGTCGCCGCGGCGTTGGAGAGATTCGCGGGCTTGGCATCGAACTCCGCCCGGTCGCGGAGCAGCTTCAGCACTTCCTCGCCGCGCTCAAGCAGCCGCTGGAGAATCCGCAGGTCGCTCTCGGCCTGCACCAGCGACCAATACGCCTCCTCCGTGTTGTTCACGTTGGTCAGCAGCGTGCCCTTCAACTCGGAGATCTGATCCAGCTCGGCGTTGCGAGACAGCCGCACCTGCGCAAGGGCCACATCGGAACCGAAGTTCCGCAGCAGGGGCTGATCAAGCTGAATGACAAAGTTCGCCTCGCGAGCTGGGTTCGGAATCGTGTTGAGGTTGCTGGTCTTGTTCGCCGTGTTGGTGAACTGTGACTGCAGCGAGATCTGCCCACCGGCGATCAGTGGTTTTCTGAATCCTGCGGTCGCATCCGCGACCTCGCGCTGGTCGGTCGTGACTGAACTGAACACGGTCGAAGTCCGGGGCTGATCCGTCGATTGATACTGGGCATTGGTAAAGAACACCCAGTCGAACGCGGCCTCGGCGGCGATCACTTGCTGCTGATTGATCGCCGGACCAAGTCGCGCAAACTCCACGTTCAGGTTCCGCTGCACCGCCGACTGAATCGCACGCTCCATCGTCACCCGTGCCGTCCGCACCGGTCGGCCATACAGGTTGCGCCCCGTGGGAAGGGTCGTATTGCCATACGACTTTGGGCCGCCGATCGTGTCGAGCTGTTGCAGCACCTCCGGCTTGATCCGGAGTTGCTCAATCCGGTTCTCCCGAAACAGCTTGACAGGCTCAGAGTTCTCCTGGGCCTCGGCAAGCTCACGGGTGGCCGACTCCCGCACCGACCGGCGCAGGTCCTGATCGCGCTTGCTCTCCAGCGGCGACGCACACCCAGCCAAGAGCGCAAGCCCGGCCGCCCCCAGCCCCAACAGTCCACGGGCCGAGCCAGGAGATTGCCGATTCGGTGCGTGCATGCTCTTGTTCGCCATAAGGAGAATCCGCAAAAGGTACGCCCACGGTTGGACGAATCAACGCACCCACCATCTGCTTGCCCGGCAACCGGATTCCGTGGCGGTCCTTTCCAGCCGACCCTGTCCATACGCTCCGAAGGCGCAGGGCCTGCGCGTCCTCGGGTTGATTGCGTCCCCGCTCCAGGAAATCGCCGACGCCGAGGCCCCAGGCGCGTACGATCTCAAGCCCGGTTCGACCCAGGTTTTCGGAGACTCACACAGATGCTCAGCGCGTCGGCCCTCCGCCTCTCACGTCCAGTTCACCTGACCCGACTCGTCTCCGCGATCGCGGCATGCACGATGAACGCGGGTATTGGCTTGCCGATCCTGGCCAGCGTGGTCGGCGGGGCCATCCTCGCCCCCGTGGCCCTCGCGGACATTCGTCCGGTGACGCCCTATGTCATCGCCGTGACCAAGCCCGCGCCACTCTCTTGTGGCGACGGCGGAATCTACTACGCCGTCACCCGCTTGCAGCCCGGCGCACTGCTCAAGATCGACGGCGAAGGCAGTGGGTGGCTTCGGGCCGTCTATCCCAATGGTCTCAAGGCGTATGTCAAGGTCGATGAGGCTGCCTATGACGAGGCGACCAAGACCGTGAAGCTCACCAAGGGCTCCAAGCTGATGGCCGCCAACGAGGGCGGGGCTCGACCATGGCAGCTCCTGCTTGACCGCGACCTGCCCGCTGGCACGGCGTTCCAGAACGCCGTGGTCACCAAGGGCGTGGACGGCACGGTTGAGGGCTATCTCGTCCCCGCACCATCGGGTGCGCGCGGTTTCATCAAGGCAGAGCTGACGCGCAAGGCCACCCCAGAAGAGGCCGCACAGATCATCCCGCCCCCGGCCGCTCCAGCTCCGAAGCTCGCGGATGCTCCAAAGCCCGCTGACGCCGCGGCTGTGCCCCCGGGTGCGACCGACATCATCGAGGTCAAGCCCGCACCCCGTCCGGGTGACCAGCCGAAGTCACCCACTCCCGCACCGACCTCGGCGGCGCCCATGCCGGCTGCTGTCGCCCAGCCCACCCGTCCCAGCCCGGAAGTCACCAAGCGGATTGATGACATCGCTTTGCTCCGCGACATGTTCGATCGCGTCAACCGGGGCACCGACAACGAATCCGAAGTCCAGACCGTCATAAGCGAGTTCAATCGCAAGATCGACGCCTTGGGCACCACAGGCGAAGACGGCCGTCTGCGTCGAGCCCTGGAAGATCGCCGCGGTGCGCTGCTGCTCAAGCAAGAAATCATCGAGACTCGCCGTCGCCTGCGCGACACCTCCGGCGTCGATGAACGCCTCCGCATGGTCCGCGTCGCCATCGAAGATGTCGAGAAGCAGGCCGTCTACACCATCGTGGGCCGCATCCTCCCCAGCACCGTCTACGACGGCAAGCGTGGCATGCCGCTGATGTATCGCGTCGAGTCCGCCGACCTTTCCTCGACCCGCACCGTTGGGTATGTCGTCCCGCGCGAGGGCATCGAGCTGCTCACCAAGATGGGCAAAATGGTCGGAATCGTCGGCGACGCCAAGTTTGACTCGGCCCTCGGCCTGAACATCGTCGCCCCGATGCGCGTCGATGAACTCCGCATCGCCGGCAGCCGATTCGAAGTCGTTCCCTCCGGCCCGGCGATCCCAGCCCCCGGCACGGGAACGCAGTCGGTCCCATCCAATCCAGATCCGGGTGCTGCAGCCCCGGCCGCTGGAAATCCGCCATCCGACCCCAGCGACATGAACAAGTAACGGTTGGCTGGCGTGCGCAAGGTCTTTGGCATATACTCACAATGGGTTGAGGTTCGCACTCGCATGCGAATCTGGGCCCGACCAGCCAACGTGTGCACTGATCCGACGGGAACCCCCGCATCAGCTCATCGCATGACACGATGATCGCAGGCCCAGAGCGGAGTTTGGGGACGGATCGCATGTGCTTGGTGCTGATCGCACGATGTGCTGGGTCAGTGTGTCTCGGATGATCGATGAAGGCGGGAGGATGCGCCGCAGACGTGCTTCGGGCACGGCTGGCCAAGGCGATCTCGCATCTCGCGTGCGGCAATCGAGTTCGGCTCGATCGCGCACGCACAGGACCGACAGCGTGATCCAGACCATGCGGATGTTCTCCACCGGCCAACGGGTGCTGCACACTGGCAAGCCCGAGTGGGGCTCGGGCCTGATCACCGAAGCCATGAAAACCACGCAGGACGGCAAGCCCTGCCAGCGCCTCACCATTCGCTTCGACCGCGCCGGTTTGAAGACCATCTCCACCGCATTTGCCAACTTGATTCCCGCTGAGGATGCCGCTCCTCTTGCCGCCGATCCGATCGATCTGCCCCGAGCTGGCGGATCGAATGACGGCCCAACGACGCGCGGCGATTCCGGTGCTCGCGTCGGAGTAGGTGGAGGAAGTGGGGGGCAGAGCGAAAAAGAAGCCGAGTTCGCCGCCCGGCTCATGGGCGCGCCAGCATCCTTGGAAATCCGCCAGCGGATGACCCGTCTTCCGGAGCCAGCCACGGATCCTTTTCTGACGGTCGTCGATCGCTTGAAGAACACGATCGGCCTGTATCGCTTCCAGCCCACGGGCGCGTCGCTGCTCGACTGGGCGGCGATGCAGAGCGGGCTCTCGGACCCGATGAGCCGATTCAATCGCCACGAGCTCGAGAAGTTCTTTGAGTCGTTCGCGATCGCCCGTGACCAGCATCTGAAGAAGGTCGCCGCAGACGCACGCAAGCTTGAGCCCGAAAAGACCATGGCCCTCCTGAAGGCCGCTCCGTCAATCGTGCAACAGGTGCTGCGCCGCTTCGACGCGATGCGTTGAGTTTCGGCAACACTCAGTACATCCCGCGCCGCTGGAATCACCAGCGGAATCCGCCACGGTCCGAGAAGTCTCGGCACCCGCTGAACGCCACGCGGACATTATCGGCGATGGCCTGCGGCCTGGGGTTTGGCACGGGCCCAAGGGTGTGAGTTTGGCCCCCGGAACGAGCGTTGTTTCGGTGTGGAGTGACCTGAGCACGCAACTTGTCAGGTCCGTCGAGGTGACTTTCACTCTCGACGCCCACACACTCAAGATCGGATGAACCCCGCCATGAACGAGCAGGACTTTCAGACCAAGCTGAGCGACCTGATGCAGCAGTTGGACTCACTGCCCGGCCCGGCGCGGGAGCAGATCCAGAACCTCGCTCAGGAAACCCGCGACCGCCACGCCCGCATGAAGAAGACCGTGGGCGAGTTGCAGGAATCCCTCGACTATCTGCGCTTGAGCGTGAAGTACCTCGTCTTCGATCTCGAGGCGACACGCCGCGAGAACCAGTACCTCCGCAAACTCCTTGACGCCAAGCACTCGCAGGGCGGCCCCAGTTCCTGCGATGATTCGGGCGACGACATGCCCCCGAACCGCGACTGATTCGGCTCGCCACGCGAGCCCCACAGAAGACTCCCACCTGGACGGTCGTCGCCGCCTTGTCTCCCGTCAGCGGGCTTACACACAAACTCGCCCTCTGGCGTAGCGAGCGACAGACCCATTTCTCAAGCCAAGGCCGGACTCTCACCGGCCTTGGCGCTTTTTTGGAGTTCCGCAGCTTGCCGAGTCTTCCCGAGGGGGCGTTGGGCTGCACTTCCTTGGTCGTCCAATCAACGTCGGATCGCGCTCTCGCGAGCATGGCGATCCACGCTCGTATGGGCTATGCTTGGCCCACATCTTGGAGAGGTGGCCGAGCGGCTGAAGGCGACGGTTTGCTAAACCGTTATACGGGGTATTACCCCGTATCGAGGGTTCGAATCCCGCCCTCTCCGCTTTTCCACGCGCGGGGGCGGTCGGCGTGCACGCCGAGCGCTCCGTCGGGTTGAGCAAGCGGACGGCGAATGATGATTGAACGCGTACTCGGGGGTGGTGACCTCTGGGGGGGCGTGGGGGCGGTAACTCAATTGGTAGAGTGCTAGCTTTGCAAGCTAGATGTTGGGAGTTCGAGTCTCCTCCGCTCCATTCAAATCCCTGTCAAAACATGGGGTTTTCAAGGGTTTCAAGCCAGGGTGTTGCAGATTCGGTTGCAGCCGACGAGTTCGATCGCATCTTCCGCCGTTGGCCAACCCTTCTGCCGGAAGTCCGGGCAGAAATCCTTCGGCTGGCCGACGGCTGATCGCGCTCGCCTCAACGCTCCCTCAGAACCGCCGATACTCGGGCGGCTCAATCGTCTTCCAGAGACGCCCCCGATCCACTCGCAGCGGTGCCTTCCTCCGTTCGTTGGCCCTCGCGCGTCGTTGATGCCGTCTTCGATCTCTCGATGCCAAGCCCTCTGGCGCTCGCGCCGCCAACGGTTCCACGTCAAAGCGTGAGGCGTCAACATCGCGACTTTGAGCAGAAACAACAGCACGCCGACAATGTGGTTGATCTGATCCATGAGGCCATGTATCGACCACGTGCGAGCAGCAGCCGGCCGCAGCCCCCACGATCCGTCCCCGTCGTTGTCCCGCCACCATCGTCGCGGCGATGCGGGCCATGCTGGGGAAACTGGCCTTAGCCAACTTCTCTGATGAACCTTGTTAACCGCGTAGTTGCCACCTGCGAAATGGCTCGCATCATGTGGGAGTTGACTCGTCTACGAAAGGCCGGAGTTCTGCTGGACTGGGTAAGGACTTCGGGGCGTCTCCAGCCAGGCCGTACACCTCAAGTCCACTCAATATTCCGCCCTTTTCAAACACGAATACTCCGCTGAGCGTTTCACGATCGCCAAACACGAAGTCGGCAACCGGGTGGCAGCCGGGCGGTGCCTCGGGATGTCCGCGAATCCTCAGGTTGAAACTCGCACAACCGCATTCGCACTTCCACAACGTTGCCTCGGCGAGTTCGACCTGCGGCATGAATGCAGCGGCTTCCGGTCCGGAATGTTCCAGCATCCATCGAAGGAGTGCTCGCTCCTGAACAGTCAGTGGCCGAGTGCCTTGGTTCATCACACGCTCATCGTTGAGCAGCCGATCACCAAAAACGACGACGCCCGCAAGTCAATGACTCGCGGGCGTTCGTGCTTCAATCGGAGTGATAGGATTTGAACCTACGACCTTCTCGTCCCGAACGAGACGCGCTACCAAGCTGCGCTACACTCCGGAAAATCCTGTCTGCCGGTATCGGTCTCCGGCGAGAGGGCACTGTAGGCGAGTCAGGCGGCCTGGAACAGTTTGCATGGGCTTTGCCGGATCCATCCGACGCCAAATCCCCACGCACTCGTCCGCATCCACCCACCCAAGGCCGTTTATTTCACCTTTTCCGTCTCGGCGGGGTACTTCACGGGATCGATGTACACGTTGTCGGCTCTTGAGCCGGGATCAAAGTCCGGGCCCACGGAGTAGAAGTACCCACGGCCGCCGTCAAGAAGGCCCTCGTCCGAGTCACCGACGTCGCCCGCATTCGTGGACGGGTTGAATGGCCGCATGGATCGGCGATTATAGAGTAGGGTTGCATTGCCGATCTTCCTGACTCGCTTAAACAGCGATCACTGGCGTTTCTAAATCAACAGCCAGTAAACCAAGCGTTCAGAAAGTCGAAGATGTCTAGAGTGTTGATACCGTCGACACCATTAAAGTCTGCTCGAGGGTCAAAAGCGTACCAGGCGTTCAAAAAGTCAAAGATGTCCGCAGAATCAACGCCGCCTACGCCATTGAAGTCGGCGGGACACGGCGGAGCGTTCACAGTCACAAGTGCAGGAGTGCTCGTTTTGTTGTCACAATTACTTGCGAAGACGACAGAATAAACGCCTGAATCGCTCGCTTGCGCATTAACAATCGTGAGCGATACCGGCACTGTGGTAGTCGGGGAAGGAAGCGATGTTGTCGCACCGCTGACTGTGCCACCTCCAGGGCTTGCACCTCCTGGTCCGTCAGAGAGATTCACCCCATTTCGTGTCCACTGCAAACTGACACCAATGAGCCCTTCGTTAATGGCCGCGGAGAGAGTAACCGTTTGTCCTGTGCTAATCGTCGTGGACTCAGGCTGGATTGTTACCATGATCCGAGGTGGACCCCATTGAGCGATACGCGTCGCCACCACGTCACCCGCGACATTAAAGTCACCACCGGCCACAATGACGCCATTAGGTAGTACTGCGAGGTCCATTACGAGGCTGTTCACGCCCGACCCGAAAGCCGTCCACAATCCTGTCGAACCGTGCCAGCGGGCGATGTTCCGCGCAGGTACGTCGCCGGCAAGAGAAAACGAGCCGCCAGCCAAAAGATCTCCGTTCGGCAGTGCCGCAAGTGCCATGGTCCACCCGTTGACTCCCGGCCCGAAAGCTGACCAGTTAGAACCGTTCCAGCGAGCGATGTTTTGTGCTTGCTGACCACCAGCGGTTGTAAACGTTCCGCTCGCAACGAGATCGCCGTTCGGTAGCACGACCAAATCACTAACCACGTCACTGTCAGGTGAGGAAGTAGTGGTGATTCCTGAACCGAAGCCAGACCAAGTAGCTCCGTTCCAGCGGGCTATCACGTTGGTCGCAGGAGAGTCGCCAGCAGCTGTAAAATCCCCCCCAGCTGCAAGGTCCCCGTTGGGCAGTACCTCTAGACAATAAACGTATCTGTTCATTCCCGATCCCAGTGCCGACCAAGTACCGGTAGTGGGATTCCAGCGAGCAATATTCCGCGCAGGCAAACCGCCGGCAGTGGTGAAGTTGCCTCCTGCAACCAGGTCACCGTTCGGAAGCACAGCTAGTGCAAAGATGGTCCCGTTAACACCAGATCCTAGCGGCGACCACGTCGATCCGTCCCAGCGAGCGATGCCACTCGCACTCACGCTACCAATCTGAAAAAATCACCGCCAGCAACTAGGTTACCGTTGGCGAGGACAGCAAGGGCAAAAACCTGTCTCGTTGGAAAACCGCTCACGCCACCGCCGAGGTCATACCATGTACTGGTCCCCGGATTGAAAGCGGCGATTTGCCTAGCTAGCACACTGCTTGGGCTCGAACCACCTCCGGCTACCACCAAGTGGACTGTTTGTGGGCCGGGGCCATCCGGATCCCATAATGTCAGGGAACTGACATAACCATCCAAACCGGGCAAAATGGCAGTTGTGGGATCAAGTGCTTGCCACTGCGGATCGCACGGCTGAGCATTTGCAAGCGGGTTCAGCCACCCAAAGATCATAAGGACGAACAGGAACGCTGCGATCAGGCTCTGTTTGCAGCCATGAACTGCAGGTTTTGCAGTCGAATTCCGTGACTCGTGTTCAGAGATGTTTCTCCAGACTTGAAAGGAAACTGAAGAAGCAAATGAAGGCGATGTTGCGAACGCATCGAATTCCGATGTTGCGGGTTTGCAAATAGAAACTTTGTTGTTGCCTGCGAGGTGAATCATGTTCAAATCTCCTTTCTAAGTGTGAATCTCTCGGCTAAAATACTCACGAAATCTCGTTGACTCACTTCAACTTCTCGGTCTCCGTGGGATACTTCACAGGATCGATGTACACATTGTCGCCTCGGGTGCCGGGGTCGCGGTCCGGACCCACAGAATAGAAATAGCCGCGCCCCCCATCAAGCAAACCTTCGTCTGAGTCGCCCAGATCTCCCAAATTGCCTGACGGGGTAAAGGGTCTTAAGGATCGGCGAGTTTGGAGGCTGGTCGAGTTTCCGCCGAAACGCAGCATAAGCGTTTCCAAGCTCCGAGTGCCGTTAACAGCGTTGTCACGGAAGTACGGCCCCGTCCCGCCAAAGAACTTCGGATGCGCAAAGCGGATCGGATTGCCCCACGGATCCTTGATCACCAGCCCGCTCAGCACGGCGTTGGACGCATCGCGCGGCGATGTGGTCATGCGGGTGTAGATGCTCCGGGTATCTGTGGGCCCAGAAGGGTTGGTTGTCGCAAACGCTGCACGCGTCACGAACTTGGAGTCCAGCCCGCCCACCGCCGACTCGATCGATGCCGCGCCCTTGGTTGCCAAAAGCAGCAACGCGACGGTCGGTTCCGCGGCCTGGGTCGGATCGCCACGGTTTGCCGATGGGTTCAGTCGCCCATCAAAGATCGCAAACTCATTCTTCTGCGTGCTCTCATCAACGTACTTCCACGACAGCTTTCCATCGCGATCCGCCAGGGTCGCGTCCAGCGATTGGCTCATGATCCGCAGCAGATCGCGCGTCACCGACGCCCGCCCGCCTTCAGAGACCTGGCGGCCGATGACCAGCGCAAGCCCCGCCAGAATGCCGATGATCGCGATCACGATCAGCAGCTCGATCAGCGTGAAGCCGCCCGAACGGGAGAAACTCGCTCGGCGGAGGCCCGCTCGGCGGAAGCCCGCTCGGCGGAAGCCCGCTCGGTGAAGGTTGGTTGCAGAGTGTTGAGACATCCAGTGCTCCGTGTCAGTGTCGATCGGCTCGTCGGGCTCCCGAACAATACGCCCCGCATCTTGCCAGTCGGGCAGATTGTGCCGCATCCTGACCCACCCTCCGGCATCCGAACCCTTCACCATCCCGACACCCCGCCCAACGGCTTCAAGAAAGCCCGAATCCGGGCGGCATGCTGCCCCTGGTGCATCCCGAGGCGTGCTCCAGTGTTCAATACGAACGCCGAACCCTGAGGATGCTCACTTGGCCCGATCAAGAGACGAATCCGTGCAAAGACCGTCTTCAGAACCGTACCAACCGGCATCTCAAGCCCGGATTTGCCCGAAGAGCCGACTATTCTCAGCGGGTTGCTGAGAACCCGTCCAGAGGCCGGACGCTGAACGTTTGTTGAGCTTGGACCATGACCGTGACCAGTTTTCGACAACTTCGACCCGCAGGATGTTTGGGATGCGCCACGGCACTGCTCGTCGCTCTCGCAACAATCTCCGGCTGCACAACCTTTGTCCCGGGCGATCGCGATCGACTGGTCAACGCCGCGCCCGCGATGGACATCGTCTGGCCGACACGCCGCACGTCGGACCTTGAAGACCGCGACAAGAACACCAAACGCGAGATCTACACGCTCGTGCCAGAATCGGACTCTGTCACGCTCGGCCCCGACCTGCCCGAAGACGTGCAGCGTCAGGCCAGCACGCCGATCGCCCGCATCGCGTACACCGGCGTCCATGGACAGGGCATCATTCGCCAGATTGAGTACGTCCGTGGCAACCAGGATTGGCGGGCTCGAACCTTCGGCACGCTCCGATTCATGTCGTACTCCGAGCAATCGGATCGCCTGATCGATCCACGCATGGAGAGCTTCGCCCAATGGACGCAGCGGTCGCTCTCGCGTCAGCTCGCCGGCAAGAACTACGGGCTGAAGCCCAATGATCCTGCCGTCACCGCGATGCTCTACGAGGGCACCGCGATCCGGGTGAGCCCGCCTCCTGAAGATGCTGTGAAGTCGCCCAACGCTGGCACCATCGTCCACATGTCGGGGCTCGGCAGCATCGAATGGGAGCAGCCCCTGCTCGATGAGTTCCAGAGACGCGGCTGGTGGGTCATCCGCATCTCGACGCCCAGAGTCTGGTGGTACGAGGGCAAGACCTGGCCGATCGGCTCGCGCGATGAAGCGCAGGAGCAGGGGCGCAAGATCGCCGCGATGATGGATGATCTGGTCGCCGAGATGGCCTATTCCGCCGAAGGTGTGATCGACTATCTCGCCAAGAATCGATCCGAGATCCCGCAGCATCCCCTGGTGATGGTCGGGTGCAGCGCCGGCGCGCTCGGCGCGCCGGCCGTGGTCGCCCGCCTGCGCGACAAGTTCGACGCGGCGATTCTCGTCGGTGGGGGGGCGAACCTCCTGCAGATCTCGCAGACAAGCGACCTGACCGACGCGGGCATCAAGCTTGCCTGGAAGGACAACCAGCCGCGCAGCGACTGGCGGAACCAGCTCTTTGCCAGCTATCTGGAGCACGCGCAGCTCGACCCATATCGCACCGCCCCGCACCTGCGCGACATGCCCGTGCTGGTCGTCCACGCTGAGTTTGATCTGACGGTGCCCGCGAAGAACGGCTGGCTGCTGTGGGATCGCCTCGGCAGGCCCGATCGCATCACGCACTTTGGCGAGCACCGGACCATGTTCTTCGGCCTCGGCACGCAGTCACCGCGGATCGCGGATTGGCTCGACGGAGTCATGGCCCGCACGCCGCGCCCGTGAGTTTTTGGTGGCACAGGCGTCCCGCCTGTGAACCATATCTAAAACCCATCGCCGGCATTGATGACCACCACCTCCGCCGCGGCGGCCACCGTGCGTCCCACGTCCGCGCCCTCCCAGCACGCCTGACACTCCGGGCATGCGACGACTCCCGCATCGCCGCTCGGCACGCCCGCAAGCCCGTATCCGCACGACGGGCAGAGTTGCCGCGCGAGCATCGCGGTGCGCATCGCCTCGGGCAATCGTCCGCCCAGACCCAGCAGCCCGCGGCCCGCGACCAGCGCGGCCGTGATCAGCGGGACAAAGATCGGGGTGAACAGGATCAGCCCAAAGCCCGCGTAGCGATCATTGATCGCGACCGCCGCAAGCACAGCGGTGATCGCCACCCCGCCCACCAGCGCAAGCGCGGGCCCGGTGCACACCACACGCAGAACCGATCGCACGAGCCCGCGCACACCGGGCCTTCGACTCCTGGCGACGTGCCTGCGCCAATCCGCCGCGGCGTGCGCCACCCCCGCGTGCGCAAGCCGCACCGACTGGCCGAGATCATCTTTCGAGCGCACGCGCAGCACGCTCCATTGTTCGGTCATGAGCCATTGGGGATTCGATTTCGCCCGCCAAATCCGCTGGAATCGTTCCGTCCGCGCTCGCTACACTCGGCTCATGCGCCAGTTTCTCCTCGCCACCGCGGCCATCGTCGGAGCCCTCATCATGACCACCTTCGCCCGCGCGGCGATCAAGACCGAACGCATCAGCTACACCGTCGCGGGTGTGACGTATGAGGGCGTGCTCGCCTTTGACGACGCCGTGAAGGGCAAGCGCCCTGGCGTGCTGGTCTGCCACGAGTGGTGGGGGTGCAATGACTATGCGGAAAAGCGGGCGACCATGCTCGCCGAGCAGGGGTACGTCGCCTTCGCCCTTGACATGTTCGGCAAAGGCAAGACCACGCGTGAGGCCAAGCAGGCGTCAGAGTGGGCGGGCGAAGTCTTCAAGGACAACGCCGCGCTCAGGGCCCGCGCCGCCGCGGGGCTCAAGATCCTCGCCGAGCGGCCCGAGACCGACGCAAACAACCTCGCCGCGATCGGCTATTGCATGGGCGGCACCGTCGCGCTCGAACTCGCCCGCAGCGGCCTTGCCCATACCCAAAACCTCAAAGCCATCGTCGCCTTCCACGCCTCCACCATCGCCGCGGCCAATCCGGCTGACAACAAGAACATCACCGGCTCGGTCCTCATCTGCCACGGCCAGGACGATTTCTTCGTCAAGCCCGAGCAGATCACCGGCTTTCATGAGCAGATGAAGACCGCCAAGATCGACTACCAGTTCATCTCCTACGGCCACGCCGTGCACGCGTTCACGAATCCTGCCGCCGACAAGGCGGGCATCGACGGCGTGAAGTACGACGCCAGCGCAGATCGGCGGAGCTGGGCGGCGATGATGGACCTCTTCCACGAGAAGCTGCGGGCGAAGTGACTTGGGGCCAGTCGGAGGATTGGGGCGTGCAAGTGGGGGGGGCGGGGGTGGAGTGGGGGGGTGGGGGGTGGGTATAGTTGACCTGATGACCGCCACTGCCTGACAGCAAGGTGTTTCGCTCGCACTCAGATCCTGAGCCTTCGCGTGCTGCCAGTGCGCGCTGCGAGTGGTTGCTGTAGGCACGTCGTTTTGTGGCAATCGAGTCTGTGGGCACGCCGATCGGCGAGCTCCCTCTCTCCCGCTCGGGTCATCAACCAATGTCAAACTCTGATCAGTTGCGCCGACACGAGTCGGACGGCTTCACCTGCGTTCATTGCAAGCTCCAAGTCCCCGGCGCGGCCTGGGGAACCAAACATCGCAACCACTGCCCCGCGTGCCTGCACAGTCGCCACGTCGATCAGACGTCGGGCGATCGGGCGAGCCCGTGCAAGGGCGTGATGGAACCGATCGGGATCGAGGTCCGCGCCGGATCGCGCGACGGCGAATGGGCGATCATCCACCGCTGCCGCACCTGCGGCCAACTCCGCACCAACCGCATCGCCGGCGACGACGCCGAACGCGCGCTGCTGGCCCTGGCCCTCAGGCCGATCGCAAACCCGGCGTTTCCGATCGATGGGTTTCGGTAGGAGGTGGTGATGGGGGTGGGGGGGGTGGGAAGGGCGGGGGATGGGGAGACTTGGGGTTTTGCGAACTTTCTCCGCCTCATCTGCGCGCTCCGCACTCTCCGCGTTCCGGTCTCATCGACGGACCACGTGCGCCATGGCGTGGAAATCGCCCCGGAGCCCTGCTCTGGGGCCTTTTTACACACCTGTCGCATCGGCCGCGGGTGGACAGTGCCTGAACGCGATATCGTCTCCGCCCCCTTCCCGCCGCCGTCCCTGCCTTTGCGACAGTTCTTGATCTCGGAGTCCCCATGTTCCTGATGCGTCAAGCCAAGGTCGAGGACACGCCGACGCTGCTGAAGCTGGCGAAGATGGTCCACTTCATCAATCTGCCCGCCGATCGCGACATCATCGCCGACAAGACGAGTTGGAGTTCGCAGTGCTTTCTCAAAGCCGTGCTCGGGAGCAGCCCCAAGGGCGTGCGGGCTCGCAAGACTCAGGAGTACATCCGCGCCAATCGCGGCGCGGGGCCACTGCACCCGACCACCCCCCCCCCGAACTCCCCGCCCCCCGCGACCGGCTCGGACCAGCGGCTCGCCGCACGCTTTGGCGCGGGCGCTGGGACCGGTGGCGGGCTGGCCTCCGGCAGCGGCCCGGACGGCACGCGCTCGGATCTGTTCATGTTCGTGCTGGAAGACATGGCCAATGGTGCGCCGGGCGGAGCAGAAAGTGGTGGTGGTGGTGGTGGGAGTGGGGGGGTGCTGGGGACGAGTCAGATCATCGCGCAGATGGGCGGGCCCGGTCGGCCCAACGTCTCGCTTCGGCTCAGCCGCAAGGAGATGTTCAGCCAGTCGCTCCAGATGGGCGCGACGCACATGGTTGCCAAGCTGCATCTGGACGAATCCGGTCCGACGGAGATCGGCGGGCTGATCCTGCAACCCAGCTATCGCGGTCATCGCGACAAGCTCGGACGCTTTCTCTCGCTGGTGCGCTTCCACTTCATCGGGCTGCATCGCCGGTTTTTCTCCGAGCGCATCATCGCCGAACTGATGGGCGCGGTGACGCCGGACGGGCACAACACGCTGTGGGAATATCTGGGGCGGCGTTTCATCAACTTGACGTATGCCGAGGCCGACAGCTTCTGCCAGTATTCCAAGGAGTTCATCACCGCGCTGTTTCCGCAGGAAGAGATCTTCCTGACGCTGCTCGCGCCCGAGGCCCGCAGCGTGGTGGCCCAGGTCGGCCCAGAGACGCTTCCCGCTCGCCGCATGCTGGAAAAGCTCGGCTTCGCGTACAAAGACCTCATCGATCCCTTCGACGGCGGGCCCACGCTCGAAGCCCAGACCAAGGACATCTCGCTCATCCGCGACACGCGGCTGATGCCGCTGGGCGAACCGCTCTCCGCAAGTGCCGCGGCAACAAGCCCCCTTGCCATCGTCAGCACGCTCGATGACGAAGCCGGTTTTCGCGCGGTGCAAGCACCATTTGCTATCGAGAACGGCAGACTCCGCATGCCCCAAGAGCATGCAAAGGCCATCGGCGCATCCCCCGGCGAACGCGTGGGCGCCACGCCCTATGAGTCCGCACCAGTTGTCGCGCCAGCATCACGCAGAACCAAGAAATCTCGAACCACCACGACCCGCAAGCCCACACGATCCCGCTCATAGACAGTATGAAATGGTGGCACAGGCTTCCCGCCTGTGTTCAGACTTTTCACAGGCGGGACGCCTGTGCCACCAATCCTAATCACCTCATCAACGCTGTTCATCGCCTCGATCCACCACCGCCCACCATGACACTCGCCCTCAAGCACGCATCTCTTCGCCATCCGCCCTCCGACCTCATCGGCGGCGTGTGGGCCGGGCTCAGCTCCACCACCGGCGCCCAGCTCAGCAGCCGCAACCCCGCCAAGCCGGAGCAGACGATCTGGTCCGGCTACGCGCAGCGCGAACATGTTGATGCCGCCGTCGCCGCCGCTCGCCGCGCGTTCCCATCATGGGCGGCCTGGGGTCGCGACAATCGCTTCCGCGTGCTGAAGAAGTTCGCCGAGCTGTGCAAGGCCCGCGCCGTGCCGATGGCCGAGATCATCTGCGACGAAACCGGAAAGGTGATGTGGGAAGCCAAGGGCGAGGCCGCCGCGCTCGCCAGCAAAGTCGATATCACGCTGAACGCCTCGGCGCTCGGCGCGATCCGCCGCGTTGAGGGCTTTGAGTTTGAACTCGGCCCGCAGAAGTTCGGCCGCGGGTTCTTCAAGCCCCACGGCGTCATGGCCGTGCTCGGGCCCTTCAACTTTCCCGCCCACCTCCCCAATGGCCACATCGTTCCCGCCCTCGCGATGGGCAACACCATCGTCTTCAAGCCCAGCGACAAAGCCCCCGGCGTGGGTCAGATGCTGATCGAACTGCTGCACGAAGCGCTCGTCATCGAGGGCGCGCCGAACAAGGGCGCGGGCGTGGTCAATCTTGTGCAGGGCGGGGCAGATATCGCCGCCGCTCTCGCCGCCCATGAAGACCTCGACGGCGTGCTCTTCACCGGCTCCTGGCCCGTGGGCCGCAAGATCATGCAGGCGAATCTCGACCATCCCGGTCGCATCCTCGCGCTGGAAATGGGCGGCAACAACGCCGCGGTGGTGCTCGAAGACGCCGACTTGCGCCAAGCCGCCATCGAGATCGTCCGCTGCGCCTTCAACACCACCGGCCAGCGCTGCACCTGCACACGCCGCGTGATCGCCCACACGCTCATCTCTGACAAGCTCATCCCCGCGATCGTGAACGCGGCCAAGGGGCTCGTGATCGACGTACCCCGCTCCACGCGCCCCGTGTTCACCGGCCCGATCATCAATGAGCAGGCGCAGAAAGCCGTGTTCGACGCCCAGAAAGCATGGACCAAGAAAAACGGCGGCGAACTGCTGCTGGAAAGCACGCCGCTGGATCGCCCCGGCAAGGGCTGGTACGTCTCGCCGGGCGTGATCAAGGTCGATCGCTTCGTCGCCCACGAAGGCAAAGACGCCGGCGCGGGCGCCGACACCGAGATCTTCGGCCCGCTCCTGCGCATCACGATCGCGCGCGATTACGAAGAAGCCGTGCTCCAGGCCAACGCCACCCGCTATGGCCTCGCGGCGAGCGTGTTCACCAAGGACCCTAAGCGTGCCGAGCAGTTCCTGTTTGACTGCCGCGCGGGCTGCGTGAACGTGAACACCGGGACCGCCGGCGCCAGCAGCAAACTGCCCTTCGGCGGGCTTGGACTGAGCGGCAACCATCGCCCGGCGGGCGCATTTGCGCTGGACTACTGCGCGTACCCCGTCGCGAGCATGCTCGAACGCGGGAGTGCGGCACAGCTTGCAGAGGGGATGAAGTGGGAGGACAAGTGGGTGTGAACCGCTCGCATTGAGTCGGGGAAATCCTCTCTTCGTGCGTGGTGCGCTGGAGCACGCGGCATCGCTCATTTTGACGCGTTTGTGCTCAGATGCGGCGGATTCTGAAGCAATGCCGAAACGCCCGCGCCGACGCTGCATCCAAATCCGCGTACCCTTCGATATCTATGGCGAAGCCGATCGCAAAGGCGTCAAAACGTACCCCGGTGCAATCCTCCACGAAGGCCGCGTCCACGCGAGGCGGCCGACGAAAGGCCGCCAAAGTGGTGACTCTCGCCCCAGCCCAGAACTCCGCCCCTCACAAGCCCACCAGCAAGCAGTCGATGGTGGACATCCAAGCCACCGGCGACACGCGCAACGTCGCGATCGATCGCGTCGGCGTGAAAGACGTGCGGTACCCGATGCGCCTCAAGGTCCCCGCCTTTGCCGGCTGGACCGATGATCGCCAGCCCGGTGAGCAGACCACCGTCGCCACCATCAACATGTACGTCGGCCTGCCGCACTATCAGAAGGGCACGCACATGAGCCGCTTCCTCGAGGTGCTCAACGCCCACGAAGAAGCCATCGCGCCGAGCGACATTCCGGCGATCACCGAGAAGATCCGCGAGCGCCTGAACGCCGAAGAAGCCCACTTTGAGGCAAGCTTCACCTACTTCATCCGCAAGCCCGCGCCCGTGACGGGCACGCCCGGGCTGATGGATTACAAGGTGCGGTTCATCTGCACCGCCAGCCGCGATCCGAAGAAGAACGACCTGCAGATTTCCGTCCGCGCCCCGGCCACCTCGCTCTGCCCCTGCTCAAAGGAAATCTCCGATTATGGGGCGCACAACCAACGCTGCGAGATCGAGGCCTGTGTCCGCACGAAGGGCAACGTGCTGTGGATCGAAGAACTCGTCGGCATCATCGAGAAGGCCGCAAGCTGCCCTGTCTTCGCCGTGCTGAAGCGTCCGGATGAAAAGTGGGTCACCGAAAAGGCCTACGAGAATCCGAAGTTCGTCGAGGACATCATCCGCGACCTCGCCCTTGGCCTCGAACGCGAGCGGCGAATCGTCAGCTACGACATCTCCAGCGAAAACTTCGAGAGCATCCACAGCCACAACGCCTACGCACAGATCAGCCGCGACATGCGCTGATTCGTCGCCCGACATTCAATCCGAACCCTCAATTCGAGGCATGGGCGCAAGCCCATGCACCAACCAAGTTCGGCAACCTCAAAACACTCACGCCACACCCGCGCGTCCCGCCGCGAATCTCCCGCACTCGTCAAACGTGCATGGGCTCGCGCCCACGCCTCGGACAAGTCAATCACACCATCGATCGCCCGCCGTCGAAACGCACGATCTGCCCGGTGATATACGTCGCGTCGAGCGCGAGCCACCGCACCACCTCGGCGCACTCTTCCGGCGTTCCCGCACGGCTCAGCGGCACCTTCTTCAAATACGCCGCCTGCATTTCCGCATCGGATTCATGCCCCTGTTCCGGCCACGCCGCGACGCCCGGTGCCACGCCGTTCACACGCACGCGCGGCGCCAGCTCTCGTGCAAGCGACCGCACCAATTCTGCAAGGGCGGCCTTGGACATCGCGTAGGCCAGAAAGTCCTTCCGCGGCAGGCCATGCTCGCCCATCGCATGAATATCGCACATCGCCACGATCGCCCCGCCGCCGGGCATCGCAGAGCGTTCCAGCAGTGCGGCGCATCGTGTGCTGATGAGCAGCGGCGCAAGGGCGTTCACCCGATACGCCGCGAGCGCGTCTTCCGCACGCAGCGCCTCGCGCGGCGTGGGCGTGTAGCTCGACGCATTGTGCACGAGCACGTCCAGCGTGCCAAGTGCGCTCGCCAGTGTGTCGATCTGCCGCTCAACCTCCCCCGGTTCATCCAGCGGCAGCCGTACGGCTCGGCACACCTGCGCCGACGCGCCGGCCGCGATCGCTTCATCGATGGTCGCCCGCGCCGCGCTCTCGCTGCGGTCAAACGTGATCACCACATCGCACCCGCCGCGTGCGAGCGCAAGCGTGGTCGCTCGCCCGACGCGCTTCGCCCCTCCAGTGATCAAAGCGACCGGACGACGCATCATGATCGTCCCCCGCTCCGCGGGCTATCCGGCCCATCCCACGGCTTGCCGCCAGAGCCTCTCATCCCCCCCGGCCCTCCCGATCCCTTCCCATCAATGTCATCCGGGCCGAGTTCATCAGGGTGAATATCCACCGTGTCGTCGCGTGACCCATCGTCCGGCGTCGGCAGCCGCTTGCCAGACTCTGCCCATGGGTCCATCCTCGTCCGCGGCTTCTTGCGCTTCGCCACGATCGGCTTCATCACCGCCCGACGCTGCCTCTGAATGATGATGAGGATCGACAGTGACAGCAACAGCACCCCCAGCACCAGCCCGCCGGTGAGCAGCGCCCACGTCTTCACCGCCTCACGCTGCGCAGGCGTTGGCACAAAGCCACGCTCGCCAGGAGCGGGTGGAACTGTGGCGATGAATACGACTTCGCGGCCAGGCATCACACTCCGATCTTAGAGCCCCTTGCATCTGGTGGCACAGGCGTCCCGCCTGTGTGTCTCTCGTTTCGTCCCATACACTCCCGCATGATCGACTTGGCCGGCGCAAAGGTCACCGTCATGGGTCTCGGCCGCTTCGGCGGCGGCATCGGTGTCACACGCTGGCTCTGCCAGCAGGGGGCCGATGTCCTCGTCACCGACAAAGACCCCGCCGCCGATCTCGCAGATTCCATCGCCAAGATTCAGGATCTGGTCAACGCCGGGCAAGTCACCCTGCGTCTCGGCGAGCACAACGTCTCCGACTTCACCGCCTGCGATCTCGTGATCGCCAACGCCGCAGTGCCCAAGCCATGGGAGAATCGCTTTCTCCGCTCGGCATGGGCCGCAGGCGTGCCGGTCACCACCGAAATCGCCCTCGCCATCGACGCCCTGCGCAACCGCGGCGTGTCAAGCACAATCGGCATCACTGGTTCCGTCGGCAAAAGCACCACCACCGCGATGATCCATCACGCCCTCAGCACCACGCTCGGCCCCTCCGGCAGCCAGGTGCTCCTCGGCGGCAACATCGGCGGGTCGCTCCTCACCCAACTTGCCGACATCACGCCGAACGCGATCGTCGTGCTCGAACTCTCATCCGCCATGCTGCACTGGCTCGAAGAAGGCCTCGTGCCAAAGTGGTCCCCGCACGTCGCCGTCGCCACCAACATCTCAGCCAATCACCTCGACTGGCACGGGGATTTTGATCACTACGCCGCCAGCAAGCAGCACCTGCTCCGTCACCAGACTTCAACCGACGTCGCCGTGCTCGGGCCATCGGTGTGGTCATGGCGTGAGAAGACCCCGGCCAGGGCCGTGCAGATCATCGCCGAGAAGTTCGTGGGCGAACTCGCACTGCCCGGTGAACACAATCGCGAGAACGCCGCCGCCGCCCTGCTCGCATGTACCGCCATCGCTCCCGACGCCGATGCTGATGCGTTTGTCCAAGCGATTCGCACCTATCCCGGGCTCGCCCATCGTCTCCAACGCGTCGCCGAGTGGCGTCTAACACCGAATGCCCGCCCGATTCGTTTCTACAACGACAGCAAGTCCACGACCCCCGAGTCCGCACTCAAGGGCGTTCAGGCGATCGCCGCCATGCCCGGCTGCGGCCTTGCCAAGTGCCACCTGATCGCTGGCGGATACGACAAGGGCTCTGATCTCTCACCCATCGCGCGTCTCGCTGGAGAACTGGGCGGTCTCTACACGATCGGCGCGACCGGCCCCACCATCGCCGCGGCCGCTCGATCGCTCGGCCCCGATGGCTCTTCGCGCGTGCACGAATGCGCAACGCTGGTGAACGCCGTGCACATCGCGATCTCGAAGCTCTCCCCCGGCGACGTGCTCCTGCTCTCGCCCGGATGCGCCTCGTGGGATCAATATGTCAACTTCGAGGCCCGAGGAGACGAGTTCGTCGCCCTTGTCCTCGCCGCCATCAAGGAGCGTCACTGAAATGGGCTGGCCCGGCGTGATCACCGCTCTCATGATGCACAACGCCTCACCGCTGTCGACCGATCTGGTCGGAGCTCACGAGGTCTTTCCGGGCGTGCGCATCAACGCCGACAAGACGATCGTTGAGTTCGACGCCGCCGTCTCGCCCGCCTTGGTCAGAGACGCCCGTGCTCCAAGGTTTTATCTTGAGGTGCTCATCTGCGCACCCAACACACGCGAGCACGAGAGCTTCCTCGTCACCACCGTCAAGCCCTCACACATCCACGCCGCCATGCTCGTCATCGGGCTCAATCACGGCACTCCCGGCCGATGGGTCGAAGCCGAAAACCGGTTGAATGCGATCCAGCCCACCGGTGATCGTGTGGACGTACGTTTCGTGTTTGCGAGCGACGCCGGCAAGCGCGTCGTCGCCGACCCGCTGAACTGGATCATCCGCGCCGAAGACGCACTGCCATTCACCCGCTTCGAATCCACCCAAGCCTCGAATCCCGGCTGGGTCTTCGCTGGGTCAAGGTTTGTCTCGCGCCCGCTCCCTGATGGCCAACGCGCCAGCGAGGTCTATGACGCCGACGGCGCGGGCATCATCCTCGGCCTGACCACCTTCGGCTCCGAAGTGATCGGCTGGTCCCGCATGATCAGTCCCGAGGCCGCCGTCGAAGCACCGGCCTGGATCGCCGACTTTGACAAAACGCCCAAGCCGGGCACACCCGTCGCGGTACGTATCGCCAAGACTCGGCCGCCGCCGACTCTATCCAGATAAACCCCCGCCTGAGCTCCCCCCAAACAGTTGTGTTCACGTCAAGATTCGGTCTCCATCACCCGATGCGCTCGCCTTATCAATGGATAAGTGTATCCTTTAGTCAGATACTCCGCCGGAAGGAGCCCCAATGCTTGCTCGTGACTTGCACATCGCCGAGGAGTTCCCCGATCTCCCGATCGACCGCTGGCGCGAGTTGGTCGAGGCCGACCTCGTGGGGAGTTCCCCAGCAACCGGCGATCCCAAAGCGCTCTTCGAGCGCAAGCTCGTCTCGCACACCTACGAAGGGCTCTATGTCCAGCCGCTGTACACCGAGCGCGATTGGCCATCGGCCAGTCGCGTGACGGGGTCTTCAGGCGTCGCCCCCTGGATTCGCGGCTCCTCGGCACTCGGCAATGTCCAGAACGGATGGGACATCCGCCAGGAACATGCCGCAGCAGATCCAGTCGAACTCAACGCCAACCTGCTCGAAGACCTTCACGGCGGCGTGACCTCGGTATTGCTTCGGCTCGACGCCGCTGGGCGATCCGGGTGCGATGCGGATGAGCCGCACGTTCGCAACATTGTCGCTATCGACGGGTGCTCGCTGTCATCTCCCCCCGACTGGGACGCCGCGTTCAAGGGTGTGCATCTCGGCATGATCGGTGTCTCGCTCCAAGCAGGTGCCGCGTTCGTTCCCGCGGCGGCCCAGCTCATGGCGCTCTGGGAACGATCTCGTGTCTCACCAGACACCGCACGCGGCGCGTTCCACGCTGACCCGCTCGCCGTGCTTGTTCGCGACGGCCAGGTCCCCGTGCCCGTCGAAGGTCTTTTGCATCAGATGGCCGACCTCGCGTCCTTCACCGCGTCGCGATACCCGAAGGTCACCTCCATCCGCGTCGGCACCGCGCCCTACCACCATGCCGGGGCAACCGCCACGCAGGACCTCGCCTTCTCCATGGCCACCGGCGTCGAGTACTTGCGTGCCCTCACACGCGCTGGACTCAGCGTCGATGCGGCCAGCAATCAGATGGTCTTCAGCTTCGCCGTCGGATGCCAGTTCTTTCTCGCCACCGCCAAGCTCCGCGCCGCTCGGCGATTGTGGGGCCGCATCGTCGAGTGCAGCGGTGGATCGCCACACGCGCAATCCATGCATATGCACGTCCGCCCGAGCAAACGCGTGATGGCCCACCGCGATCCTTGGGTCAACATCCTGCGCAACACCGCCTGCGTCTTTGCCGCCGGCATCGCCGGAGCCGAGAGCATCGGTAGTGAACCCTTCGATTGCGTTCTGGGCTCGCCATCGGAACTCGCCCGCAGAATCGCGAGAAACACCCATCACATGCTCATGGATGAGGCGCATCTTCACCAGATCAGTGATCCCGCCGGCGGCTCGTGGTACCTGGAAAAGCTCACCGACGAACTCGCAGAGGCCGCATGGATCATCTTCCAGGACATCGAACGCCGCGGCGGCATGCTCGCATGCCTCAGAAGCGGCTGGGTGCACCCTCAGATCGACACGTCCTACGCCTCTCGAGTCCACAACATCTCTACCCGCAAAGATCCTGTGCTCGGAGTCAGTGAGTTTGCCAATCCTCTTGAGCAACGGCCAACGCCTCGGGTGGTCGATCTCGACGCTGTCCGCGCCGCGGGCATGCGGAGAGTTCTCGCACATCGTTCAAGCCGCAACGCTGTGCCGCGATCGATCGATCGATCCGGACAACTCGGCTCGCTCTCTCGCACGGCCCTCGATGCCGCACTGGCCGGTGCCACCATCGGCGAGATCGCCCGCTCCCTCTGGAACGGTGCTCCGGCACAGACACTCGAATCAGGCCCGCTCGCCGCTCACCCCTATGCCGAGCCGTTCGAACACCTGCGCGATCAGGCCGACGCCATCGCCGCCGAGTGCGGCCACAGGCCGAGTGTCCAACTCCTCACCCTCGGCACGATCGCCGAGCATGGCGCACGGGTCGCGTATGCCAGGAACTTCTTCCAGGCCGGCGGCTTCGCGGTTCGCACCATCGATCGCCCGTCCGATGCGCATCAGGGCGGCATCGTCGTGGTCTGCGGCCACGACACGCAGTATTCGAACGGTCTCGCCGAGCAAGCCGCCCGGGAACTCAGCGCGGCCGGCGCACGCACGATCGTCCTCGCCGGCATCCCCGGCACCGCAGAACGCGAGAGCGCGTATCGATCCGCGGGCATCGATCGGTTCATCTTCGTGAAATGCGATGTCGTACGAACGCTCTCCGAGCTGCTCAGTGAAGAAGGAGCCGCCCGATGACCAACTCCACATCACCCATCCCGAACTTCACCACCATCCCGCTCGGCCCACTTCCCGCGGCCGCTTCGCCCACATCATGGGCCGAACTGGTACGCACTCGGTGCGGTAACTCGCCCGACAACCTCTCATGGCTCACACCCGAGCAGATCCGTGTCAAGCCCGAGTATCACGCCGCCGATCTCAAAGGCGTCGAGCATCTCGGTTCGCTTCCGGGCCTCCCGCCCTATGTCCGCGGGCCATACCCGACGATGTACGTGCTCAAGCCGTGGACTGTCCGTCAATACGCCGGATTCAGCACCGCCGAAGCGAGCAACGCGTTCTACAGGCGCAATCTCGCCGCCGGTCAGAAAGGGCTCTCGATCGCCTTCGATCTCGCGACCCATCGCGGATACGACAGCGACCACCCACGCGTCGCAGGCGATGTCGGCATGGCCGGCGTCGCGGTCGATTCGGTGCTCGACATGGACGATCTGTTCAAGGGCATCCCCCTCGCCGAGGTCAGCGTCTCCATGACCATGAACGGCGCGGTCCTGCCGGTGCTCGCGATGTACGTCGTCGCCGCCGAGCGTCAGGGTGTCAAGGCCAGGCAACTCAGCGGCACCATCCAGAACGACATCCTCAAGGAGTTCATGGTCCGCAACACCTACATCTATCCCCCAGAGCCCAGCATGCGCATCGTCGGCGACATCTTCGACTTCGCCGCTCGCGAGATGCCCAAGTTCAACACCATCTCAATCAGCGGCTATCACATGCAGGAAGCCGGCGCCACCGCGGACCTCGAGCTCGCCTACACGCTTGCTGATGGGCTTGAATACCTCCGCACCGGAGTCCGCCGCGGGCTCAGCGTCGACGCGCTCGCCCCGCGCTTCAGCTTCTTCTGGGCCATCGGCACCAGCTTCTTCATGGAGGTCGCCAAGCTCCGTGCCGCTCGACTTCTCTGGGCACGCATCGTCAAATCGTTCGAGCCCAAGAACGACAAGAGCATGTCCCTTCGCACCCACTCGCAGACGAGCGGGTGGTCGCTCACCGCTCAGGATGTCTATACCAACATCGTCCGCACGTGCGTCGAGGCCATGGCCGCCACCCAAGGCCACACCCAATCACTGCACACCAACGCGCTCGACGAGGCGCTCGCGCTTCCGACCGATTTCTCCGCCCGCATCGCCCGCAACACCCAGCTCTTTCTCCAGCAGGAGACCGATACCTGCCGGGTCATCGATCCTTGGGGCGGCTCCTACGCCATCGAACGCCTCACCCACGATCTGGCCCACAGAGCATGGGAGCACATCCTCGAAGTCGAATCGCTCGGCGGCATGGCCAAGGCGATCGAAGCGGGCATCCCCAAGCTCCGCATCGAAGAAGCCGCCGCACGAACCCAGGCACGGATCGATTCCGGTCAACAGACCGTCGTTGGCGTGAACAAGTTCCGCCCGCCGCACATGGACAAGGTCGAGGTGCTGAAGATCGACAACTCCGCCGTGCGATCATCGCAGATCGCACGTCTCGAGAAACTGCGTTCCACCCGCGATGCCTCAGCAGTCCGATCCGCTCTCGACACTCTGGAAGCATCGGCCCGATCCGGCGAGGGCAACCTGTTCGCGCTCTCCATCGATGCCGCGCGGGCAATGGCAACCGTCGGCGAGATCTCCGACGCGCTCGAAAGGGCCTTCGGCCGTCACGAGGCCGAAGTGCGATCGGTCCAGGGTGTCTATCTCCGCGAGGCCGCGTCAAGCAGCGCGGGCGCCATCGGCGTCGAAAGCGTCCGCCGACGCGTCGCAGCCTTCGCAGAGCGCGAAGGACGCCGCCCAAGAATCCTCATCGCCAAAATGGGCCAGGATGGGCACGATCGCGGGCAGAAAGTCGTCGCCTCGGCCTACGCAGACATGGGCTTCGACGTCGACATCGGTCCGCTCTTTCAGACGCCCGAAGAGACCGCTCGTCAAGGTGTTGAGAACGACGTGCACGTCGTCGGCGTCTCCTCCCTCGCCGCCGGCCACCTCACACTCGTGCCCGCCCTCGTGAGCGAGTTGTCTCGACTCGGTCGTCCGGACATTCTTGTTGTTGTCGGCGGAGTCATCCCGCCACAGGACAACGCGCAGCTCTTCGCCGCCGGCGCGTCGGCGGTCTTCGGACCCGGCACCGTCATCACCGACGCCGCGAGCAAGTTGCTCGACCTGCTCGATCGCGAATCGACTCCATCAGACGCTCGATCAAGCGATTCTTCCGACCTCATGAGCGCCGCGCAGCACAGCCCGGAGCGCGGATGAGCGTGATGCCCGATGACTCCCCATGTCCACTGGAGACTTCGAGAGAAGCCCCCGCCGAACCGCCGGGGTTCGCCTTAACCGTCGTGCCCCCGCCTGATGTGATCCAGACGGTGGCCATTCGACCAGGTGCGCCTCCGCCGCGGGTTGAACCCACTGCGGTCCAGCTCGTTCGCGGCGTGCGTTCTCGCGATCGCGCCGCGCTCGGACGAGCGATCTCGCTCATCGAGTCGTCCAACCCCGCACATCAGTCCAAGGCCCGCGAACTCATGCGTCTTCTCGCTGTGAGTGCCCCAGACGCAAGTACTTCTATCCGCATCGGCATCACCGGCGTCCCCGGCGCGGGCAAGAGCACGTTCATCGAACGTCTCGGATGCATGCTGACCTCGGCAGGGTCCCGATTGGCCGTTCTCGCCGTCGACCCTTCCAGCGCGATCAGCGGCGGAGCGATCCTCGGCGACAAAACGCGCATGGCCAAGCTCGCCAGCGATCCGAACGCCTTCATCCGTCCATCACCCTCCAGCGGCACCCTCGGCGGCGTCGCTCGCACCACGCGTGATTCCATCGCAATCTGCGAGGCGGCAGGGTTTGATGTCGTTCTCGTCGAGACCGTCGGCGTCGGGCAGTCCGAAACCGCCGTCGCAGACATGACCGACCTCTTCCTCGCCCTCATGGTCCCGGGCGCAGGCGATGAGCTTCAGGGCATCAAACGCGGCCTGCTCGAACTCGTCGACATCCTCATCGTCAACAAGTGCGATGGCGACAACATGCAACGCGCCAAGCTCGCCGCCCGCCAGCACGCCGGCGCGCTCCGCATGCTCCGCGGCGATGGCGAGTCCGCTCTCGCTCCGATCGTGTTGACCGCCAGCGCACTCACCGGCGATGGTGTCGCCGACATCTGGACAAGCATCCTCGCCCGTCACAGCACGATGCGTTCCACCGGCAATCTGGAAGCGCGACGCCGCACACAACGAGTGCGTTGGCTGGACACGGCCATCGATGATCGCCTCCACGCCATGCTCCGCGCATCGTCTGCCGCGCAGCTCGCTTTGGAGAACGCTCGCGCCCGTGTGCTCGCCGGGACGCTGGCCCCGTCCGACGCCGCCGACACCGTGCTGAACACACTCATCGAGACGATCTGCACCCAGCGTCCGCAAGATTCCCATTCTTTGCCTTGAGGTCCTTAATATCCTACAATCGGATGCAAATGTCCATTGAATCTGCCCCCATCTCCGCCAACATCAAAGCCGTGAACCACATTGGCATCGCGGTCCGATCGCTGGACGCGCAGCGCAGCTTCTACGAAGGGGTTCTTGGAGCCAGGTTCGAGGGTGTTGAGGAAGTCGCCGACCAGCATGTCCGTGTCGCGTTCTACCTCATCGGCCCCCCCGAGTCGGCGATACGGCTGGAACTGCTCGAACCCACCTCGCCCGAGTCGCCCATCGCCGCGTTCATCGAAAAACGCGGCGAAGGCCTCCACCATGTCGCCTATACCGTCGACAACTTGCAGTCCCGACTGGATTGGCTGAAGAGCAAGGGCATCCGCCTGATCGACGAGCGGCCCCGCGTCGGTGCCCATTCCACCAACATCGCATTCATCCATCCAAAGTCATCTCTCGGCGTTCTGACCGAACTCTGCGAAGTCACTCGCTCCCACCACGCACACACAGGCGCATCATGACCACCGCCCAATCGCCATCAACCCCGGTCCCCGCTGCCAACGGTGCACCGCGCAGCAACACCGTCCCCATGGCGACGCGCCTGGTCGAACTCAAGAATAAACGTCAGCAACTCGCCCAAGGTGGCGGTGCCGATCGCCTCGCCAAGCACAAGGCCGCAGGCAATCTCACCGCCCGCGAACGCATCGACACCCTGCTCGACGCGACAAGTTTCCAGGAACGCAACGGTTTCGCACGCCACCGCTGCACATACCTCGGTATGGCCGACAAAGAACTCCCCGCCGATGGCGTCGTCACCGGCACCGGGCTCGTCGATGGCCGACTCATCCACCTCGCCAGCCAGGATTTCACCACCGGCGGCGGCGCGCTCGGCGAGACCCACGGCGACAAGATCGTCGAGATGATGCGCGCCAGTCTCAAAACCGGCAGCCCCTTCGTCTTCATCAACGACTCCGGCGGCGCACGCATCCAGGAAGGCATCGACTCACTCGCCGCCTATGGACGCGTCTTCTATCACAACACGCTGCTCTCCGGCGTCGTGCCGCAGATCTCCCTCATCTGCGGCCCCTGCGCCGGCGGCGCGGCCTACAGCCCCGCCCTCACCGACTTCATCATCCAAACACGCCGCGCCCAGATGTTCATCACCGGCCCGCAGGTCATCAAGAAAGTCACCGGCGAAGAAGTCACCGCCGAGCAGCTTGGTGGCCCCGAAGCCCACATGCACTACTCCGGCGACATCCACTTCATTGCCGACACCGACAAGGACGCCATCGCCCTCTGCCAACGCCTGCTCAGCTTCCTGCCATCCAACAACACCGAGATGCCGCCGGAAAAGCCGTTCACCGGCCCCGTCGAGCGCGATGAGTCGCTGAACACCTTGCTGCCACCCGACTCCCGCATCGCCTACGACATGCACACGATCATCCGCAAGATCGTCGACGACGCGGATTTCCTCGAAGTCCAGGCCACCTTCGCCGCCAACATCATCGTCGGCTTCGGACGCATCACCGGCCAGACCGTCGGCATCGTCGCCAGCAACCCCATCGTCAAGGCCGGCGCACTCGATATCGATTCCTCCGACAAGGCCTCCCGTTTCGTCCGCTTCTGCAACGGCTTCAACATCCCCATCGTCACACTCGTCGACGTCCCGGGTTTCTATCCGGGCGTCAAACAGGAGTACGGCGGCATCATCCGCCACGGCGCCAAGCTCCTCTTCGCCTACTCCGCCGCCACCGTGCCCAAGATTACCGTCGTCATCCGCAAGGCCTACGGCGGCGCATACGTCGCGATGGCCAGCAAAGATCTCGGTGCCGACGCCTGCGCCGCGTGGCCATCCGCCGAGATCGCCGTCATGGGTGCCGAGGGCGCGGTCGAAGTCATCTTCAAGAAAGAAATCCTCGAAGCCCCCGACAAGAACGCCAAGCGGGCCGAACTCATCGACCTCTACCGCAACACGTTCTCCAATCCCTTCGTCGCCGCTGGCCGTCGCATGATCGACGACATCATCGAGCCCGCCGACACCCGACGCTACATCGCCGGCGCACTCATGCAGTTCCGAAACAAACGCGAACTGCGTCCCGAGAAGAAGCACGGCCTCATGCCCCTCTGATCGACTCCAAATGAACGATCACGATCCCAACATTCCCCCCGAGCACATCGCGGTCATCGCCGCCGCGGTCGTCGCGATGCTCGGCGAGCACGCACGCATCGCCGCAATCCGCCCCGCGATCATCTCTCGCCCGATGTCCCTGTGGATGCGCTCCGCCCGCGAGCGTGCACCGCACCGTACCGCCCCAAATGTCGCCACCCGCGGCACCCGCTCTTCTCGCTCAAACCCTCGGCCAAAGCCACCGCGATCGGAGTACCCATGAAACTGCGCGTCACCGTCGACGGCAAGCCCTACGACGTCTCGGTCGAGGTCCTCGAACCGGCCGCACCTTCGGCCATCAAGCCCCCGCCCTCGCCTCCGGCCGTCATCACCGCTCCACCCATTCCCGCGCGTGTCGAACCCCAGGACACAACGCCCGCGTCCGTCGAAGACGTCTCCATCTCCATCGCCGGAACCATCACCCAGATCAAAGCCAAAGTCGGCGACGCCGTCCGCCCGCACGACACCATCATGTCCTTCGCCGCCTCCAGCGCAATCACCGGCGGCGATTCCAAAGGCAACGGCCTTAGCGGCGCTGTCCACGCCCCAAGCGCTGGCACCATCACCGAGATCCTCGTCAAAACCGGCGACAAAATCACCCCCAACCAGCCCCTCGCCCGAGTCCGCGTCCGTCGTCCCGCGACGTCATGACCCGATCATGACTTGCCCGGCACCGTCGGCGGCGCACCATCCTGCGCCACCGCCGCGCCCTGCGGCGTCATCTTCGCCGCCAGAATCGTCGACACATCGTCCCGCAACTGTCCGAGCGCCTCGGCCTCTTCCGGCGCAAGCTGTATGAACCCGCCAACCTGCACCGTGTTCTCCGTGACTTTCCCCTTCTTGTCCACCGTCACGATCTTGTTCTTCAGATCCAGAAACCGCGACGCGTTGCACGCCGGGCACGTCCGCACGCGATACTCCAGCGACGACGGCGCGTGATCGATCTCCGCAATCGGCGGCGTCAGAATCTCCTCCAGATTCCCCGACCGCATCCGATTCGTCGTCTCCATGCTCAACCCGGGCACGCCGAACTTCAGCGTCTCCAAAGTCGCCCACCGCTCGCACGGCTCACAGAACGGCTCGCGCGCCTGCGCCCGCGCCATCTTCGCAGACACCCACACGATCGCCCCGGCCTCAACGCCCCAGGCGATCCACACGAACACGCCGTTGATCGGCGTCCTGTTGCCGCTGGTGGACGCCCGTCCGATCTTCCACCCGTTGTCCACGCGCCACTGCACATACTCCCAAAGCGTCGGCGCCGGCAACACACCCCGCGTCTCCAGCAAATAGCCCGCATAGTGCGACGCCACCAGCCCGATCAACCCCGCAAGCACGCCATACCCGATCGCAAACACCGGACTCCGGCACTTCCCGATCTTCACCGCCAGCGACGCAAACAGCCCGCTCGCAAACGCAAACCCCATCACCGCAAGAATGTCCAGGATGATCAGCGGGATGTACTTCATCACCACGCCATAGATCGCCCCCAGCACACCCGCCGCGATCAACATCGGAATCAAAAGCAAGAACGTGTTTGAGCCAACCCGATTCGATGGTGCATAGGCAACAGGCATGCGGCATCCCTTTGAATGTTGCGCGCGAGTGTACCACGTGCCGACCCGAGCACAAGTGCCCATCTCTCGCATCATCGCGTACACTCGGCCCCGTGACAAAGCCCGCATGGAACAGCGATCTGAACACTCTGCCCGACCCCCTCGCGGTGCCGACCATTGCTCGCCCGTTTGATCTCCAGGTGCATCCTCCGGGTTCCAAGAGCATCACCAACCGGGCCATCCTCCTCGCCGCCCTCGCCCAGGGCCAGACCACCCTCCACGGCGCGCTCACCGACGCCGATGATGCCCAGGTCATGCTCGCCGCCGTCCAACGCCTCGGCGCCGTCATAGAGCAGTCTGGCAACGATCTCACCATCACCGGCGTCGCCGGCCGCTGGCGACTCTCTCCAGGCGAAAAAGTCCGCATCGATCTGCACAACGCTGGCACCGCCACCCGCTTCCTCGCCGCCGCCGCCCTCCTCGCACCTTCGGGCACCAGCATCACCATCGATGGCGACGCCCGCATGCGCCAGCGTCCCATCCGCGAACTCGTCGATGCCATGCACGCGATCGGCGCTCGCGCCAACTACACCGCCCAGCACGGCTTTCCCCCCGTCGAGGTCCCGGGCGGATCGCTCGATCGCGCTGATGCCGCCCAGGTGCAGTTCGGCGTCACCTCTTCAAGCCAGTTCATCTCCGCTCTTCTGCTGATCGCACCGTTTCTCGCTCTTGGCCTCTCGATCCGCTTGCCCATCGCACCCACCAGCGCGCCATATATCGACATGACCCTCCGCGTCTTGCGCGACGCCGGTTGCACCGACATCGAAGATCACACCGAGCCCGACGGCTACCGCACGCTCCGCATCGCCCCCGCACCGCTCCGGGGCTTTGGCATGACGATCGAGCCCGACGCATCCGGCGCAACGTACTTCCAGGCCGCCGCCGCACTCGTGCCCAACGCACGCGTCACCATCCCCGGGCTTGACCTGCATCCCAGCAAGCCGCCCATGCAGGGCGACACCCGCTTCGTCAGCGTCCTCAGTGCCGCCGGCGCAGGCGTGCAACGCCTGAACAACGCCCTCTGCATCACCGGCCGCGATCATGTGCTTCCCTTCGATGTCGATCTCGCCGACATGCCCGACACCGCCATGACCGCCGCCGTGCTCGCCTGCTTCGCCCACCCGACGCCCACCAATCCCCACGCCCGCAGCATCCTCCACGGCCTGCGCACGCTCCGCGTCAAAGAAACCGACCGCCTCGTCGCCCTCCAGACCGAACTCACCCGCATCGGCGCCCGCGTTGAGATCATCGCCGAAAGCTGGCGATCCCAACCCGACGAAGCACTCGTCATCCACGCTCCGCCCGCCGCATCACTCGCGCAGCCCGACGCGCCCCCCGTGTTCTTCGATACCTACCACGACCACCGAATGGCCATGTCCCTCGCACTCATCGGCCTGCGTCGCCCCAACGTCCTCATCCGCGACCCGAAATGTGTCGCCAAAACCTACCCAACCTTCTGGCAAGACTTGTCAATGCTCTGCGCGCAGTAACCTAACAGCATGAACCCTTGCGTCGGCAAACCACCACCGCAGGAATCTCGTAGCGTTGCAGAACTCGAAGCGTCGTCATCGATGGCGAAGCCCTGAAAGGCAATTTGCCTTCGACGGCGAAGCCGTCACCGCCAGTAGCCGGGGGTCGCCGCGCCAGCGGCCACCCCCGGTTTCCGCCACCATGGATCTCCACACCACGAAGTGGTGCACGCCACGCAGAACCCGATCCTGACCACCCACATCCACACACTCTTCCACCCCGCCCGTCCGAACCACAAACCACCTCCCCGCACCCCCCATACCCTCAAAATCATGCCCGCCGACCAAGTCCGTGTGCTCATCTCCAGAGACCAGATCGCCGCCCGCATCGCCGAGCTCGGGCACCAGATCACGGCCGACGTCCACGCTGATCGTCGCGCCGCTCCTCAGCACACCGGTCAGCCCCGTCGCCTCGTCGTGGTCCCCGTGCTCACCGGCTCCATCATCTTCCTCGCCGACCTCATCCGTCACATCCCGCTCAAGATGACCATCCGCCCGGTCACCATCAGCAGCTATCCCGGCGCGGCCACCACCACCCAAGGCGCCAACATCCACGGCGGCATCCCCACCGATCTCGCCGGCGCCGACGTCATCATCGTCGATGACATCCTCGATTCCGGCAAGACCCTGGGCCTGCTGCGCCGAATGATCCAGGCCCAGAACCCCGCCACGCTCCGCATCGCCGTCCTCCTGAGAAAAGACGAAGCCACCGGCCGCCGACAGGAACAGGTCGACGTCCACTATGTCGGCTTTGAAATCGGCGACGATTTTGTCATCGGCTACGGCCTCGATTACGACGGCGAGTACCGCAACCTCCCAGACATCGGCGTCATGGGATGACCACGCCCAACGGCAACTCCACCATCACCATCCGCCCGGGCGGGTGGTCCGTCGTCTTGCTCGCCCGTCGCCCACTCACGCTCGCGGTCGCCATCCTGCTCCTCTGCATCGCTGGCCTCTGGTCGCCCTCCATTTCCGGCTATGCCCAGTTCGGCATGCTCATCGCCATCGCGATCACGCTCCTCGCCCTCGTCATCGGCGCGCTCGATCGTGATGCCCGCGTCTATCAACTCTCCGATCTCCACGCCACCGTCCGCTCCGGCTTCGTGCGGCGTGATGCCGGTGCCCTCCGACTCGCCGACATCCGCGCCGTCACCACGCATCGCTCGCTCGCCGAGCGGCTGCTCGGGCTCGAAACCATCGTCCTCTCCACCGCTGGCGGCACCCTGGTCTGGCGACACGTCCGATCCGCGGAACAGTTATCCGTGCAACTGCAAAGCCGCATCGCCGCCATCAGAGACTCGGCACCAACAATGGATGCTCCCGCCGCGGCGACGCCAAACTCGCCAAGAGCTACCGCCCACCAACAATCCACCGACATGCCAACCGCGTCCAAACGCATCCCCGTCATCGGTCTCGCCGGCGGCATCGGCGCGGGCAAGAGCGCCGTCGCCGCGGCTTTCGCCAAACTGGGATGCCTCGTCATTGATTCCGACGCGCGGGCCAAAGCCGCGCTCGATCGCCCCGATGTCCGCGATCAGTTGGTCCGATGGTGGGGGGGTAAAGATGGCAACGCAATCCTCACCGATCATCGCATCGACCGCGCGAAAGTCGCCGCAATCATCTTCGCAAATCCTGACGATCGCCGAAAGCTCGAAGAACTCGTCCACCCCATCGTCAGACAGGAACGTGCCGCAATCATCGCCGACGCTGTGCAATCCGGTGCCAGAGCCGCCATCGTCGATGCCCCCTTGCTCTTTGAGGCGGGCGTCGACCGCGAGTGCGACGTCGTGGTCTTCGTGGATGCCCCGCGGTCGGTGCGGCTGGACCGCGTCGCCAAAACCCGCGGCTGGTCCGAAGCAGAACTCCACCGGCGCGAAACCGCCCAACTTCCACTCGAAGAAAAACGCTCGCGATCGCACTATGTCGTCAGCAACGACACAACTCCCGACGCCGTCCTCCCCCAGATCGAACACATTCTGAGCCAGATTCTGTCAGCAAGTCCCAGTCCATCTCCCGCCCACCCTCCGGCTCGCGGAACATGGGGCGGCACAGGAGTTGGGGATAACTCACCACCCCCTTGACACCTCCCATGACCGAACCTGCTATACTTTGACAAGGGTTCAAAGGGGTATCCGAAGACTTCTGAAGGGCTTTGGGAGCATTGGTGGACGTGGGTCCTCCATGCATTGTGATCGAATCGTTCTCTGATTTCGTCCGCTTCACACCCGCCGCGTCCACTCTGGGAAGGCGCTCGGCGGGCCGCGTGAAGCGTGTATGAGTTCCATCCCGAGGGCACGCCCGCACCAAGCGCTCGGCGTCCCGCCTTCCCGATTCTCTCGAAAAACCAACCGTGAAAGTGCAGAAGCGGAGCCGCATGGCCAAGCAGAGCAACGTTGCGAGTGACAAGTCCGACGCGAAGGCTGAGCCCAAGCCCACGCGTTCCCGCGCTACCCGCGCCGCAAAGGCCGAGGCCCCCGCGGCCCCGCCCCCAGCGCCGGCCCCAGCGCCCGCTCCGCCCCCGGTCGCTCGTCAGGAACCTCGTCCGGAACCCCGACAAGAGCCGCGACCAGACACTCGACCCGACTTCCGTCGCGAAGGCCCTCCCGAAGGCCGCGGCGATCGCGGCGAAGGCCGCCCCGAACAGCGCGAAGGTCGCCCAGACCCCCGCGAACGCTTCGGCCCAGGCCCCAATCAAGATCGCGGCCCAGACCGCAGCCAGCAAGACCGTGGCGATCGTCCTGAACGACCCTTCAATGACCGAAGCGACCGCGGTGACCGTGGCGACCGTCCGCAAGGTGGTCCCAACGGCCCAGGTGGCCCAGGTGGCCAAGATCGGCCAGAACGCGGGCCGGGCGGGCCCGGTGGTTTCCAGGATCGCGGCGATCGTGGCGACCGCGGCCAGCAAGATCGTGGCCAACAGGACCGTGGTGACTTCAATCGCGGCTATCAAGGCGGCGGCGGTGGTGGTCACGGCGGCTTTCAGGACGGCTTCGGCATGGGCCGACGTCGAAAGAAAAAGCGCCGTCGCGGCGGCGGCGGAATGGACGGCCCCGGCGGCCCGGGTGGTGGCGGCGGTGGGGGGGGT